>CAZAUP010000001.1:0-45484 GCA_964488415.1 uncultured Lachnospiraceae bacterium
AGAAGGCGAACGCACCCACGACTGAGCGACGAAGTCGCGAAGTGCGTGGGGAGCGTGGAGCGCGAAGCCTGCACGCAAAGGGAAGGGAGAGATGGACAGAATGAAGGAGGACATGAGTATGAGAAAGACAATGAAAAGAGTGTTTGCTACAGCAGTAGCAACAGTGATGGTAGTGGGGATGACGGCATGTGGCAGTAAAAATGGAACGCCGGTAATCGGTATCAGCCAGTACGGCGAGCATGCTTCCCTGGATAATTGCCGCGAAGGCTTTTTACAGGGTCTTGCAGACGCAGGGCTTGTAGAAGGAACTGATTTTACCGTGGATTACCAGAATGCAGGCTTTGATGACAATATCTGTACCCAGATCGGACAGAATTTTTCGGCAAAAAATGTGGATTTGATGTGCGGTATCGCAACCAATGCAGCCACGGCTTGCTTTGCGGCAGCAGAGGATAAGGATATTCCGGTGATTTTCACTGCAATTTCGGATCCGGTAAAGGCAAAGCTGGACAGCGGTAATATTACCGGTACCTCTGATAAGCTTCCGGTAGCGGCACAGCTTGATTTGATTCGAAAGCTTCAGCCGGCGGCATCGACCATCGGTATTATTTATACTACCAGTGAGCCGAATTCCGTTTCTGCGGTAGAGGAATACCGGGAAAAGGCATCGGAGTACGGATTTTTTATTGAGGCACTGGGCGTAACGGCGCAGGCTGAGGTGACGCAGGCAGCAGATACGTTAATAAGTAAGGGAGTTGACTGCTTTTCCAATTTGACGGACAATAATGTGGTAGGTGTGCTTTCTTCTATTTTGGAAAAGACGAATGAGGCAGGGATTCCGGTGTACGGAAGTGAAGTTGAGCAGGTAACCATTGGTTGTGTGGCAGCGGCAGGAATCGATTATTTTGAGCTTGGTCGTCAGACCGGTGATATGGCAGCGAAGATATTGAAGGGGGAGGAAAAGGCTTCCGAGCTTCCGTATGAGACAATTGCGGAGTATGGTATTTATATCAATTCGGCAGCACTTGCCGAGATGGGAATAACGATTCCGGCTGATATCGCCGAAAAGGCAATCGAGTCACGGAAATAATTTTACAGAATAAAGATTGGAGCAGGAATATGCTTGATTTGATTATTAGTACAGTGACACAGGGGCTGATTTATGCCCTGCTGTCCTATGGTATTTATATTACCTATAAAATTTTGGATTTTCCGGATTTGACAGTAGATGGAAGCTTTCCGCTGGGGGCAGCTGTTACGGCGGTATTGCTTGTGAAGGGAGTCAATCCTTATGTGACGCTGCCCGCGGCTATGGCAGTAGGGGCACTGGCCGGTTTGGTGACCGGTGTGATTCATGTATGCTTTAAAGTGCGCGATTTGCTCGCGGGTATTATTACCATGACGGCGCTGTTTTCCATTAATTTGCAGATAGCAGGCTCTAACCTGGCCGTGGGCAGGGAGGTGGATACGATTTTTACCGCGGAGCCTGTGGTAATGCTGCTCGGCAGCTTTACCCTGTTACAAAGGAAGCTGATCGTTGCATTTTTGCTGGCAGTTATTTTTAAGCTTTTGCTGGACTTGTATTTTAAGACGAAGAACGGTCTTTTGCTTCGTGCAGTAGGTGACAATGATGTGCTTGTGACTTCTCTCGCAAAGGATAAGGGAAAGGTTAAAATTTTAGGCCTGGTGATTTCTAACGCACTGGTAGCTCTTTGTGGCTGTGTGGTCTGCCATGAGCAGAGAAGCTTTTCTGCTACCATGGGTACGGGACAGATGGTCTTTGGTCTGGCAACAGTGATTATCGGTACTACGATTTTTAAACGGGAAGGCGTTGTAAAAGGGACGACTGCAGTTGTGGCAGGCAGTATAATTTATAAGATTTGTATTCAGATTGCGATTAGTCTGGGGCTTCCGGCAAATTTGCTGAAGCTGGTGACGGCAGTTTTGTTCCTTGCGATTTTAGTGCTTGGAAATCGTCAGAAGGGAGGTGCAAGGAAGCATGCTTGAGATGAAACATATTTCTAAAATTTATAATGCGGGTACGGTAACGGAAATGTGCCTGTTTGACGACTTCAATCTGACGGTGAAGGATGGAGAGTTTGTGTCGGTGGTAGGCAGCAACGGAAGCGGTAAAACCTCCATGCTGAACATTATTTGCGGCAGTATTCCGGTGGATAAGGGGCAGGTGCTGATTAACGGGGAAAGTATTGACCGCAGGAAGGAGCATGAGAGGTATCGGAAAATGGGCCGTGTGTACCAGAATCCGGCACTGGGAACTTGTCCGCATATGACGATTCTTGAAAATATGTCGCTTGCCGACCATAAGGGAAAGCGGTTCGGTCTTTCATCCGGTGTGAACAGGGCAAGGGCTGATTATTATAAAGGGCAGCTTGCAGGTCTTGGTCTGGGGCTGGAGGATAAGATGCATGTAAAGCTTGGAGCATTGTCCGGTGGTCAGAGGCAGGCGGTTTCTCTTGTGATGGCGACCCTTACGCCGCTTGATTTTCTGATTCTGGACGAACATACGGCAGCATTGGACCCGCATACGGCAGAGACTATTATGCAGCTTACGGATAAGGTGGTAAAAGAAAAAAAGCTGACTGCGATTATGGTGACCCACAATCTTCGGTACGCAGTGGAATATGGCAACCGCTTGCTTATGATGGATAAGGGACATATTGTTATGGATAAGTCTGGTGAAGAGAAAGCAAATATGGTAACGGATGATATTTTGCATGTATTCAACCAGATTAGTATTGAGTGCGGAAATTAGGGATAGGCTATTGACTTTTTCAGGTGATAATGATACAATCTTTTCAGTATAAAAGACAAGCCAGTGATTGAGATTGATAGCTTTAGTCCTGCCCCGTGTACTGGCATATAACACATGGGACAGGATTTTTGTCCGTATATATATAGACAGATAGACAGGTCTGTACAGGATTATGGGGAAGAATACATTGAGATTCAAAATCAGGAGGAAACAGAAATGAGAAAGACAATGAAAAGAATGCTTTGTGCGGCAATGACGATGACCATGGTAATCGGTGGGGCGGCATGTAATAACGGTTCGGGAAAGGATTTGTCAGCCACGGTAACACCGCAGCCGGGCACAACACAGCAGCCGGCGGTAAAGAATATTGGCATTTGCCAATATGGAGAGCATACCTCCCTGAATCAGAGCCGCGAAGGCTTTTTACAGGGATTAAAGGATGCCGGTATGACAGAAGGCACTGACTTTACCATAGATTACCAGAATGCGGACTTTGATACTGCAGCATGTGATACAATAGCAAAGGAGTTTGTTTCGAAAAAGGTTGATTTGATTTGCAGCATTGCAACAAATGCAGCCACGGCAAGTGTGGCGGCAACGGAAGGTACCGATATTCCGGTATTGTTTGCTGCGGTTACGGATCCGGAGGGTGCAGGTCTTGCGGAGGGAAATGTAACCGGTACCTCGGATGCATTGCCGATTGACGAGCAGCTCAAGCTGATTCGTGAGTTACAGCCGGGTGCAGATACCATCGGTATTGTGTATACTGTTTCCGAACCGAACTCTGTATCTGCGATTGGTGAGTATAGCTTATTAGGATTAGAGCATGGCTTTACCATTCGCTCCATCGGAGTTTCCTCCCAGGAGGAGGTTACCCGTGCGGTGGATACGCTGATTACCTTGGGTGTGGACTGTTTTTCCAATGTAAGTGACAGCAATATTACCAATATTCTCCCGACTCTTTTGGAGCAGACCAATCAGTTTGGCATTCCGGTGTATGGCTGCGATAAAGCACAGGTAGAAAGCGGTTGTGTGGCAACGGTGGCAGTAGATTATTACGAGCTTGGTGTAGAAACCGGTAAGATGGCAGCAAAGCTGTTGAAGGGTGAAATCGCAGCGGCTTCTACAGAGTATGTAACAATGTATAATTACAGTACCTACATTAACAGCGAGGCAATTTCCAATATCGCACTGTTCGTTCCGGAGAAGATTACAAACAGTGCAGTTGATGTGAAGAAGAATTAAAAGGGATGCAGGTTCCCTGTTAGGTATGGACGGATTCCTGCCCGGCATAGAGTCGGGCAGGTTTTTTGTATTATAGGAAATTTTATTCCATGAAAGTAAAAGGAGAACAGAATGAGTAAGCAAATTGAGGAACGGGTCGTGGAAATCTTACAGAAGCGGGGCATGAGGATTTCCTTTGCGGAATCCTGCACGGGAGGGTTATGCTCGGCAAGACTGGTTGGGGTGGCAAATGCGTCCGCAGTGTTTGATGCCGGAGTGGTGACTTATGCAAACGAAGCAAAGATTCGTTATCTCGGAGTGCGGCCGGAGACAATTGAAGGCTATGGAGTAGTCAGTGAGCCGGTGGCCTGTGAAATGGCAAGAGGGATTGCGTTGGCGCAGAATGCGCAGGTGGGCGTTGGAGTTTCCGGAATTGCGGGACCTTCCGGCGGAAGCGCGGAAAAACCGGTAGGAACGGTTTGCTTTGGGTTTTATGTCAGCGGAAACGTGACTACTGTGACAAAGAATTTTGGAAGCATCGGAAGAAATGAAGTAAGAAATGCAGCGGTTGATTTTGTGTTTGAAATGCTGGAGAAGCTAATCGGCGAGGCATGAGCCGGTTTTTGAAACTAATCGGCGAGGTATTTTGTTACAGGTGTAGGGAGGGCTGCGCACAGTTATATATGCGACAGCCCCCGTTTACTTTAGAGAGAAAAGACGCGTATGACTTACGCAGAGAAGATGCCGGTAAATGACATGAGAAATGCCATTGAAAATGAAACCCCGGTATGCGTACCCTTTGATATAGTTGTATGATGAATGGTAACAGCGCATAATGGCAGGGTGGTTCCTGCAGGAGAGCGGTTCGTTCATAGAATATACAAATCATGGGAATTGCGATGAAGGTTCACCGGAAAGTAAGCGGCAGAAGATTAAGAAGAGAGTTTTGTGAGCCGCCTACAAAGGAAATTATAACAAAAAGCTTGCAAGTTTACAAGAACTAAGAAATTAGCACCGGGGGGAAATAGGGCAAAAGTCCTAGAAAATAAAGGGTTTTTCTAAGTAAAGACGAAAAAAGTTTGTGAAAATGTTACAAAAATAAAGATATGAAATTGGTTAGAATTTACAAAGAAAAGGAAAAATAAACAGCGAACATACGTTTTGAGGCGGCGACAGCCTGACGAAAACTGATAAAAATACAGAGATGCTTCATTTCTTTATATAGACCGTAATAATTAAAGATTGCAAAATTTCGTAAGATAGGGTATACTAAATGCATCAATCACTAGGAGGTATGCCCCTATGACAGAGTATACGTCAGCATGGCTGTCCTTTAAAATGAAAGCGCTTACAAATACATCTGTTTGGAGCAAGGTGACAGTTGTAACAGGTAAAAAGACCGAGGAAGTGCCGGAGACTGTACAGACGGCAGTGAAGGAGCTTGCCCGTGCGGCAAAGGAGCTGTTTGGAATTGATTTAAAGACGGAAGCGGTACAGGCGGAGTTCGGAACGGAGGAGCCAGAGGCAGAAAGCATCCGGAAGCGGACCGGACTGGAAGAGGGTCTTATATTGTTGTATATGCCGGAGCTGGAACGCGCTTATAAAGAGGGCTACCGCGTTATTTCGGAGGAGAAGGCAGTTTATCTTATCGGTGGAACCGGTCGGGGACTTTTGTATGGTGCATTTGATGTGATTCGTACAGAAGTAATTGAAGACGGCGTTGCAAGAGGGGATAAGAAAATTTTTCCGGATAATCCGCTTCGTATGATGAATCACTGGGATAATATGGATGGCAGCATTGAACGGGGCTATTCCGGAAATTCTTTTTTCTTTGACGAAAATGAGGTTTTGGTAAACGAGCGTACCAGGGAGTATGCAAGACTGTGTGCCTCCGTTGGAATCAATGCCACGGTGATTAATAATGTAAATGTGAAGAATGCGGCAACGTATTTAATTACGCCGCGCTATGAAAAAGAGCTGGCAGCAATGTCGGAGATTTTTGCAGAGTATGGTGTGGATCTTTATTTGTCCTTGAACTTTGCGGCTCCGATGGAGCTTGCGGAAATGCCGGTTTCCGACCCGTTAGATGAGAATGTCAGGGCATGGTGGAAGAAAACAATGGAACAGGTATTTACTGCGATACCGCGTCTGGGGGGCTTTCTTGTAAAGGCGGATTCGGAAGGAAGACCGGGACCGCATACCTACGGAAGAACGCAGGCGGAGGGTGCCAATATGCTGGCTGAGGCGGTAGCACCGTATGGCGGTATGATTATTTGGCGGTGCTTTGTATATAATTGTACGCAGGATTGGCGTGACAGAAAAACAGACCGCGCGCGTGCAGGCTATGATTATTTTAAACCGCTGGATGGTCAGTTTGCGGATAATGTGATACTTCAGATTAAAAACGGTCCGATGGATTTTCAGGTGAGAGAGCCGGTTTCTCCACTTTTCGGCGGTCTGGAAAAAACCAATCAGATGCTGGAGGTGCAGGCGGCGCAGGAGTACACCGGACAGCAAAGGCATTTTTGCTATCTCGTTCCGATGTGGAAGGAAACGCTGGATTTTAAAACCTATTGCAAACCGGATCGTGATACCGTAGCGGATATCGTCGGGGGCAGAACCTATTGTCAGAGTGCCTGCGGTATGGCGGCAGTGACGAACACCGGTAACGATGAAAACTGGACCGGTCATGATTTTGCAGGGCTGAACTGGTATGGCTTTGGAAGGCTTGCATTTACGACCTCTCTTTCTGCAAAGGAAATCGCGGAGGAGTGGATTAAGCTTGCCGTGACAAAGGAGCCTGCGGCAGTAAAGGCGTTAACCGAAATGGCTCTTTGCTCCAGAGAGGTATATGAGAAATATACATCACCGCTTGGTATCGGCTGGATGGTAAATCCGAGTCATCATTACGGACCGAATGTGGACGGATATGAGTATGACCGCTGGGGGACCTATCATCGTGCGGATTTGCATGGACTCGGTGTGGACAGAACTACCAGGGGTACGGGGTATACAACCCAGTACCGTGAGGAAAACTTTAAAATGTATGAGAATCCGGAAACCTGTCCGGAGGAGCTGCTGTTGTTTTTCCACTATATTCGTTACGATTATGTGCTAAAGTCCGGCAAGACGCTGATACAGCACATTTACGATACTCATTTTGAGGGAGCCGAAAAGGCGGAGGAGTTTTTTGAAACAGTGAAAAGCTTAAAGAATGCCATTCCGGAGGAGATGTATCAGCGTGTAGTATCACGCTTTGAGCATCAGGCGGCTCATTCAAAGGAATGGAGAGATATTATTAACTCGTACTTTTACCGTAAGTCCGGTATTCCGGATGCTTACGGCAGGGAGCTATATTAAGAACCAAACAGCAAAAAGAAACTAATTTCATTTGGAGGTATTCATTATGGATATGACATTACGTTGGTATGGAAGTAAGAATGACAGTGTAACCTTGCAGCAGATTCGTCAGATTCCGGGGGTGACCGGTGTGATTTCTGCATTGCACGATATCCCGGCGGGCGAGCCGTGGCCGTATGAGGAGGTTATGAGGCTGAAGGAAGAGGTAGAGGCAGCCGGGCTTAAGCTTGCAGGCGTGGAAAGTATCAATATTCATGAGGATATTAAGCTTGGGGCACCGACCAGGGACAAGCTGATTGATAACTATATTACTTCCCTGGAAAGCGTCGGCAAGGCTGGAATTAAGCTTGTATGCTATAATTTTATGCCGGTCTTTGACTGGACCAGAACGGACCTTGCAATGCCGCTTGCAGACGGTTCCACTGTACTTGCTTATGATGGTAAAATGATTGAGGGCATTGACCCGGATGAAATGTTTGAGAAAATTGAGAAGGAGAGCGGCGGGTTTGTAATGCCGGGCTGGGAGCCGAATCGTAAAGATGAGATTAAGGAGTTGTTCCGGAAGTATAAGGGCATGACGCATGAGCAGCTTTTGGAAAATTATGGTTATTTTATCGGGAGAATAATGCCAACCTGCGAGAAGTACGGTATTATGATGGCAGTGCATCCGGATGACCCGGCATGGGATATTTTCGGTCTGCCGCGTATTGTAACAAGTGAGGAGGCACTGCTTAAGGTGGCAGCACTTCATCCGAGTAAGCTTCACGGCTTTACGCTCTGTACCGGTTCTCTCGGCAGCAGTCGTAAGAATGATTTGGTAAAGATTATTCGTAATCCAAAGATTGCGGAACGTATTCATTTTGCGCATATTCGTAATGTAAAGTTTGAGACGGAGGATGAGTTCCATGAGAGTGCGCATCTTTCTTCCGAGGGTAGCTTTGATATGTATGAAATTGTGAAAGCACTTCAGGAAATGGGATTTGACGGTGTAATTCGTCCGGATCACGGAAGAATGATTTGGGGCGAGCAGGCAAGACCGGGATACGGCCTGTATGATCGGGCACTGGGCGCGGTTTATATTGAGGGGCTTTGGGAGGCTGTCAGGAAGTCCGCAAAGTAAAACAGAAGATACGGATTCGCGGGAAGGAAAAAGGTATGAAGCGGAAATTAGTATTGGTAATGATGTGTGTGACACTTTGCCTTGCAGGCTGCGGGGAAGCGGAAGTTTCCGATGCGAAGCCGACGGCATCCGTAAGGGAGGAGACTGCGAACACACCGGAAGCTGAGCCGACCGAAGCCGGAAAGCCTACAAAGCGTCCGGAGGGAGCGGGAAGTCCGCAGCTGTTGTCGGGGCAGTTAAAGCTTATGAAGGAACAATACAGCGATTTGGGTGATTATCAAAACGGTACAACGCTGCAGGCGGTATTTGATAAGGCAGATGCGCTGATTGCGAGAGGAGAGACGGAAATCGTTTCCCAGCAGGAATATAACGATATGCTGCAGGAGCTTCGGAGCACCGTTGCAGGCTTGTTAAACAGTGACGGATTGCCGGAGCCGTCTAAGTTTACGGAGGCAATCGGGATGCCGGATCCATATACGTTTTTGGACGGCACGAGGGTGACCACCGAGGAGGAGTTTGATAAGCGTCTGGAAGAGATTAAGAATATGTACGAGTACTATGTGTACGGACCGATGCCGGATGCTTCGGAAGAAGAGGTGACCTACACCATTACCGGAAATATTATGCGCGTAACGGTAAACTGTAACGGAAGAAGTGCATCCTATAATGTTAGCTTGTCCCTGCCGACGAAGCAGGTATACGAAGAGGCACCGGTGCTGTTTGTATTCGGCGGCATTTTCCAGAATGCTTATGCCAACGAGCGTGGCTACGCAGTACTGTCCATCAATCCGACTGATCTGGCAGCGGATATGCAGATGCGTGTGGGTGCGTTTTATGATGTTCACCCTTACGGTGCAAAATGGACTGAGCAGACCGGCGCATTGACTGCTTGGGGATGGGGTATTTCCAAGGCAATCGACGCACTGGAAAACGGTGCGGCAAAGGAACTTGGTCTTAGCACCACAGACTTTTTATTGACAGGTGTGTCTCGATACGGAAAAGCAACGGCTGTTACCGGAGCGTTAGAGGAGCGTATTAAGATTACGGCTCCGTCCTGTTCGGGTGCGGGCGGTTTGGCACTGTTCCGTTATAAGGGTGAGGACAAGGTTTATGATTACACCGAAGTGGGCAGAGGAGATTCCTACAGGTTTGGCACCAATGAGCCGTTATCCAGCATTCGCGGAAGCAGTGAGGGACATTGGTTTAATGATAATTTTCAGACCTTCAGGGATGAAACCGTAATGCCGTTTGAGCAGTATATGCTGGCAGCGGCCTGTGGCTCCAACGACCGCTATTTGTTTATCTCCGGTTCCTATTGTGATGAGGACTGGGTAAACGCGCCTTCCATGTGGATGTGCTATCTGGCGGCAAAGGACCTTTACGATTTCATGGGAAACTCTGATCATTTGGCAATTTGTCTGCATGAGACCGGACACATGGTAACGGATCAGGATTTGGTGTATCTGCTGGATTATGCAGATTATCATCTCTATGGGAAAAAGGTTGAGTCTGATTTGAACGACTTAACCACCAGCTTGTACGCACTGCCGCAGAATTCCGATCCGGAGTTTGAGGCAATGCTGAATTTCAGGTAAAAAAAGTGGATTGGTTATCAGGGCGATGCGCAGCGCATCGCCCTGATTGCATTACAAAGGGTAGTGTCTTTGTTCATTTTGTTACATTGTACGAACTAAATTATATTGCGGTTTTACAGAAAATATGCTACACTTTGAATAGACTGAATAGAGCAAATTCAGTAAAAACTGTAGATTAAATTTATGATAAGGAGTGAAAAAGTATGGAGATTAAGAATCCGATTTTGCCTGGCTTTTATCCGGATCCGTCCATTTGTGCCGTGGGCGATAAGTTTTATCTTGTAAATTCCAGTTTTTGCTATTTTCCGGGTGTTCCGATTTTTGAAAGCACAGATTTGAAGCATTGGCATCAGATTGGTAATATTTTGGACCGCAATTCTCAGGTTCCGTGCGGAAAAGACGGTATGTCCCATGGTATTTTTGCACCGACCATCCGTTACCATGAGGGTATCTATTACATGATTACGACGAATGTAAGCCATGGCGGTAATTTTATTGTAACAGCGACCGACCCGGCGGGACCGTGGTCCGAGCCGCATTATTTGGCTGGAGCTGAGGGGATTGATCCGAGCCTGTTCTTTGATGAGGACGGAAAGTGCTATTACATTGGTACGAGACCGAATCCGAAGGGCGTGGGACATAATGGTGACTGGTACATCTACATTCAGGAGCTGGATTTGGAGAATTGGTGTTTACTGGGAGACTATAAGCTTGTTTGGAACGGTGCCATGCGGAAGGCAGAGTGGCCGGAGGGACCGCATCTTTACAAGAAGGACGGCTGGTACTATATTATGCACGCAGAAGGCGGCACAGGACCTGCGCATGCCATTTGTATTGCAAGAAGTAAGGAAATTTATGGTCCATATGAGGGAAATCTTATGAATCCGGTACTGACGCACCGGCATCTGGGCAGGGATTATCCGGTTCGTTATGTTGGACATGCGGATTTGGTGACGGATACTGACGGTAACTGGTATGCGGTAATGCTTGCTTCCAGACCGTGTGAAGGGCATACAAACATGGGGCGTGAGACGTTTCTTGCAAAGGTGACCTGGGAAGACGGCTGGCCGGTATTTAACGCAGGTATCGGAAAGCTTGAGGATGTGGTAACCGTACCGTTTGAGGATAACGGGGGCGAGCCTGTAACCAGCGGTGTGGATAAGAAGGGCATTCCGTTTTCCATGGTAATGCTTCGTAACCCGTCAGAGGATACGGTAGTAAGAGATGGCAGCGGCTATCGTTTCAAGCTGCTTCCGTATACCCTTGCAGAGTGCGAACCGGCGGCATATTTAGGGCTTCGTCAGACCTCGTACTGTTTTACGGCAAAGACGACACTTTCATTTTTGCCGGAGCAGGACGGTGAGACGGCGGGGCTTGCACTATTCCAGAGTGAAGAAGCATTCCTTGCCATTGTATATGGTAAGGCTGACGGAAAGACACAGGTGTGTGTTATGGAAAAGGCAAAGGATACCGGAGTACAAATAAAGAAAATGGAAGAAGTATTGGCGGAACAAATTACATTTAAAATTACGCAAAGGAAACAGGAGGCTACCTTTTCTTATGATACAGGAGCCGGAGAAAAGGTACTGGCTCGCGGTATTTCTGCGAAGATTTTAAGTACCGAGTCCGCAGGCGGCTTTGTGGGCTGTACCATTGGTATGTTTGCAACCGCAAATGGCAAGAAAAGCAGTAACACGGCATACTTTAGCGGAATAGACTATAAGGTAGAGGAATAGTCTGCCGGAGTATGGGTTGTGATTTTGCACAAAGACAGATTTGATTTCCTGTGGAAATATACAAGTTTTTCTGATTTTCTATTTAGCTATTGACAATGGATATAAAATGTGTTAATTTTTTAACAGACAGGAGAAGAGCATAGGCGGGAGTGTCCGCAAGGGGACGCGGCTTTTCCGTTCTCCTGCATAAGCAATGTGTTGGAATAGGAGGTCATATATGAAAACGAAGAAGTATGAAGTGGTAGACAGCGTGCAGGCTTTGGAAGCAGCAATTGTAAGAGTCAGAGAGGCACAGAAGAAGTTTGCCGAGTATACACAGGAGCAGGTAGATAAGATTTTCCTCGCAGCAGCAACCGCTGCGGATAAAGCAAGAATTCCGCTTGCGAAAATGGCAGTGGAAGAGACCGGTATGGGTGTTGTGGAGGATAAGGTAATCAAGAACCACTATGCATCCGAATACATCTATAACGCTTACAAGAACACCAAAACCTGTGGTGTCATTGAAGAGGATAAGGCATACGGCATCAAAAAGGTGGCGGAGCCGATTGGTGTGGTTGCAGCAGTTATTCCGACCACGAACCCGACCTCTACGGCGATTTTTAAAACCCTGATTTGTCTAAAGACGAGAAATGGTATCATTATCAGTCCGCATCCGCGTGCAAAGAGCTCCACCATTGAGGCGGCTAAGGTTGTGCTGGAGGCGGCTGTGGAAGCAGGTGCACCGGAAGGAATTATTTCCTGGATTGACGTTCCGTCTCTTGAGATGACGAATACGGTAATGAAGGAAGCAGATATTATTCTTGCAACCGGTGGTCCTGGTATGGTTAAGGCTGCCTATTCCAGCGGCAAGCCGGCACTTGGTGTAGGTGCAGGTAATACGCCGGCAATTATTGATGACACTGCGGACATTCTTCTGGCAGTGAACTCCATTATTCATTCCAAGACCTTTGATAACGGTATGATTTGTGCTTCCGAGCAGTCTGTGATTGTTCATAAGAATGTATATGCTGCAGTAAAGGAAGAGTTTGCAACCAGAGGCTGCTATTTCTTAAAGGCGGATGAGATTGAAAAGGTGCGTAAGACGATTATCATCAACGGTGCGTTAAATGCGAAGATTGTAGGTCAGAAGGCTGCAAAAATTGCAGAGCTTGCAGGCGTGACCGTGCCGGAGGGAACCAAGATTTTAATCGGTGAGGTTGAGAGCGTAGAGCTGTCCGAGGAATTTGCACACGAGAAGCTTTCACCGGTGCTTGCCATGTATCAGGCAAAGGATATTCAGGATGCATTTGAGAAGGCAGAGCACTTAATCGCAGACGGCGGTTACGGACATACCTCCTCCATTTATCTTAATGCAGTTACCGAGAAGGAAAAGCTGGCAGAGTTTGCGGAGCGTATGAAGACCTGCCGTATTCTTGTAAATACCCCGTCCTCTCAGGGAGGTATCGGAGATCTTTATAACTTTAAGCTGGCACCGTCGTTAACCCTTGGCTGCGGTTCCTGGGGCGGCAACTCCGTATCCGAAAACGTAGGTGTAAAGCACCTGATTAACATTAAGACTGTAGCCGAGAGGAGAGAAAATATGCTTTGGTTCAGAGCACCGGAAAAGGTTTATATGAAGAAGGGATGTCTCCCGGTAGCACTTGATGAGTTAAAGAATGTGATGGGAAAGAAGAGAGCGTTTCTTGTAACGGACAGCTTCCTGTACCAGAACGGCAATACAAAGCCGATTACGGATAAATTAGACGAAATGGGAATCCAGCATACAACCTTCTTTGATGTTGCGCCGGACCCAACCCTTGCCTGTGCAAAGGCAGGAGCAGAGCAGATGAACTCCTTCAAGCCGGATGTCATTATTGCACTCGGTGGCGGTTCTGCCATGGACGCAGCAAAGATTATGTGGGTTCTCTATGAGCATCCGGAAGCAGATTTCATGGATATGGCAATGCGCTTCGTGGATATCCGTAAGAGAATTTACACCTTCCCGAAGATGGGAGAGAAGGCATACTTTATCGCAATCCCGACCTCTGCAGGTACGGGCTCGGAGGTAACCCCGTTTGCGGTTATTACAGATGAGAAGAGCGGCGTAAAGTACCCGCTTGCAGACTATGAGCTGCTTCCGGACATGGCAATTATCGATGCGGATTTCCACATGACCGCACCGAAGGGCTTAACCGCAGCTTCCGGTATTGATGCGGTGACACATGCACTGGAGGCATATGCTTCCGTGATGGCGACGGATTATACCGATGGTCTGGCACTGCGCGCATTAAAGATTATTTTCGAGTATCTGCCGAGAGCGTATGAGAACGGTCTGAAGGATGTAGAGGCGAGAGAGAAGATGGCAAATGCAGCAACGCTTGCCGGAATGGCATTTGCGAATGCATTCCTCGGAGTATGCCATTCCATGGCGCATAAGCTTGGTGCCTTCCACCATCTGCCGCACGGTGTAGCAAACGCACTGATGATAGATGAGGTGCTTCGATTCAATGCAGCAGAGACTCCGGCGAAGATGGGAACCTTCTCCCAGTATGACCACCCGCATACCCTGGCACGCTATGCAGAGGTTGCTGATTACCTTGGAATCAAGGGAAAGAGCGACAGCGAGAAGCTGGAGAATTTAATTAAGGCAATTGATGAGCTGAAGGCAAGAGTAGGAATTAAGTCCACCATTCAGGAGTATGTAGCGGATGAGAAGGATTTCCTTGCAAGACTGGATGAGATGACGGAGCAGGCATTTGACGACCAGTGTACCGGTGCAAATCCGAGATATCCGTTAATGAGCGAGATTAAGCAGATGTACCTGAACGCATACTACGGAAAGCACGAAACGGTGTAAAGGAGGGTAAACACAATGAAACTGGATAAGACAATTGCAGTAAGAGCAGCAAAGACCGTTTATCAGGACGGTGACCGGGTAATTAAGGTGTTTAATGAGGATTATTCCAAGGCGGATGTCTTAAACGAGGCACTGAATCAGGCGCGTGTAGAGGAGACCGGACTTTGTATTCCAAAGGTTTTAGAGGTTACAAAGCTTGACGGTAAGTGGGCGATTGTATCTGAGTATATCAAGGGTAAAACGCTGGCACAGCTGATGCAGGAAAATCCGGAGAAGAAGGAGGAGTATCTGAAGCAGTTCGTTGAGCTTCAGATGCAGGTGCATGAAAAGCGTGCACCGGGCCTTAATAAGCTAAAGGATAAGATGAATCGCAAGATTTCTGAGGCAGAGCTGGACGCTACCACCCGTTATGAGCTGCATACCCGTTTGGAGGGTATGCCAAAGCATAATAAGGTATGCCACGGAGATTTTAATCCGTCTAATATCATCATTTCCGATACGGACGGCAAGGCGTACATCATTGACTGGGCCCATGCAACGCAGGGGAATGCTTCTGCAGATGCGGCAAGAACCTATCTGCTGTTCTGGCTGGCAGGAGATACTGAGGGTGCAAAGAAGTATATGGAGCTGTTCTGCAAAATGAGCGATACTGCAAGACAGTATATCGAGCGCTGGCTTCCGATTGTAGCTGCTTCGCAGTCTGTGAAGGGTAAGCCGGAAGAAAGACAGCTTCTGCTTTCATGGACGAATGTAGTAGATTACGAATAGAAGGGTTCAATGATAAGTATGGCTGCCGAAGTCATGGTTATTATTGGCTCCGTTGATTTGCCTCATCACAATCAGATTATAAAAAATCGCTGAAGTCTTACGGCTTCAGCGATTTTTTCGTAGAGAGCTTTTTACAGCCTCTTGAATCTGTATTCTTATTCTACGGTAACGGTAACGTCATCAATGTAGAAGGATGCGGTATCAGTTGCCTCGAAGTAGAGAATGCCTGCTACCGTGGTATCCAAAACCGTGTAGGTGCCGGTGTATTCTACCCATTCACCCGGAGCAACGGTTTCTTCCTCGGTGCAGCCTGCAATGGTTGCGTAGGTAGACTGGGTGCCGTCCTTTTCCTCTAAGGAAGCCTTGATGGCAATCGGAGCAGCCTCGTCGTGCTTTGCCTTGAAGCTTACGGAAATGTTCTTTCCAGCGAGGTCGTAAGCGGTGAAGTCTGCCTGTGCGCCATTCCAGTTGGCGGTACGACCGGTTACATACATAGCACCGTCTACAACGGACGGAGTAGCATCGCCTCTTGCACCGAATACGCCTGTGGTTCCATCAGAGAAGTCGGTGGTGAAATTCTCGAACGGAAGCTTTTCAGCCGGCTCGTAATCCGGATTCGGATCAACGGAGCTTGCCGGGTTGTAGGAAACAATAACATTGTCCAGATAGAAATCAGCCTTGGCATTGTCTGGGGACTCAAAGTTCAGGGATGGAGCAAGTGCGTTTGCATAGACCGGAATGATGCCCTCCAAATGGGTCCACTCGCCACTCGGAATCTCTTCGCTGACACGCTCCGGCCAGCCCTGAGAGCCGTCCGGCTTGTTTACCTGTAAGGTACAGGAAATGGTCATTGGTGCGCCGCTTTCCTGATATACATCAAAAGAAACGAAAACCTCCTTGCCGGTTACGTCGTGGGCGGTGTAGGTGGCATCTGTGAAGGAAAGGGAAACACCGTGCCAGGTATCACCACGGCTGGTAACCTGTACACTGCCTTCACTGTCCTTGCCGAAGGTGTTAGCCCAGAATGCAACACCGCTGCCTCTGGAACCAAAGTATAAGGTGTCTCTCTTTTTTTCTGCGGCAATGTTGTGAATGATCACCGGCTCGCTGCTTGGTGCTTCCGTCGGGGTTGGCTCTAAGGTCGGCTCGGCAGTCGGCTCAATAGTCGGCTCAGCCGGTACGTCGGTAGCGGTCGGCTCCGGAGTAACAGACGGCTTATCGCCGCCCTGCTTGTTACATGCTGTCATGGAAAACAGCATAGCAGTCATAGCGGAAACAGCAAGTAAGCTTTTCCATGTCTTTTTCATTTTAATACCCTCCAAATATGTAAAATAAAGTGTCGAATCTGCGATATACAAATTCGACCTCATTATATCATTTCAAATGGAAAAGGTCAAGAAAAAGCAGTGAAAACCAACAGGAAAGGCGGAAAAGGATGCAGCTGTGCAAAAAGGAGGAAGCTAATACGGCAAATCAGAGGTTTAGGGAGAGGCAGTTGGTTTCCGGTTGTTTTCTTTGTAAAACTCTTTGAACTCTGTCGGGGTACATTCTTTAAACTTTTTAAATACCCGGTTGAAGGTGGAAATACTGGAAAAGCCGGACTGAAGTGCAACCTCCGTAATGGGAAGGGAGGGATCCAGCAGTAAAATTTCCGCAGCCTTTAGTCTGCGAAGGCAAAGGTAATCATAAAAGGAGGTATCCGTAAACTGGCGAAAGAGTCTGGAAAAGTGGAATTTGGAAAAGCCTATTTGAGCGGCTGCGGTTTCCAGGGTAATATCTTCCATATAATAATGTTCAATGTAATCAAATACTACGTTAAATTTTTCTACATATTTCCGCTGTTTGTTAGATGGTATGGCTGGCAGGGAGGAGGACGGAGCATCCTGACTGTTGCGGGCAAGCAACACGAAAAACTGAATCAGCAGTGCAATACCGGAGGGCTCACCAAGAGAATCGTTACTTGTGTATTCCTCTGCGACCTGCAGAAGCAGTTCCTTTTCTTTCTTGTGGATTTCCGGCATGGTTTCCGGTGTAATCAGACAGGAGAGGGAGAGCAGGGAGAACAGTCTGGTGAATCCCCGGAACTTATTTAAGGAGGATAGGTTAAACAAAAGAATCAGACGTGTTCCGTGCTTAGGAGCAGTGAGCTCGTGAAGCTCTCCCGGCGGGATGATGAATATGTCGTTCTCTCTCAGTTCATAGGTAGTGTGGTTCATGGTAACGGTATAGCCGTTTTCTAGCGGCATAATAATCTCTACCGTGGAGTGCCAGTGTAACGGAAAGCCTGTGGCTTCACGGTTAATCCAAAGAAAAATGGAGGAATCGTCCTCTGTATAGCTGACTCTTTCAAATGTACCGTTTACATTTCTGTGGCGGAAATTGTAATTCCGTTCACAGGATTTTTTTCGCAGTTCAATCCAATGTGAAATTTCTGCCGATGAGGTATTGTTATTTTGCATAATAGGAATCCTCCTTGTGTTATTGTGAAATTTGACGAAAAACTTTGCACTGGTGCGACAATAAAAAACAAAAAGCGTCAATAAATCAAAAATTGCTATTTTTACACACCGGAAGGGGCGGGATAAAGTGCATAAAAAAACTTTACAGAAACTTTATTTTATACTTGAAATTATACAAATATCATAATATAATTAGTGTAGGTTGTAAAGAGCCGTTTTCTAATTTGTCGAATTCCGCCAAGGTGTCTTCGAGGGGCGCAACAGATGCGGATAGGAAAAGCAATATTTGATAGGCGCGATTCCGAAAAAAAGACTATAATGGCACTGTACGATACAAAAAAAGCTTTTTCCGACCCTGCCTTTTTTGGTGAAACTGTACAAAGGTCGGGAAGAGAAAACCTTTGGTAATATTTATCAAAGGAAGAAAGCCGATACGCATTTTACAAAGAGCTGTTTCGACAGCTTTTAGAGAGGTGCGCGCCGGCTTTGGTTTGTCGTTACGGCAAACCGTGTGCGAAGGGAATATGCACAGGAAAGGAGCAGACTATGTCAAAAGGAAAGAAAATATTCCTTTCTGTAGCGGCTGTTGTTGCGGTTGCAGTGATTGTACTTATCATTGTATTCGGTAACAAGGACACCAGCTTCAGAGAAAAGTATGAAGGGACAAATCTTGAAGTGACTGAAGGGGAGTTCGGACGAAGCGATACCTATGCTTTGTATCTGGATGCCCATGCAGATGCGGCAAGACCTCAGGCAGAAGAAATTGTAGTGGATTTGACCGCATATAATACGGCAAATGCAAAAAAGACTGAGGTAAAAAACAATTATGAAGGGGAAGATAAGGTTCTTTATCAGGAGGACAGCGGTTATACCGAGTGGCAGGTAAGTGTGCCGGAAAGCGGTATGTACCGTGTATATATTGAGTATTATCCGGTAGAGTCCCGAGGGGTTAGCATGGAGCGCGCTTTCTATATTAATGGAGAGCTTCCGTTTTCGGGTTCCGATGCGTTGACATTCACGAGACGTTGGGCTGACGGCAGCGAGGTAAAGACCGACAATCAGGGAAATGATCGCCGGCCGACACAGGTGGAGGCACCGGATTGGTGTTCGGCATATTTCATGGACTACATGGGATATTTTGCTGATCCGTATGAATATTATTTTGAAGCTGGAACCAGTACCATTGCTTTGGAGAGCGTGAACGAGCCGATGGCAATTCGTAAGCTTGCATTGCGCCCTGTAACCGAAGTACAGACTTACGAGGAGTATCGTGCATCCCAGCCGAATGTAACCGGTGGCGTGGATTACATAAAGAAGTTCCAGGGTGAGAATTCGACGGTTCGTTCCGAGGCATCTCTCTATGCCCGTTCCGACCATTCCTCTCCGAATACGGAGCCATATAGTGTTACCGCGCAGAAGCTGAATTACGGCGGCGGCAGCAGCTGGAAAATTGCAGGTCAGTGGATTGAATGGGAAATTGAAGTGCCGGAGGACGGTTACTATAACATCAGTCTCAAGGCACGTCAGAATGCCAGCCGTGGTGTTGTTTCCAACCGTATCATTTACATTGACGGCGAGGTTCCGTTTGAGGAGATGTCTGTTGTTTCGTTTAAATTCAGCAGCAACTGGGAAAACGTGGATCTGGCAGATGCGGAAGGCAATCCGTATGAGTTTTATCTGACTGCGGGTAAGCATACGCTTCGTATGGAGGTTACCTTAGGTGAGATGGGTACCATCTTAAATGACTTACAGGATTCCATGACGCGTTTAAATGAGATGTATCGTACCATTCTTGTATTAACCGGTGCATCTCCGGATAAGTACCGTGATTACAAGATTGCAGAGATATATCCGGAGGTTATGGAAGGTCTGGAGTTAGAATACAAGCGTCTGTATGCACTGATTGATGAATCGGTAGAATATTCCGGTCAGCAGTCCGCATATCTTGCGGCAGTGCAGACCTTGGCAAAACAGATTGAGAAGTTTGTAAAAAATCCGGACAAGATTACAAAGCAGTTCGAAACCTTTAAGACGAATATCAGTGCACTTGGTACTTCTATTAATTCTCTTGCAGAGGGACCGCTTGACATTGATTACATTACCGTAACCGGTACAAATCAGGAGCCGGAGGAGGTAAAGAGCTCTATCTGGGCAAAGATTGCACATGAGGTTCGCTATTTCATTGCTTCCTTCACCGTTGACTATAATTCACTTGGTGATGTGTACGCAGGAGATGACTCGGAGGTAATCAATGTATGGATTCTGACCGGTCGTGACCAGAGCTCTGTGCTCAAGTCTCTTATCGATGAAATGTTTACACCGGAGACCGGTATTCCGGTTAACGTAAAGCTGGTACAGCAGCAGATGGTATTGAGTGCGACAATCGCAGGAACCGGTCCGGATATTGCGATTTCCATGCCGCAGAATGAGCCGGTAAACTACGCACTTCGTAATGCGGTAGAGGATTTGACCCAGTTTGAGGGCTGGGAAGAGCTGGTAGCCCAGTACAGCGACAGCTCTACGGCACCGTACTGGTTCGAGGGCGGCTTGTATGCGATGCCGGAGACACAGATTTTTAATGTAATGTTCTATCGTACCGATATTATGGAAGAGCTTGGCTTGGAGGTTCCGGAAACATGGGATGATTTAATTGATATGCTTCCGACCATCCAGCAGAACAACCTGGAGGTGGCAATTCCGTCTACGGAGCGTAAGTTTGGTAATATGGCTTCTCCGGACTTGTCTGCATTCATGGCTCTTTTGTATCAGAATGGAGGTTCCTTATATAATGAAGGAAACACCATGACAACGATTGACAGTGAAGCAGGTATTAAGGCATTTGAAACCTACACGAGATTCTATTCTCACTATGGTCTGCCGACCACCTACGACTTTGCAACGCGTTTCCGTTCCGGTCAGATGCCAATTGGTATTCAGGACTATAACATTTACAACACATTAGCGGTTTCCGCACCGGAAATCAGAGGCTTGTGGGAGTTTGCATTGGTTCCGGGTATTGAGCAGGAGGACGGCACGGTAGATCATTCCTGTTCTTCATGGGGCGTATGTACGATGCTGATGAAGAATGAGGAGCATTCGGAAGAGTTCAAGCAGAAGTGCTGGGAGTTCATTAAGTGGTGGGCAAATTCCGAAACGCAGACCCGTTACGGTCGTGAGATGGAAGCAGTACTTGGTTCTTCCGCAAGACATACCACTGCAAACACGATTACCTTTGATCAGCTTCCGTGGAATTCCAAGGAGATGGCTGTATTGAAGGAACAGTGGAGCTACACCGTAAAGATTCCGGAGGTAGCAGGTGGTTATTACACAACCAGACATATTACGAATGCAGCACGTAAGGTTTATAACGACAAGGAAGACCCGCGTGAAACCCTGCGTGACTATGCAAAGACCATAAACGACGAGATCGAGAAGAAACGCCTTGAATTCGGTCTGCCGGTAGAGGAATAGAAAGGAGGATGACATGGGCAGTATTTTATCGCTGTATTTCAGCAAAAAGAAAAGAGATTTCCGTGTAGCTTGGAAGAAGGCTAAGATGGCGAAGAGTTGTTACTTGTTCGTTCTTCCTTATGCTGTGTTGTTTACTTTGGTTATTGTAGTGCCGATTATCATGTCTCTGGTACTCAGCTTCACCTACTATAACGTATTGGAGATACCGAAATTTGTAGGTCTGCAGAACTACATTAACCTTATCCTGGCGGATGATGTATTCTTAACCGCAGTAAAGAATACACTTGTTTTGGCAGTTATTATCGGACCGGGCGGTTATATTGCATCGTTCCTGTTCGCATGGCTGATTAACGAGCTGCCGCGTTATTTAAAGGCGGTTGCGATTGTGTGCTTCTATGCACCGTCTATTTCAGGTCAGGCGTATACGATTTGGCAATTGATTTTCAGTAACGATGCTTACGGTTGGGCGAACTCCCTGCTTGCGGAGTTCGGTCAGGAACCAATCCTTTGGCTTTCCAATCCGGATTATATGCTGACCGTTGTAGTTGTTGTTTCCTTATGGATGAGCTTGGGTAATGGTTTCCTTGGCTTCGTAGCAGGTTTGCAGGGCGTTGACCGTTCCCAGTACGAGGCAGCCTATGTGGATGGCATTAAGAACCGTTGGCAGGAGCTTTGGTATATCACGCTTCCGAGTATGAAGCCGATGCTGCTCTTTGGTGCAATCAACTCCATTACCACCGCATTTGGTGTATCCGATATCCCGGAAGCACTTTGCGGTATGCCGAGTACGGACTATGCGGTACACACCATGGTAACGCACCTGAAGGATTATGGTCAGTTACGTTACGAAATGGGTTATGCGTCCGCAGTAGCAACCATTCTCTTCCTTATCATGCTTCTTTGTAATAAATTTATTCAGGGTCTGTTAAACAGAGTCGGAACAAACTAAGAAGCAAAGAGCAAAGGGTACGTCCAAAAGGGCGAAGTATAGAAAAGGAGAGAAACAATGGCAAAGATAAAAAAGAAAAAGCGTCAAAATCGGTCCCTGGGGGGCGATATCGCAGTTTATTTGGTATTGATTTTGTTCGGCGCATTCATGGTAATTCCGCTGATATACGCCGCATGTCTGGCGTTTAAGCCGTTGGACGAGGTGTTGAAGAATCCGCCGGACATTTTGGTAAAGAACCCGACGTTAGATAACTTCTCTGACCTGTTTATTGTAATGGGTCAGAACTGGGTGCCGTTTACCAGATATCTGTTTAACACACTGTTCATTACTGCGGCAGGTACGGCAGGACAGCTGCTTGTGGCATCCATGGGTGCGTATGTGCTTGCGAAGTTTGATTTTCCGGGCGGAAAGAAATTCTTCAAAATGGTTACTACCGCAATCATGTTCAACGGTTACATTACACAGATTCCGTTGTATCTGGTTATGGCAAAGTTTGGCTGGGTGGATACCTATATTGCACCGATTATTCCGGCAATTGCTGCTCCGATGGGTCTCTTCCTGATGAAGCAGTTCATGGAGGGTATTCCGGATTCCCTGATTGAAGCTGCAAAGATTGACGGTGCGAAGGAATGGGGGATTTTTACAAAAATTGTCATGCCGAATGTTAAGCCGGCATGGCTGACCCTCATTATCTTTTCGGTGCAGTCACTGTGGAGTAATCAGCAGTCTACCTACATTTACTCTGAGGAGTTAAAGACACTGCCGTATGCGTTGTCTCAGGTGCAGGCCGGCGGTATTGCACGTGCCGGTGCAGGTGCAGCGGTATCTCTGGTTATGATGATTGTGCCGATTGGCGTATTCATTTTCTCTGAGAGTAACATTCTGGAGACTATGGCAAGCTCCGGTATTAAAGAATAGCAAGGAGGAGAGACGTATGAAATTAAGAAAGAAAATTGTAGCAGCTCTCCTTGGTGCGGTGACAGTGCTCAGCATTTGTCCGACCGGAGTTGCACAGGCAACCGAAGTGAACACATATACATACAATTACGATTTCTGGGGAATCGAGTATGAGTCTCCGGATGCATACAAGGCAACCACCTTTGTTACGGGAGAGAGTCTTGGTACGACGGAGCTTAAAGCACCGCAGGGTATGTATATTCGTGATGACAGGGTGTATATCGCAGATACCGGTAACAGCCGTATTCTTGAGCTTCAGGTAAACGGAGCAGAGCTTACGCTGGTACGTGAAATCAAGGAGTTTAAGGGAGATGCGGAGGTAACGACCTTTAATTTGCCGCAGGATGTATTTGTAACGGCAGATGGAGAGCTCTTTATTGCAGATACCGAGAATCAGAGAGTGGTTCATTTGGATAATGACTTAAATCTGATAAAGTTTATTACCCAGCCGGTGGATGATCCGACGGTAGACGTGACACTTTCCTTCCTTCCGACGAAGGTGGTGGCAGACCGTGCAGGCCGTGCGTTTGTACTGGTAAAGAGTGTTAATAAGGGCTTTATGGAGTTTGAGGCAAATGGTGAGTTTATCGCATATGTAGGCGCAAATGAGGTAGTGTTCAATATGGCGGATTACATCAAGAAGGTGTTCTCTACCAAGGAACAGCGTGCGCAGATGGAGAGCTTTACGCCGACGGAGTACAATAACCTCTATATTGATGGCAATGGTTTCGTTTATTGTACCACATCGGTATTCGATGTGGGTGCGTTGAAATCTGACGCGGCAAAGCCGATTCGTAAGCTTAATTCGCTCGGAAAGGATATTTTAATCAAAAATGCAGAGTATCCGCCGATTGGTGATTTACAGTGGGATAATGTAGCCGGTATGGACGGACCGTCCCGTCTTGTAGACATTACGGCATTCGAGAATGAAATGTATTTTGCAATTGACCGTGTCAGAGGCCGTATTTTCGGTTATGACGAGCAGGGAAATCTGCTGTATGCATTCGGCGGCCCGGGCAACAAGCTCGGATACTTCCAGAATCCGGTGGCGATTGACCATATGGGAACGGATTTGTTTGTATTAGACTCCACCTCCGGCGGTCTGACCAGATTCCAGTTAACCGAATTCGGACAGTTAATCTACAATGGTCTGGAGCAGTATGACATCGGTGAGTATGAAAAGTCTGCGGAGTACTGGACTGAGGTTCTGGAGTTAAACGGGAACTACGACCTTGCGTATATCGGTATCGGCAGAGCACTTCTCGGACAGGGAAAGTACGAAGAAGCGATGCAGTACTTTGAAGTAAAGCGCGATGATGATAATTATTCTCGTGCATGGAAGTATTACCGTAAGGAGTGGATTGAGGAAAACTTAGGATATGTTATTATTGTCCTTGCAGTCCTTATTTTAGTACCGGGTGTAATTAAGCTGGTGAAGAAAATCAAGAAGGAGGCGCGAGAAGAGTATGAATTTCAAATTGAATTGGTACGACGTAATAAACAAATCTAAAGGAAGAAAATTCTTAGACTCCCTCCGCTATGCGCTGTATGTAATTACACATCCGTTCGACGGCTTTTGGGATTTGACGCATGAAAAAAGAGGTACTGTTGCATCTGCACATGTATTAGTATTTTTATTCTTTATGACAAACCTTTGGAGTATGCGTTATTCAAACTTTATGTTTAACAATGTGCTTTGGGAAAAGGTTAACATTTGGATGCAGATTGCGGGCAGCATTGCTCCGATAGTAATTTACTGCGCGGCGAACTGGTGTCTGACCACGCTGTTTGACGGTAAAGGACGGTTCTCGGATGTATATATCGGAACGGCGTATGCGTTGACTCCGTATATTATTCTGACTAATATTGCTACCATTGTCAGCAATTTTGTAACCGTGGAAGAAGGAGCATTCATCACCATTTTCAACGGATTTGCATTAATCTGGTGCGGTTTCCTGATTCTGGTTTCCGTTATGCAGATTCATGACTATTCTCTTGGAAAGGCTGTGCTTGCGATTATCGCTTCTGTAGCGGGCATGATGATTATCGTATTCTTGTTGCTGCTGTTTTTCAGCTTAATCAGTGACGGTATTGCATTCTTTGTATCGATATACAAGGAAATCATGTTCCGCGTGTACTAACCGAAAGGAGGATATATAAGTGAAACGAATTGGTAAAATGTTAGTATTCCTTCTTTTGGCAGGAAGCCTGTGTGCCTGTGGTGAGGACGAAGTAGAAAAGGAAATTGTGATTCGCTCTTACGATGAGGAAGTACACGGTGCAGAGGAATATAAACTGGAGAATGATGATTTGATTTTTGAGCTGGATCCTTCCACCACCTATTTTACGGTAACGCAGAAGTCTACCGGCAAGGTATGGCGTTCCAATCCGGAGGATGGTGCAAACGATCCGAATGCGGATGCTGCAGGTAAAAAGTATTTACAGTCAACACTTTTAATTGAGTACAATACTGAGAATGGCGTAAATACGATTTTGAACAATTACGAGTTCAGTATTGCCAACGGCATTTACGAGCTGGAGAAGACGGAGGATGAAATCCGCGTATTATACACAATCGGTAAGGTTACAAAAACCTTCTATGTGCCGCCGGCAGTTCCGGAATCCCGTATGATGGAGTTCTACGAGAAGATGGAGCGTTCGCAGCAGAAGAAGATTGATACCTACTATCGCCGCTATGACATTAACAATCTGTTTGCAACTGATGATAAGTCAGAGCTTTTAGAAACTTATCCGGATCTTGCAAACGAGCGTGTTTATGTAGTCCGCGAGGGTACGAAGGAGTACCTGATGCGTCAGATGGAGGACATTTTCGCATCAGTAGGCTATACGGCTGATGATTATGCGGAGGATAAGGCTCGTTACAATGTTTCCACGCAGGAGAATAAAGCAATTATTAACCTGACCTTGGTTTATCGTATCGAGGACAATAAGCTTGTGGTAGAGATTCCGCATGATGAAATCGAGTACAAGTCGGATTATCCGCTGACAAAAATATCCCTGCTTCCGTACTTCGGTGCAGGCAGCATGGAGGATGAAGGCTACATTCTTGTTCCGGAAGGCTCCGGCGCAGTTATTAACTTCAACAATGGTAAGTCCGAACAGTCCGCATATTACGCAGATGTATACGGCTGGGATTATGACCAGAAGCGAGAGGCAATCGTAGACGAAACAAGAGTGGCAATTCCGGTATACGGAATTGCAAACGGGGACAGCTCTTTTGTGGCAATCATGGAAGAGTACAGTACCATCGCTACGATTCAGGCAGACGTGAGTGGTCGCCGTCACAGCTTCAATTCTGCATATGCCACCTACGAAATTGTTCACGGTGATACCATGGATATTTCCGCAAAGTCCGACCGTACCATTATGGCGTTTGAAAAGAATGTTCCGGAGGGCAGTACGGTACAGACCTATACCTTTATTGAGGGCACGGATTATGTAGATATGGCTGAGGTATATCGTGAATACTTACAGGAAAAGTATCCGGAGCTTACGAAGGTAGAGGAAACAGAGCTTCCGGTTGCAGTGGAGTTTATTGGTGCGATTGACCGTATCAAGCAGATTCTTGGTATGCCGATTAAGCGTCCGGAGGTGCTGACCTCGTTTGCAGATGCAAAGACAATTTTAGAGGATATGCTGGCAACCGGCTATGAGAACATTTCCGTGCGTTATAGCGGCTGGATGAACGGCGGTGTGACCCACTCCATTCCGAAGGACATTGATTTGACCAGCGGCATGGGCGGTAAAAAGGCACTGAACGCATTGATGGATTATGCAAACAGCAATGATATCGATATTTATTTAAACGGTCGTGTGCAGTTTGAGTACGATAGTGATTTGCTTGACGGCTTTATTCGCTCCAGAGATGCGGCAAAGTACATCAGCCGTGAGATTACGGAGCTGTACGCATACTCCAACATTACATTTGGTGAGCTGTCCACAGATCGTCAGGAAACGTACCATCTGCTCCGTCCTAGTGTTTGCGTGAAGCTGATGGACAATTTGGCAGAGGCGGCTGAAAAGTATAAGGCAGGTGTTTCCTTCGAGGAAGTAGGCTATCTTCTCAGTGCAGATTATAATCCGAGAAGAACCGTGACCCGTGAGGAATCTATGAAGATGCAGATGGAGACGTTGGCTGAAATCAAGGCAAAGGGTACTCCGATTATGCTTTCTGCAGGTAATGAATATGCACTTGCCTATGCAGATATTATTGTAAACGTAGATTTAGAAGGAAAGGATTATCAGCTTCTTGACTATAAGGTTCCGTTCTATGAAATTGCAGTGCATGGTTTGATTAATTACACCGGCGATGCCATCAACCTTGCAGATGATGCGTTGGATATTGTGCTTAAGTCTGCTGAGTCGGGTGCCGGTCTTTCCTTCACATTTATGAGCGAATCGTCGGATATATTGCAGAATACCGAGTACATGGAGTATTTTGCTGCCGATTATACGCAGTGGAAGGAAAGAGCAGCCGGTTATTATGTCCGTTATAAAGAAGAAATGGCGGGCTTAAACAACCAGTTTATCGTAGACCATGATGTGCTTGCAGCGGGAGTTACGGCAACTACCTATGAGGACGGTACCGTAGTATACGTAAACTACAATACAACAGCTTACGAGGACGGTGCTTTATCCGTTCCGGCAAGAGATTATCTGGTAGAAAGGAGCGGGAACTAAGTGAAAGCAAGAGCAAAGAAACCTAGAAATTTACGCAGACGCAATGCGATTGCGGGATATCTTTTCATCAGTCCTTTCATTATCGGATTTGTGGCATTTATGTTAAAGCCGATGTTTGAATCCTTCCGGATGAGCCTTAGCCGTGTTACGGTAAATGCTTCCGGAAGCGGAGAGCCGTTTGTAATGGATTTTATTACAAACTTTAAGGAATCGAATTACTTTTATGCATTCTTACGAGACCCGGAATTTAAGAACCTCTTAGTCGAGACGCTAAAGGATATGGCAATTCAGGTTCCATCCATTTTGGTGTTCAGCTTCTTTATAGCGTTGCTGTTAAATCAGAATTTCAAGGGAAGAGGCTTTGTAAGAGCAGTATTCTTCCTGCCGGTAATTTTGGCATCTGGTATTTTAGTCGGTCTGGAAACCGATAATGTGTTAATGTCGGGTATGAAGGATGTTATTTCTGAATCGTCCGGCGCTACCATTACCGCTACACTGGAGGAAATTTTGAAAACGTCCGGTGTCGGGGGAAAGATTTTGGACCCGGTATTTACGATTATTGATTCGGTATATGATATTGCACTTGCTTCCGGTATTCAGATTATTATCTTTATTTCCGGTTTGCAGACGGTGTCGCCGAGCATGTACGAGGCAGCAAAGATTGAGGGCTGCAGCGCATGGGAAAGCTTCTGGAAGATTACCTTCCCGATGGTAAGCTCCATGATTCTCGTAAATTTGATTTACTCTGTAGTTGACTTCTTTATGCGAACAGATAATGAAGCCATGGAATTGATTACCGAAAAGATTAACCCGGAAATGAACTACGGTTTGGGTTCCGCAATGGCGTGGAGCTACTTCGGCATTGTAGTGGTAGTCTTAGGTATTCTTGTAGCGATTATTTCGAAGAAGGTGTACTATTATGAGTAAAGCGAAAGTAGTGAAAAGAAAAGACTTCTGGGAGCGGAATAAAAAGACACACGGCTATCTTTTAAAGAAGAAAATCGGTGAGTATTCTTTCCGTGTGATTAGGGCATTGCTTCTGTTCGGCTTATGCTTTTTGATTCTGCAACCGCTTATTAACAAGTTATCCGTCAGCTTTATGGAGCAGGAGGACTTGTATGATGCAACTGTTATTTCCATTCCGCGTAACTTTACCCTTGGGAACTACAGGCTGGTAGATTACCTGATTGGTTACTGGGAGTGTATGTGGAATTCCTTATGGGTGTCCTTTGTGGTTGCGGTGCTTCAGGTGATTGCTTGTACCCTTGTAGGCTACGGCTTTGCAAGATTTAAGTTTCCGTTTAAAAGCTTTTGGTTCGGTTGCGTAATTCTTGTTATTATCGTGCCGCCGCAGACGATTATGAGCTCCCTGTACTTAAACTTCCGTTATTTTGATGTATTCGGCATTATTAAGCTGATTACGGGACATACGCTGAACCTTCAGTCCTCCATGGCACCGTACCTGATGATGTGTGCTACCTGTATGGGTCTGAAGTGCGGTCTGTACATTTATATGCTCCGTCAGTTCTTCCGTGGTATTCCGAAGGAGCTGGAGGAGGCAGCTTATGTGGATGGCTGCGGTACGCTTGCAACCTTCTTCCGTATCATGCTTCCGGATGCAAAGTCCATGATTACATCCTGCTTCCTGTTTGCCTTTGTATGGCAGTGGACAGATTCCTTCTATACGAAGATGTTCCTCGGAAACATGGAGGTATTGACCAAGGGTCTGAACTCTATTGCAGGTCGTCTGGATAATTATGTGGAGCAGATGGGTATGGGTACACTTGCAAGTGAAGCATTCCTTCAGCAGACCATTTCAACCGGTATTTTAATGGCAATAGCACCGTTGCTTATCTTATATCTCTTCGCTCAGAAGGGTTTTGTAGAGAGCTTGAGCCAGACCGGTATTAAAATGTAACAAGAAATTATTAAATATTGCAGAAAAAACTAGCAATTTTTAATGAGGTATGTTATAATACATCTAGATAGTTGATGCAGAGGCATTCGCTATACAAAGAGGAGTCGACATTTAAGTCGAATGGGACGCCAAACCCAAATTAAAAAAGGAGGAATTTTGGTATGAGAATTAAGAAGTATGCTGCAGCGTTTCTTGCTGCAACCACTGTACTTGGCAGCATGGCTGCTTGTGGCGGTGACAAAGATGTAGCTGCAACTCCGGCACCGACCAAGGGCGCAGATCAGGACAATGACAAGGATAATGATACCGACCCGACCCCGACGGATGAGCCGGCAAGAGATCTTGGCGGTATGGAAATTATCATCGGTGACCACTGGTCTCCGGAAGAGCCGAACCCGCCGGCAAGTGCTCAGGAAGAGGCTACCTTGGCTTACCGTAACGAGATTATGGCTAAGTACAATTTCACCATGAAGCAGGTTGCTGTAGCAGGCTGGGGTGAGATGACCGATACCTGTACGAACTCTATCCTTGCTGGAGATCCGGCAGCAGAAGTATTCGTACTTGATTCCAGCTTTGTTTCTAAGCCGATGAGCAATGGTTTGTTCTATGACTTAGCTACCTTGGAAGAGTTTGATTTCACTGAAGATAAGTGGAATAAGGAAGCAATCAGCCTGATGACCATTGGCGATTCCATCTATGGTATGGTTTCCGGCAGCCGTCCGGAGGCTAGACTTGGTCTTTTCTGGAACAAGAGACTGTTCGAGGAAGCTGGTCTTGATCCGGATCTTCCGTATGAATTACAGAAGAGCGGCGAGTGGACCTGGTCCAAGTTCAAGGAAATCTGTGCACAGCTGACCCGTGATACCAATGCAGACGGTGTGGTTGACACCTACGCTATGGGTAACTTTGGTCCGGATATCTGTAAGGCACTTATCAACTCCACCGGTACCGAGCTTATTACTGTAGAGAATGGTCAGTTTGTAAACAACTCCGGTTCCCAGAATGTTCTTGATGCATTGAACTTTGCTAAGGAGCTTGGTGATGCAGGCTATGAGATGCCGCAGCCGGATGGTTCCCAGTGGGATTGGTACAAGGCAGCATTCTCTGATGGTTGGTTCGCAATGCAGTTCAACGAGACCTACATGGCTAACCAGACTTGGGCTGACATGGAAGATGACTTTGGTTTTGTATGCTGCCCGAAGCCGGATGGCGCTGATACCTATCACACCATCTTCAACGAGAATATCGTAATTATTCCGTCTTGCTTTGATGCAGCTACTGCTTCTAACATCGCTTTCGCATATAACCTTTGGACGAATCCGACCCCGGGTTATGAAGAGGACGATGACTGGAAGGATACCTATTACACCAGATTCCGTGATGAGAGAGCAGTTGATGAAACTCTTGAAATCTTCTTCTCTGAAGGTGTTGGTAGCTTCGAGCACTTAGCACTTGTATACGGCGTAAGCTACGGCGATATCTGCTATTCTTATCCGTTTGCTTCCCAGACTCCGGCTGAGAAGATCGAGGAGATTAAGAATACTTGGGATTCTGCAATCGCAGAGGCTAATAAGTAATATGACACGGCTTTACATAGGCGTGTAAATGAAGGGGCGGTTTTACCGCCCCTTTATGTAAATAAAGGGATGTATAATTGTGGAACGGATGCGGTGTGAAAGGAGAGGTGCGTATGAGAAAGAGTGTATTAGTTGGAGTGTTATCTGTAGCGACATTACTTGGATTAGGTGGGTGTGCGAGTACAATTGAAATCGGGCCGGTACCGTCAATTACACCGAAGCCGTCGGTCACGCCGACTCCTTCTCCGATACCGACGGAGCTTCCGGATGACCCGAACCGGTTGAATTTTAAAGCGCAATATGAAGAAAACGGTGTGTTAAAGTCGCTGGCAGAGCGTTATGATGGATACTTTACGATGGGTGTTGCTGTATCCAGGGATGAAATTGAAGATGAAACAAAACGGGCGTTGATTACACAGCAGTTCGATACGATTACATGCTTGAATGAGCTTACGCCCGCTTATATATTTGATCAGGAGGCTACCTTGGCGAGCGGAGATAGGGAGAGAGTAGTAATTGACTTCTCCGGTGCCGATGTGATTTTAAAGTATGCAAAGGAAAACGGAAAAACAGTACGGGGATCTGCGCTGGTGTCTTATAACCGGACACCGGACTGGTTTTTTACACCGGACTTTGAAATTACAGACATGACACTGGTTAGAGATACAGACGGCGACGGTATCATGGACGAGCCGGATTATCCGCTTGCTTCTGCAGAGGTTATGGAGAAGCGTCTTGAAAATCTGATTAAGGATGTCATGGAATATTGTAATACCAATTATCCGGGTGTTATTGTTTCCTGGGATCTGGTGGAAGAGGTTATTGCACCGACGGACGGTCATCCGCAGAAGTACCGCATGGCGACCTCCGATTGGTATCGTACCATGGGAGATGAATATATTTTTAAAGCATTTGAGTTCGGCAGACAGTATGCGGCGGAGGGGCAGAAGCTCTTTTACAGTGAATATCAGATATATGAGTCGGTGCGGCGTACTCCGACGGTGGATTTAGTAAAGCTTTTAGTTGAGAAAGACCTGATTGACGGTATGGCGATTCAGGGTCACTGGACATACCAGTCTCCGAATATGATGGATATTGAAGAAGTGTTCAAGCCGTTTGCAAACCTTGGTATTGAAATCCAGGTTTCCGAACTGGATATCAATATGGAAAATACCGATTCGGATGATGCGGAACGAACACAGGATGAGATTTTGGCACAGGTAGCAAAGCGTTATAAGAATGTATTTAATTGGTTTACCAAAATGGAGAATGAAGGGAAATATGATTTTGCCGGAATTACGATTTATGGTTTGACAGATGACGCTTCCTGGTACAATCAGCCGAAGGAGGGCGTAGACGCAGAAGGCAATCCGACGATTACGATTCCGGAGCCGAACTATCCGCTGCTTTTTGACGGAGAGTTAAAGCCGAAGGATGCATTCTTTGGTGCTCTTTTGGATGAAAGCATTAAGCTATACTAAATGGGAAGAACGAGGGAAGGTAATGCAGGCAGAGAGTTTAAAAGAAAGGTATGCACCGTATTTTAAAATCGGTGCAGCAGTCAGTCCGCGTGATATTGCACAGTGCGGAGATATAATAAAACAGCATTTTAACAGTATAACCTGTGACAATGCCATGAAGTATTCAAGTTTAACAAGAACGCCGGGTGAGTTTTTTACCGAGCCGGCGGATAAGGTGGTGGCGTTTGCAAAGGAAAATGGAATGGCTTTGCATGGGCACACACTTGTGTGGCATAATCAGACACCGGATTTTATCTTTGAAAATGCAACACCGGAGAAGCTGCTTTCCACCCTGAGGGAGCATGTACGGCGCGTTCGGGAACATTTCGGAGAACTGCCATCTTTTGATGCCGTAAACGAGGCTGTAGAGGATAAGAGTAATTCGTTTTTGCGTGATACAAAGTGGAAAGCAATTCTCGGAGAGGATTATATTCGGAAGGTATTTCGGGTTATTAAAGAGGAGCTTCCGAATACGAAGCTGTTTTACAATGATTACAACGAGTTTATTCCGGAAAAGAGGGAGAAGATTGTACGTTTGTTGCAGTCTCTGCAGGCAGAGGGACTGGTGGACGGCATGGGAATGCAGTTCCATTGCAGCGTGTTTCGTCCGCCGGTTGATTTGATTAAGCGCACAATAGAGCAGTATGCATCACTCGGTCTGTCACTTCGTGTTTCCGAGATGGATGTATCGTTGTACAGGGACAATGATGAAAAGCAGTTTGTGGTGCCTGCGCCGGAGCGTTTGAAAATGCAGGCGGATTTTTATGAGCAGTGCTTTAAGGTGTTCCGCGAATATCATAAGCATATTGAGGCGGTGACACTTTGGGGTGTAGCGGATGATGCAACGTGGCTTAATAATTTTCCTGTTGTCGGAAGAAAAAATTGGCCGTTGCTGTTTGATGATAAGCATGAGCCGAAGGAAGCGTTCTATCGGATTATGAGCTTTTAATGAAACATGGAATAAGCAGTATATTCTAAATTAGTTTCATTTGATAATTACGAAGGGTTGGATTTTGGGCGATTTTGCATTCAGAATTCGACCTTTTGTTTTAAAAAAAGGTTGCAGGCAGTCGGAAGAGGACTTGCAAAAGAAAGGAGTTTATAGTGAAAGTATATCAGGATGAAAAGCGTTCCTTTAAGGAAAGAGCGAAAGCGCTGGTAGCAGAGATGACATTGGAGGAAAAGGTATTTCAGACCTTACATGGGGCAAAGGCCATCGAGCGGTTGGGGATTAAAGCATATAACTGGTGGAATGAGGCACTGCATGGTGTGGCAAGAGCCGGTGTGGCAACTGTGTTTCCGCAGGCAATCGGACTGGCGGCTGCATTTGATGAGGACATGATGGAAGAAATCGGGGATCACATATCCACAGAGGGCCGTGCAAAATTTAATATGCAACAGAAGTACGGAGATACCGATATCTATAAGGGACTGACGTTCTGGGCTCCGAATGTAAATATTTTTCGTGATCCGCGCTGGGGAAGAGGTCATGAGACCTACGGAGAGGACCCATATTTAACCTCTCGTCTTGGAGTACGTTTTATTGAGGGCATGCAGGGCAGACACGAAAAATATTTAAAGACAGCCGCCTGTGCGAAGCATTTTGCGGTACATTCCGGTCCGGAGGATGTGCGCCACAGCTTTAATGCGGAGGTGAGTAAGCAGGATTTATACGAAACCTATTTGCCGGCGTTCAAGGCATGTGTACAGGAGGCAAAGGTGGAGACTGTAATGGGAGCCTACAACCGGACGAATGGAGAGGCGTGCTGCGGAAGTAAAACACTGCTTCAGGATATTTTGCGTGATGACTGGGGGTTTGACGGACATGTAACAAGTGATTGCTGGGCAATTAAGGATTTTCATGAGGGACATGGTTTAACCTCTTCCCCTGTGGAATCGGTTGCCCTTGCCATGAATAACGGCTGTGATTTGAACTGCGGCAGTATCTATGTGAATTTGCTGCAGGCGGTAAAAGAAGGGCTGGTATCGGAAGAAACACTGACAAGGGCAGTAGAACGGCTGTATGTGTCGAAGATGCGTCTCGGCTTGTTTGATGCTCCGGAGAAGGTGCCGTACAATACAATTGATTATTCACAGGTGGATACGAAAGAGCAGAAGGCGTTTAACCTTGCAGTGGCAAAACGGACTCTTTGCCTGTTAAAAAATGACAGTAACCTGCTTCCGCTGGATAAAAGTAAAGTAAAAACCGTCGGTGTTATTGGCCCGAATGCGAATAACCGTAAAGCCTTAATCGGAAATTACGAGGGGACGGCATCGGAATATGTTACAGTTTTGGAGGGTATTCAGGAATATCTTGGTGATGATGTGAGAGTGCGTTACTCAGAGGGCTGTCATTTGTTTAAGGATAAGGTATCCGGTCTCGGAATTACGAACGACCGAATTGCGGAGGTACGTGCAGTGTGTGATGAGTCTGATGTAGTGATTGCCGTGATGGGGCTGGACTCCGGTCTGGAAGGAGAGGAAGGTGACCAGGGGAATGAGTTTGCCAGCGGGGATAAGCCAAACCTTGCACTTCCGGGCTTGCAGGAGCTTGTATTAAAGGAAATTTATGACAGTGGAAAGCCGATGGTGCTGGTACTGCTTTCCGGTAGCGCATTGGCGTTCCCATGGGCGGAGGAGCATGTTCCTGCAATTGTACAGGCATGGTATCCGGGCGCACAGGGCGGACGTGCTGTGGCGCAGCTTCTCTTTGGCGAGTATTCGCCGGAAGGAAAGCTGCCGGTGACTTTTTACCGCACAACGGAGGAGCTGCCGGCATTCACCGATTACAGCATGAAAGGGAGAACCTATCGTTATATGGAGAAGGAAGCGTTATATCCGTTCGGCTACGGGTTGAGCTACTCAGAGTTTACAGTCAGTGAGGTCTCTCTTTCTTCTGGTGAAATTACAAAGGGAGGCAGCATTACGGTAAAGGCGACTGTTACGAATTCCGGTTCCTATGACGGCGCAGAGACGCTGCAGGTATATGTAAAAGCAAAGGATGTAGCAGGAGCGCCGAACGTTCAGTTGAAGGGCTTAAAGAAGCTGAGACTGAAAAAGGGAGAGCGCAAGAGCGTGGAAATTGTATTGAAGGATGAGGCGTTTGCTCTTTATGATATGGAGGCGAACAATATGTTAAATGCGGGTTCATATGAGGTATTTGTAGGAACATCGCAGCCGGACGACAGAAGTATCAGCCTGACAGGGAAGAAACCGGAATGTATTCCGGTCATCTGTGCAAAAACCGAGAAGCTTTCCTAAAGCAGGAAATGGAAATAAGGAAAGAAAACAAGAGAGCCTCCGGAAAGAATATTCCGGAGGCCCTTGTGTGAAAAAGGTTAATTTAGCTTTGCAAGAGTTTCTAAAATTCTGGCACCTGCTACCGGAGTAAAATGCTCCTGGTAATATAAGAGTGCGGCGTTGTTTGCGGAAACGGAGTGACCGTATTCCGAAGCAATATTACAAAGCTTGTTAAACTCCTCTGCGGTATGTCCATACATATCCAAAAGAAGATAGTAAGTATCCGTACCCATGTCCTTATAAAGCTTTGCGGCTCCGTGATAGTAGGAGACAATCACAGCTGCAAAACGGCTGACAGTCTGTAAGGAATCAAAGATATATACTTTTTTTAAGGAAGCAGCTGCATCTGCCTGAGCTTCGCCAGAGTTTATTTCTTCTTTGGAAAGTTCGCCTGCCTTTTGGCTCAACAGCTCCTTAAACTGCGAAAAATAGTTTAAAATCTCATCTGCAAGTGCCGGAAGTACCGGCTTTTCGGTGTGACTTTGCTTCTCAGGATTCGGAGTAAAATTAGAAAATCTGGAATCTAATTCTTCAGAATCCTCTACCTTTGTTACAACCAGAACGAGACAGTCCGCGTCCACCGGGATTGCTTCAATCATAAGCGGTAAATCTTCCGTTTCAAAACCACATTCATAGGATGCCATCTGCATTAAGTCACGAAATAACTCTTTTACTTTTTCGCTACCGTAAAATAATTCACTCAGCTGTAACTGACGCTCCTGTAAATCCTGCTTATTCAGTGTACAGCGAATTTGTGTATCACTTAAGCGTTCGATTGTCATAGAGTATGCACCCCCTTTACTATGTATACAAAGTATATAGTAAAATTTCACGAAAGTCAATAACATAAATTGTGAAACTTGTATAAAAAAAGCAAGGGAAAATAAGGGTTTTGGTCTTGTTAGGAGTATACAAATACAGTGCTGAAGATTTGTGAAAAACAGAGAGGAAAAAAAGCTTGCCAGAGGGCGGATGCCGGGTTTATAATAAAGACAGGTGAGAAATCACCGGCAATCCGACAGACAAAAGGGACAAATCAGTCCGCACAGGACGGACAGAAAGGAGAAAATGAAGGAAGAGTTATTGTTCGGGAAATACAAAATTCTTCGTATCCTTGCAAATGGCAGCGGAGGAGAGGTATTTCTCGCGGAACACACGGTACTTGGGGAACGGCGCATTGTGAAGCGTTTGTACAAGAACCGGCCGTTTTACAAAGAACGGTTGAGAGAAGCACACATTCTAAAAAAACTGCATCATGCAGCAATTCCCTGCATTTATGATATCGAGGAGGATGCTGTCGCATCCTATATCATAGAAGAAGATATGGGCGGGGAGCCTCTGAATGAAGTTCTAAGCAGGCAGAAATGCCTTCCGACATCTTTTATTTCGCATTATTCCATTCAGCTTTGTGAGATTATCGATTACTTACACAAGGAAGGGGTTCTTTACCTTGATGTTAAGCCCGAAAATTTAATGATAAGCGGTGACAGGCTTTCCCTGATTGATTTCGGCGGAGCTATGAAAAAGGAGGGAGAACAAAGAGTTCTGTTCGGAACAGACGGGTATGCGGCACCGGAACAGTATCTGGGATATGGGTCAGAACGTTCGGATGTGTATGGAATCGGGCGTGTAATCGGGGTTATGCTGGAGCAGGGAAATAAAAAGGAAAAAGAGTTGCTTAAAATCTATGAAAAATGTGTGCAGTCATTGCCGGAAAAAAGATACAGAAGCGTTTCGGAGCTGAAAGAGGCGCTGGAGCGTCTGTGCTGCGGGAAAAGGCGAAAAACGAAGCCGCAGCTGCGGCAATGCCCTCGTTATATCGGTGTGGCAGGGGTGCATGAGGGCGTGGATACCGCTGCAATCAGCACTTTACTTGCGGGACATTTCAAAGAACATGAAAAAGGAAGGATTGCCTGTATTGATATGTCGGGCCGCAAGGTATTTCAAAAACTGTACGAGAGTCTGTACGGAAAGAGAGCGGCTGTACCGGATGAGTTTTCTCTGAGGGGAATCTGTTATATAACAGGAAGTGAGCCGTCCGTCATCGGAGCCTGTGCGGTAAAGGATTTTACCGTAATGGTAATCAATTTTGGCACATTTTCTGCAAGCTGTCGCGGTGAATTTTTTCGATGCGACAGGCGGTTTGCAGTCGGAGACTTATATCCGTGGAGACATTCGGAATGGAAAGTGTTCGGGGAAGATATCCCGGAAGAGGTACTGCAGCATGGTATCACGGCATTGATCGGAGGCGGGGAAGCGGAGACGATGCCCCTTGGAATGGGGCAGGTATACTATCTTCCCCGGTTGCGGGATGTGTTGTATGCAGACCGGAAAGCAGAGAGCTTTTTTCACAGGCTTTTATAGTATATGCCCGTCACGGCACGAAAGCTATGTCCGTCATTCGGCGGTGAATGCCGCCACCGGAGGAGTGTTTTGCATATTACGGGTTTTACCTCCGATGAGAAATTTTTTTATGGCCGCAGTAAAACAGATGGATGCGTTTTATCTGCGGATGCACCAAATGACGGCGGCTTGTGTAAAAAGCGAGCTCCTAATTGCCAGCCTTTCCTTATGGAAGGCGGCGACCTGTTCTCTCATACAAGGAAACGGCAAAAGAAGGGAAGGCGGCAAAAGGGGGGTTGATTATTTTTTGCTTCTTGTATATACTAAAAAAAGAGTTTGCTGTTTGAACGGCGGGCGTTCGGCAGGGGTAGAAGAAACGGGTATAAGAAGTTGCAGGATAAAGAAAAGAGGAACCGGAAGTGAAAAAAAAGACAGGAGTTACAGTAATCGGAGCATTTGTGGCACTGGTGCTGATTGCAGTAGTGCTGGGGGCAGCATTGGTTGAAAAATATACACCGGGCGAGGAACGGGTTTCCTATGAAGTGCTTTATCCGGTAGCGGAAGATGAAGCGCATATTATGCTTTGGCAGGAAGATTATGAGAAGAATGCACTGCTCTCAGATGGTGGAATATATCTGGATTTGATGACAGTGCTTGATGATATTAATGACGTTTTTTATTATGACGGAGAAGAAAAGGTGCTGTCGTATACAACCCCGACAGAGATTGTCCGTGCATATTTGGGAGAAGCGGCATTTTACAGCAATGGGGAGAGGACAGAACTACAAAGCCCGGCAGTGAAGGAAGCAGCGGACGAGGTTTATATCTCGTTGGAGTTTGCAGCGTTGTTTTCAGATGTGACATATACGTTTTTGGAACACCCGAACAGGGTGCTTCTCCGCACCGGAGCAAAGGATGTGCTTTCGCTGGATACGAAAAAAGCAGCGGTGGTACGGGAAACGCCGGATATTAAGAGCCGGATTATTTGTGATTTGGAAGAAAACAGCAGAGTATGGTATGTGGATGCCGGCAGCACCGGAAATGATAAATTTGTAAAAATAATGACAGAAGACGGTGTATACGGCTTTGTGAGAAAAAAGGATCTGAGTGAAACGTATTATGCTTCGTACTGCTCGGACTATGAAGTACCGGTATATACTCATATGCAATCAGAGGAGAAGGTGGTGCTTGGCTGGCATCAGGTGACAAACAAGCAGGCAAATTCCGGTTTGGATAATATCCTGAAAGACAATACACGGCTGACGGTGATTTCACCGACCTGGTTCCGTCTTGTGGATGCGGAAGGAACCCTTTCCTCGCTGGCAGACGAAGCTTATGTGCAAAAGGCAAAGGAATACGGTCTGGAGGTCTGGGGACTGGTAGATAATTTCAGTACAGCGGGTGTGGAAGACCCGACGGCAAATTCTTACGAGGTGCTTTCCTCCACTGCTGCAAGAGAGCGTCTGACGGAGGCGTTGATACAGGCGGCACTGGAGTTTGAACTGGATGGATTAAATATTGATTTCGAGATGCTTTCTTTGGCAACCGGACCGCATTATATTCAGTTTTTGCGGGAGCTGTCCGTGAAGTGTCGTACCAACGGCATTGTTCTTTCCGTGGACAATTATGTTCCGTCTGCCCATGCCGCCTACTATGATTGGGCGGCACAGGGAGAGGTGGTAGACTATGTGGTGATTATGGCGTATGATGAACACTATGCAGGCTCTGAAAATGCAGGCTCTGTAGCATCTTACGGTTATCTTACCGAGGCGGTGGATAATATTCTCATGATGGTCCCGAAGGAGCAGGTAATTATGGCAGTGCCGTTCTATACCCGCCTGTGGATGGAAAGTGAGGAAAACGGTGCAGCAAAGCTGACATCGGAAGCCCTTGGAATGGCAACGGCAGAGGCAGAGCTGAAAAGAAATGATGTTGCTTTGGAATGGGATGAAACGACGCGGCAGTATTATGCGGAATATAAAAAGGGCGGAGTCACCTATAAGATATGGATGGAGGAGGCGGCTTCCCTCCGGGAGAAGCTGTTGTATATTAAGGGAGCAGATTTGGCAGGAACAGCTGTGTGGCGGTTAGGCTTTGAAACGCCGGATATCTGGGACTTATTTGACTGGGAGGTTCTTGAATAAAGGCGCATTGCATATATTTCTTGTGAAAGCGGGAGTATAGGATGCAATATGGAAAATAAAAAAAGGGTTGCCGCAAGGAGCCTGGCAGGGCTGAAGCGTTACCGGTACATTGTACTGCTGGTGCTTTTTTGTGTATTTTATGCAGTGGTAAACGGTGACGCAGGAGAGCATCCGGCAGCAGTGTTTTTCGGAAAAGGCAATGAGAAGGAAACCGTGGTTGTGCTGGATGCCGGTCACGGAGGCGTGGATCCGGGCAAGGTGGGAAGTGCCGGCAGTCTGGAAAAGGAGATTAATCTTGCGGTGGCTCTGGAATTGAAATCATTGCTGGAGGCGGACGGCATCCGGGTTGTAATGACAAGAGAAACAGATACCGGACTTTATTCTGAGAATACTGAGAATAAAAAGCGGGAAGATATGGAGGAGCGTGTCCGTGTAATTGCAGAGGCTGCTCCGGTCCTTGCAGTCAGCATTCATCAGAACAGCTATCCGACGGCGGAGTGTAAGGGCGCACAGGTATTTTATTATAAAGATTCCGTAACCGGGAAGTCACTTGCAGAAACCATGCAGCAAGCGTTTCTTAACGTACTTGCGGACGGAAATAAAAGACAGGCAAAGGCGAATGGGGACTATTATTTGCTTCGGAAGGCACCGTGTACGATGGTAATTGCGGAATGCGGTTTTCTTTCCAATCCGGCCGAGGAGACACTGCTTGTGACGGCAGAGTATCAAAAGAAGGTAGCAGAGGCGTTGCATCAGGGGATTTTGGCTTACTTAGAGAAGATGGTGCTATCGTAATGGCGGAAGGGGCAACGAAAGGAAGGTTTGGAAACCGGATGAATACAGAAATTATAAAAGTAAATCGTGAGCAGTTTTCAGAGGAAGAGCTTATTCGTGCAGCGGAGTTTCTTCGTCAGGGAAGGCTGGTGGCATTTCCGACAGAGACTGTATATGGTCTTGGCGGAAATGCCTTTGACGAGACGGCGGCCGCACGGATTTATGCAGCAAAGGGACGGCCTTCGGATAATCCGCTGATTGTGCATATTGCAGAGGTGGGGGCTCTTACAGAGCTTGCCGCAGAGGTGCCGGAAACGGCGTATTTACTGGCAGAGGCTTTTTGGCCGGGACCGCTGACCATGATTTTGAAAAAGAGCAGCAAGGTGCCAAAGGCGACCACTGGTGGTCTTGACACCGTAGCAATTCGTATGCCGTCAGATGAGATTGCACATACCCTGATCCGGCTGTCCGGGGTTTATGTGGCAGCACCGAGTGCGAATGCTTCCGGCAGACCAAGCACCACAAAGGCAGAGCACGTAATTGAGGATTTGAACGGGAAAATCGATATGATTCTTGACGGTGGGGCTTCGGAAATCGGTCTGGAGTCTACAATTGTTGATTTGACAGGAGAGGTGCCGCTTATTTTGCGGCCCGGCTATATTACTGCAGAGCAGCTGGCAGAGGTGCTGGGAGAGGTTCGGTTCGATGAAGCGGTGTTAAAGCGCAGCCCTTCGGAAAATATTGTGGCCAAGGCACCGGGGATGAAGTATCGTCATTATGCGCCGAAGGCACCTCTTTATATTGTAGAAGGCAGGAGTGAAGAGGTCATTCGTTACATCAATACCGAAGCGGTTAAAAATGCTGCCGAAGGAAAGCTTACCGGTATTCTTGCGACGGAGGAGACGAAGAAGAATTATACCGGCGGAATGGTGTTTTCCGTGGGCATGAGGGAAAACGCAGAAACCATTGCAGCGGGGCTGTTCGATACCCTGCGCAGCTTTGATGAAACCGGAGTCGGTGTGATTTATTCGGAAAGCTTTGCGGATAACCCGCTGGGAACGGCGATTATGAATCGACTGTTAAAGGCAGCGGGATACCATATGATTCATCTTGAAAAGGATGGAGAACACTTACTTTAATTCCAAGGAGGAAAAGACGATGATAGCTTTAGGTTGTGACCAGGGCGGCTATGAGTTAATGCAGGAGGTGAAAAAGCATTTAGAGGCAAGAGGGATGGAGTACAAGGATTTTGGCACGTATTCTTCTGCATCGGTGGATTATCCGATTTACGGCAAGAAGGTGGCACATGCGGTAGCAGACGGCGAGTGCGAGAGGGGGATTTTAATCTGCGGTACGGGAATTGGCATTTCGATTACCGCAAACAAGGTTAAAGGGATTCGTGCGGCGCTTTGCCATGATGTGTTCAGTGCGGAAGCAACCAGACTTCATAATGATGCAAACATTCTTGCCATGGGTGGCAGAGTTGTAGGACCGGGGCTGGCAATGATGATTGTGGACAAGTTTCTGGACACACCATTCTCGAACGAAGAGCGTCATGCAAGACGTATCGGAATGATGGAAGAATGTGAGTAAAATACGAAAGCTGCTTTGAGGAAAGAAAATACAGCAAAGCAGAAGAAAACAGGGCGTTTCGTGAGTTGGGAAAAAGCTACGAAACGCCCTTGGTGTAATTCTCAAGCGTCTTTTGATATGCGGCAAAGCCACCGCCTTCAATCAGCTTTAACAGCTCGTCCGCGGTCCGTAGGGCGAGGACCAGCTGTTTACCTGTAATCAGTCCTTTTTCAAAGGCTTCCGCGGCCTCCTCCAAATCTAAAATCCGTACCGTACCGTCTGCCTCCACGGTGATGTCGATTAATAAATCCTCCATGGTGTAGGAAACGGTATTCGTCTGTGTATCTTTATCGATATACATATTCATAATATCACAGTACCAGTGAAAAAGGCTTCCGTCCGCCCTGGCAACCCTGGTAATTTTCCAATGCTTTTTAAAATCAAAGAATGAAATGCCGGAGGCAAAGTCGTTCCGGGGCTTTAGGGTGCGCCAGCGGGTGATGAGGCTTGCTTCGTCCAAATACAGGATTTCATCATCGGAAAGAAGGATTTTTTCTTCCGGAATGTGTCGGACACGGTATAATTGAATGGAAGTACACGAATCGTTCATAAGAGCTCCTTTCGTTGCATAAACGCGGGCAGGCGTGTGTCTGATGTGAGCTTTAGTATACCACGTATGAGGGAGTATTGCAATACTAACCAGGAAGGAAGACAAGCATTCAAATGGAAATAAGGTATGTGATTTTTTTCACAAAAAAGGAGAGCCTGTCATAAAATTAATTGTGAAATCTGCATAAAAAACTATACATAAATTGAAAATTATGGTACAATATCTTTGTCGGTTTTTGTCTGATTGGATTGACCGCGAAGTGAATGGGAGGCGTGAAAGTGAGAAACAATAAAGTACTGAAAGCGTTGATGCTGGTGTCCCAGCTGGGAATCAGCATGATGGTTCCGATTTTTCTTTGTGTTTTTGCCGGGAGTTTTTTTGATAAAAGGGCAGGAACCGGCTGCTTTTTTCCGCTTTTTTTGCTTCTCGGTATAGCAGCAGCCTTTCGAAACGTATACTATCTCTTAAAACCGTTTTATGCAAAGGATAAGGCGCGTGAGGATGCAGAGCTTGCCTATATCGAGCGGTTAAAGGAGGAAGGCAGAAGGATGGCGGAGCAGAAAAGGTCAGGGAAACAGTAAGGAGTCTTTGGGATGAAAGAAGAGATGAAGGAGCATACCACAGGCTGGCAGTATGATTTTGATGAGGAGTATGGGGAAAACAATGAATTTGTGGAAGAAACGCCGGTGCTCACAAGACAGGAGCAGGAGGCACAGGTGAAGCAGACCCTGCAGGAGCTCTATATAGGGATTGTGTGCAGTACGGTGCTGCTGCTGGGAATCGGGAATTTTATTTTGGGCGGCAGTTTTTTCTTTACCCTGGGTGTGCTGGCGGGTGCTATAACGGCAGTGTGTCTTGCGGGTTATATGTATCATTCTGTACTGGTTGCTACAGAGTATCCTGAAAAGCAGGCAGCGGGTTATATGAAGCGTGCGTCTGCGATACGATTGGTAATTATGATTGCGGTCATTGGCTTGTCCATATGTTTTTTTCAATTGTATGGTTTCTTTGGGACAGTTTTAGGCATACTTACCTTAAAGCTGTCTGCATTAGCGTGGCCGGTCGTTCATAAATACAACCCGTTTAAGGGAAAAAGTAAAGCGCGCTGAAAAGCGTAGAATAAAGGAAAGGAGTGTGATAACGTGGGAACTGGAATAGCAGCTCGGAGCGTGTTTCTTTCTCAGGATGTGGATATCGGGATCACCGGTTATTTCCATTTTGATATTGGCGGACAGACGCTTTGGATTACGACGACTCATGTGAGCCTTTTGCTTGTTGTGATTGCGCTGACTATTTTTGCACTATTTGCGAATCGTGCGATAAAAAAGGCAAATCCGGAGGATGTGCCGGGACCGTTTCTGAATGTGCTGGAATTGCTTGTCGAGTCGGTTGACAATCTGACAAAATCCAACATGGGAAAGCGCGGCATCAGGTTTTCAAACTATATTGGTACGCTGTTTATTGTTGTGATAGTCTGCAATATCAGCGGCTTGTTCGGACTGCGGCCGCCGACGGCTGACTATGGTGTAACCCTGCCGCTCGCCCTGATTACCTTTGTACTCATTCATTACAATGGTTTTAAGTATGAAAAGGCCGGTCATGTGACGAAGCTGTTCAGTCCGATTGTGCTTACCCCGATTAACATTATCGGTGAGATTGCTACCCCGATTTCAATGTCTCTTCGTCTGTTCGGTAATATTTTATCCGGTACAGTTATGATGGGCTTGATTTACGGTCTGGTACCAAAGCTCATTCAGGCATTTATCTGGCCGCTGCT
>CAZAUP010000002.1:0-43308 GCA_964488415.1 uncultured Lachnospiraceae bacterium
CTTTTAATTTGAAGAATTTTTGAGTAATTGGGAGTAGGTAAAGTTATGAATAACATAAGCATAAAAGATGCTATTTTAAATCGTATTCCGAATAAAAAACCATTTAATCGTATCAGATATATTGAGAAATTAGATATAGATGATATTAAATCGACTGGATATGTTATTGACACCTTTGAAGCTGCTATGTGGTGTATTTTAACAACTGATAATTATCGTGAATGTATAATAAAAGCAGTTAATCTTGGTGATGATACAGATTCAATTGCTGCAATTGCCGGTGGATTAGCTGGTATGATATACGGATTTGATAATATTCCGAAAGAGTGGATAAATGACATATATAAACAAGAAGTAATAGATGTGTGTTTGTTCAGTGGAAATCTTTAAGGAAGTCAGATAGAAAATATATCAATAATTATAGCAATTTGCTCAAGAATGTACTAGATGGAAATACAACGGAAATTATTAAAAATAGCCCTGTGAGCTGAACGACCCTCCAAAAATGGTGGGTCGTTCAACTGGTTGCCAACTGATAAAAAGTGGGTAGTAACCTACGCAAAGAATGAGTACACAGAAATGATGTGGGCTTATTACAGAAAATGTGAGCATAAAAGTAGAAATCATTATAAGAAACATACTAAAAGAACAAAGAATAAATCAGGTAGTGTGAAAACTGTAACAATTCCAAAGAGCGTAGTGTGGTCGATGCAACATCCTTTTCAAGGTGGAGGAGTGTCACCACGTTAAATGAGGTGGTAAAATGCAATCTAATATTAAACAAATGCAAGGAACATCAGCATTCATAGAAACACATTATGAAGCAATGGCATATTGGAGACAAGAAAAGAAAGTGTGTCATTATATGATATATTGGAAATGTACTAATCCAAAATCAGCACAATGTAATAAGGAATGTATTGGTTATACAAAATGTTCTGATTTTATTTCAGATGAAAGATATAGTCAGAAACAAGTTAATCTGTATAAAGCAAAAATGAAACAGAAAAGTAATTCCCGAAAGCAAAAATCAAAACTTTTTCCTTTAGTTGATGATAAAAAGAAAGTTAAGTCTGCTGCCCCAAAACATAAACAGCGAAAAATATCAGAAAATGCACTGGGTAATGATCCGAGATTTAAGGAAATATTTGAACAATTCAAATAAAAAATTAGAAATGAGGTATAATATTATGGCTTTGCTGAACGACCCTCCAAAAATGGTGGGTCGTTCAACTCAGGGGCGTCCAGAATGTTAAAAGAATAACAGTCTGCAAAATGCGAGTTTTTGATTGAAAAGCGGACAGAATATGCTATAATAAAAGCGTTGTCGCACCCAATCTGATAACGGAGAGGGGGTGCAACGGTGTTTAACATAATTTCATTTTTGATTTCCATCATGGCGAGTGTGGCTGCCAACTACATTTGCAAGTGGCTAGATGGAGATGACAGCGACAATTAGCCCAAAAGAAAACCCCGAGGATGCCGCCCCGGGGTTTTCAATTTGTGCAACAGTGCACCATAATTTCATTTGCCTAAGTTCATTATAAGCGCGGTAGTGAAGATTTGTCAAGGGGAAAATTGAGATTCCTCCTATGCGAATGGTTTGAGTTCTATAGGTTCTTCTGTCTTTCTGCTTCTCCGGGCTTCCAGTTCTGCTACACTAAGTATAGTGTTTTGTCCTCTTTCATCGGATTCCTTATAGTATTCTATGAGAAGTACTTCTTTTGGATTTCTTTGCTCTGTATTTCCAATGAGTTCATCAATTGTGATTCCAAAGTAGTTTGCTACTTTTAGTAATTTATCATAAGCTGGTGGTTTTTCATCCCAGTGTCGGATGCTGCCATTTGAAAAGCCTAGTGTTTGCTCTAGGCGGCTTATTGTTATTTTTTTTATTTTAGCTAGTTCTTTTATGTAATTGACCATTGATTTTCCTTTCATGAAATTAGAACCTATCCTAAAAATGTATTGACAAATAGAATACATTCTGATACTATAGATTTGGAATTAGGATACATTCTAATTCTTTTCAGCTTTTTAGTTTTACCTTTCATTTTATCAAATTAACCAAAAAAACACAAGTCCCCGCGTGCGGGAACCGGGGCAGAAAGGAAGAAGTTATGAAGTATGCTGAGAAATGTATTCAGGTCGATAATAGTGCTTTTACAGTAACGGAAGGCTACACGGTATCTGAGTTTGTGCCGGAGGATAAGTATCCGTCTTATTGTTCGTTGTTGGGATATGAGCCGGAGTTAAAACCGGACAATGGTTTTTATATTCGGCTGGAACCAGAAGAGCGAGAAGCCTTGGTTGCAATTTTAAAGCGTGAGATGGAACGATTGGAGGAACGGATGCAGGACCATGAGCCGGGAAGCTGGTTCCATGAGAAAGATAAAGAGGATTGGAAGCAGGTAAAGTATTTTCATTTTCTTTGTACTGGGGGACCGTATTGAATTGAGTAAATAAAAAAATTTAAGTCCTGAACCGGTAGAGGTCAGGCAGAAAGGAAAGAGTTATGAATAGTAAAATTATCATCTTTTTCGCACGGAGTTGGTCTTTGACGGATGAAAGTACCGGTGAGAACCGTTCGGGTGTATCTATCCAGTATATTATGGGTGATACCTTGGTTCCGGCATCAAGCGATGAAGCGTTAGGCTATCAGGTGGTCAAGGAATCCATATCTGTTGAGTGCGCCGGTGGACTGGATGCCGTGCCGGGTATTTATGATGCAGAGTTTGAAATGAAAGCATCCGGAGGAAAGAACGTGCTGCATGTATGCGGGCTGAAGTTTATTGCTCCGTTGGTGGCAAAAAAGTAGGATGAGGAGCGGCGATGGAAGAAGCAGTAGTAGGAACAGAAGAAGCAGTAACAAATGTTATTAACTATGTATATGAGTGCTACTGTAATGATTATACAGACCAGCTGGATAGTGTTTTATCTGAGCTGCAGGAATCGGATTATTTATTGGAGCAGCTTTGGCAGGAACTGCAAAAAGCGAATGAGTATGTGGCATTTGTATCCGATTGCATGGAGCTTGTAAATATATTTCTGTATATTCTGATTGCGTGTATCGTGTGTTTCTTTGGATACAAAATCTTTTCCTGGTTCTTTTAGCAGCCGGGAGGAAAGGAGGATTTTATGCCGAGTGTTGTTTTTACAGTTGGTGCAGCATCTAAGCTGAGCGAAGTAGTAACCGCAGAGGCTATGGCTGGAGTGCTGGATGAGGTTGTGGCATTGCTGCCGGTGTGTATACCGGTGATGATTGGATTCATCGGTCTCCGTAAGGGTATATCTTTTATCCAGGGCATTTTACATAGTGCGTAAAATTGCCGGCAGTCTGCGGCTAGGAGTAACATCTTAGCCGCTATTTTTTTGAGGAGGTGTAGTGTGTGAATAGAGATGATGGTAATTTAGGATTTAATATATACTTAGCATTGTTGATTCTGATGATGATGATATGGCGTTATATGGATGTAGGAGAAGCCAGTGCGGCTGTGACTACGAATGAAGAAGAAACTATCACCGTAAAATGTAATTCGTCCGTATATGAGATACCCTTGGAGGGTTACAAGTATTATTTTGTAGCTTATGATACGGAAGGTTATGCAAAAGTATATATATCCAATGCACCATTAGAGGGATACTTACAAGGTGCGAATTTGTATCTTAGCGGTACTGGCGGTGACGTAATTACTTACGGCGTTGCAAGCAATAACGAGTCGTACTTGGAAACACGTAACCTATATGATACTAGCAAAGCAAGTTTTGGGGTCGCGAATTTTGAAAACCATGAATCGAATTATGATTTCTATGATGTCAACACAGGTGCGATTCTTTATGCTGCAAATTCCGCTGGCAATTCCTTGCAGATGTCAGATTTTGAATCTTTAGATTTCGGTGATTATCCGGAACAGATATCTGATATTGTCAATGTCTGCGACCGGATGTATGTTGTGCAGTATATCGGCTATGATAATCTCCTCCGGACACAATATTGTTTCTTGAAACCGGATACGGATGCGAGCATCATCAGTTTCGGAAGCGTGTTTTCCGGCTGCACCTATTATCTGCCATATGATTACGCTGTGACGGTTTATGAGCATACTGTACAATCTGTTACTACCATGTCCGGTACACAAGCTTTTTATAAAACGGATGATATTACGGCTTGTATGCTGCTGGGTGCTACGTTTGATATTGATTTGAGCAGTATTTTACCTGATTACAATTACAACAAGTATAGTTACCCTGCTGCTCCGGAGTCGGAGGAACCGGATGAGCCTGTGGTTGACTATACACCGCCAACAGCGCAGGAGCTGCTTGATGCACTTCCGGCGGAAGCAAAGTTTTACACGGATTGTATTATCTTGCAGCAGGAGCATGAGGACGCTTGGACAAATGATATTGTGTTTTATTGCTGGGATGTACCGGAAAAGTATGAACAGTCTACGTATCTTATTTTACGCTGGGGTGATTCGTTGGTTGTTGCTGTTAACCCTGACGGTGAGATGATGACGGGTACTTTGAAAGGATACTGGGACTATGCTACAGCTAGTTGGATTATAGATGCCGGCACAAAAATATCGCAGACACGCAACAGTACCTATAGTGTGCCCAAAATATACTATTGTTCAACAAATCTGTATCGTCAGGTGGTTGATCAATATGAATTGATACCGGATGGAGAAGCGTGCCTGTATATGTACACAGAAAATGGATTCTTGGATTCCGACCCTTTTGAAGAGGATGAGGATGATGATTCCGGATTTTGGGGGAAGTTGAAGAAGTTTTTTAAAGATTTGTTTATTCCGAATACTGGTTACTTTCAACGGAAGGTAACCGGTATGACAAACAAATTTAAGTTTTTTCGTTCTATTGTGGATACTGCTAATTTTTTTTATGATTTTATGACTACAACGGATTTTTCGGAACCTCCGGTTTTGGTTATGGATTTATCTGCATCTACTTCGCGTTATGATTACGGTACATCAGCTGTTGCGTTGGATATGTCTTGGTATGCTCAGTATAAGCCTAGTGTAGATGTGTTGCTATCATCTGTACTATGGCTTGTATTTTCTTGGAATACGTTTAAAGCATTACCCAATATTATTCGTGGAGCAGGTCATCAGATTTTTACGAGTACAGATATATCCAGAAAGGATGATACTAAATGATAGGCGAACTGATATTAAATTTGATGTTTAATGTGTCAGGTGAATTTTTTACACTTTTACCGGATGTGGAATGGAGTATTGACTCTTCTGCGTTTACGGCTTTTTTCGATGTGCTGCATATGGCTGGCTATTTGTTGCCAATGAAAACGGTGCTTTCCATTTTTTCCGTTATTTTGTCGTTGAGTATATTTAAAATTGGTGTTTCGTTGATAAGGACTATATGGGATTTACTTCCGTTTGCATAAAGGAGATATGAGAAATGTGGGAAACAATTAAAAGATTTGCAGGCATTGTATTTGAGTTTTTGAAGCTGCCGCTTTTTGTCGTGCTATTCTTGATGGCAGCGTTTGTGTTGGTTGTATTTGTCCAGGTAGTAGTTCAGTTGAAGCAAGGCAAGAAGCTGCCAAAGATTACGGAGGAGTTTTACCGGAAGCAAAAAAGAAAAGGCTTCCTTTGGAATTGGTTCATTGGCGCACCCCGTCAGTATGCAAGAGATCTTTTTGACAGAAAGCCCGGTTTCTTCGGACATCAAGGCTGCATCATTTTTGAAGGCCGTCAGGGCTATGGAAAAACGATTGCCGGAATTGAATACACCCGGTATATGCAGCGCGAGTACCCGAAAGCGAAGGTGTTGACAAATTGTTGGTATCGGCAACAGGATGCACCTCTTGCGGACTGGCATCCTTTGGTGAACTATAAAAATGGCTATTATGGAGTGATTGTATTTATTGACGAGATGCAAAATTGGTTCTCCAGCAATCAGTCAAAGGATTTCCCTCCGGAGATGCTGCAGGTCATTACCCAAAACCGGAAGAATCGGAGAATTATACTTGGTACATCGCAATGCTTTAAGCGGTTGGCAAAGCCGATCCGTGAACAGGCGACGGAAGTTCGGTCTTGTTACACTCTTTTCGGGGCATTAACCTTTGTTGTGCGCCGGGAACCGATTTTGGATTCCGATGGCGAAGTCGAGAAAATGAAATTCCGGGGAATGTACTGCTTCGCACATGATCCGGAGCTGCGTGATGCTTATGATACATACCGGGTAATCGAAGCATTGTCTAGAGCCGGCTTCCAACCGCGCGCAGAAGCAGCTCCGGCAATTAATATACAAAACATCATAAAGAAAAAATAACGAAAGAAGGTGTTGATATTGGATCAGGAATACTGGTTTGCGAAGAAAAATAAAAAGTTTCTTCAAAATATCGACACCTTTTATTACACGATTAAGCTGGCGAATGACTTTACAACCGGCGCAGCTGCGGATGAACCGGTGAAGAAGCTCCGGAGATGCATGGAGAAATATAAAGCGATGGCATATGGTGAGAAGTTTACTGAGGTTGTCGCAGAATTTCCGGTAATTTATGATAAAGGCTGCTTCGCTCGGATGTACAATTTCCATTTGCAGGCGGTTGGTAGCATAAAGGAATCCGGTACTGATGAAATGTTTGATGTGTTCATTGCTCCGGAGGTTCCTGCATCAGAAGTCGGGCTTTCTTCCGTTACTCCGGAAATTATGGTGCAAATCCGTTCTAAGATGCTCTGGGAGCTGGGTGTGAAGCTTGCGTTTGATAAGACTCTTGAATATATGCAGCGTTTTTGCGATTACTTTGGATTAACCATTCTGGAAGTGAATGAGAACCGTACGGATTTCTGTTGGCATACAAACGCGCTGAAGGATCCGGAGACATATTTCCGTTCTGATCATTTTACAAAGATGAAGGTAACGACTTTGGGCCGGAAAACAACGTACATTACTGCAGACAATTACACGAAAAAAGGGTATGAAGTCGGATACGTTGCTCTTGGTAGGCGGCAGAAGTGTTATCTGCGATTTTATCTGAAGACCAGGGAAATTGTAGAGACGAGTAAGAAGAACTGGTTTTTTTATATTTGGCTGTTCAATGGCCTTATCTCCCGGTATGATTTGTATGTCTTGGAAAAAGCGTTTATTGCCGGTACCTGGAATCATGTGGATATTGCGCGTCTGGAATGGGTGCTGGAATATGATGATACAGTTCCGGAACTAACAAAGCAGATGATCCGGGAGACGATAAACACCAGTGCGCCGAAATACAAGAAGATTGCAAAGCTTGCGGAACAGTATGCTCCGGAAATTACAAGTATTATCAATGTTGAGTACCAAGTAATGCACCGTATGTCAAAGTCTTTTATTTTGCTTGACCTGGGACGAAATACCGGTGTTGCAAAGCGTGTGTATGATTTCTTTGACAACCGGGTATCGATTGCGAAGTACCTGACACATTATACATTCCGCTTGGTGCAGCCATGCGAAGATGATACAAATAAAAGCCGGGCCGAGTATACCGACTTTTGGAACCGGCTTCGTAATACGAAGATTGTCGAGAGCCCGGTAAGTAGACATGACAGGAAGCTTGTCCGGGATTATTCCAGCAAGCTTAATATCGATATTCGGAAGATGAAAACTGTACGCAGCTTGTCTTCTTTATCGTTGCTGCTGAATAAGGATCCGGAAACCAGCATCATGCAGGATGCCCTGGACATGCTCTCCATGTTAAACGATAATGATTTCCTAAGGATTCATCAGTACAAGAACCGGCTCTATGATCGGATGAGTGATTCAGACAAGAAAGAGATTATTGATTTCCGTGAAATGCGCCATGTATATTATACGGATGAGGAAGGACACTTGCAGCAAAGGGAAGAAATGATTGACCTGCGGCAGCTCCGGAAGTTCCGGATGATTGATGAAGATGGGGTCATCCTGGAAGGTAATGCCGGGAAGGTATCGCCGCCTAATGATGGAGGTGATCCTGATGAAGATAGCTGAAGCCTATGATACATTTATAAAAGACCGGCAATCTTACTGCGCGCCGGATACCATAAGATATTACCGGGACAACCTCTCGTTTTTTATAAAATGGCTGCAAACTGTCGGTATCGATGAGACGGGGCAGCTGCAGCCGGATGTCCTCCGGAGTTTTGTTGTGTACCTTCGGGATGACCGAAAAATAAAAGCGACTTCAATACATACTTATTTTCGGGCGATCTATGCCTTTTTCCATTGGATGGTGGAAGAGGAGTATATTCAGACAATGAAAAAAATAAAGCTTCCCCGGCAAAATCCGGAGACGGTGCTGCCATTGTCGCAACAGGAAGCGGAGTATATCTTGGAGACGATTTCCGGTACCAGCGAGAATCCCCGGCGAGATACGCTTATCTTCCGGCTTATGCTTGATTGCGGTCTGCGTCGGTCTGAGGTGCTGCATTTGCGCTGCTGCGATGTGAACCGGGAACACCGGCTGCTTATGATAAATGATAGTAAATTCAACAAAAGTCGTATTGTGCCGGTGCCGGAATTGGTTTTGGAGCTAATCCGATATCAGTTTCTGAACCGAAATCCGGATTCAGAGGAGATGCTGCTTCTGCATCGGCGCGGAGGTCCTTTGACGAAAGAGTGTATTAAGCAGTTTTTTGAGCACTTGAAGAATCGTTCCGGTATCCAACGCATACATGCACATCTGCTCCGGCATACCTTTGGTACCTCGTATATGATGTACCGGGGTAACCTGGAATATCTCCGGATATATATGGGGCATGAGACGCTGCAGATGACCCTTAACTATGTACACCTTTCCCTGCAGCTGCAGCTCTCCGGGTATGAGGTTTATAAAATTGATGATATCTACAAATAGTTTGTTTCTCCTTTCTGTAGGGTCTCTGGGTAACCGGAGACCTTTTTGTTATATTGCCCGGAAAGGGCGAAGCTGCCCTTTCCGCTTAATTACCCAGTAGCACAAGCAGCCGGAGCAGTCAAGGGCGTACACGGTACCGGAACGGCTGCGTATTTGGCAGCCGTGAGGATAAGGAGTGCCCTTGACGGCGCCGGAGGCGACGTGCTAGAGCACCTGACTTTTCGAAAAGAGGGTCTGGGAGAGAAAGAAGAAGCAGCACCGGCCGCGGGCGGTTTACCGCCGCGGCGGGGGTGCGGAACCGGGAGGAAAAGAAAAGACCACGTTCCTGTAATACGTGGTCTGTATCTACAGGGGAAAATTGCGTAAAATCCAGTAAATACAAGGCTTTGAGGACATTTCACCTAAGTTTTAATTCCTGTTCTTCAGAACAAAAAACAAAAGCCCTAGAACCTGCTCAAGGCAACCTCTAAGACTTCCTAGTGCGCGACCAGGGGCTCGAACCCTGGACACCCTGATTAAGAGTCAGGTGCTCTACCAACTGAGCTAGTCGCGCTTGCTTTGTTTTACCGCTCATCCCTGAGCGCAAAAACGATTATATACCATTCTTTTGAAAAATGCAAGCCTTTTTTTGATTTTTTTAAAAAAATATTTTTTGCGTTGCCGAAAACCTTGATTTTAGCGGGGATTCAGAAAAAAATAAATTTGAAAAATTATAAAAAGAACACGCCGGAAAGCACGGGGGACTTCTAAATCGTTATTGCGCAGATTGGAAATTTGTTAAAAATGGTGTAACGATATCAAGAAAAGGAAACGAAAGGAAACGGAAAGGAAACGAATACCGAGGATTTTCTTGCAAATTCTGTTAAAATGTGTAAGAATGGAGAGAGACAAACACCTTGGAGGTTGTTATGGGTAAGATTTATGTGCTCATGGGTAAAAGCGCTACCGGTAAGGATACTGTGTTTAAACGGTTAATCGGTATGAAGCAGCTTGCGCTTCGAACGGTGGTCGGATATACGACAAGACCGATTCGGCGGGGAGAAGGGAATGGCAGGGAGTATTTTTTTGTCAGCGAAGAAAAGTGGCAGAGCCTGCAAGAAGAGAAGAAAGTGATTGAGTCCAGAACTTACCATACTGTGGCAGGAGATTGGCATTACTTTACGGTGGACGACGGGCAGATTGATTTAAGGAAGCAGGATTACTTGTTTATTTCCACGCTGGCCGGATTTGTACAGCTGCGCAAGTATTATGGTGAAGAACAGGTTCGCCCGATTTATATTGAAGTAGATGATGACCAGCGGCTATGGCGATCCGTGTGCAGGGAAAAGCGACAGGCAAAGCCGAATTTTGATGAGGTGTGCAGACGTTTTTTGGCGGATCAGCAGGATTTTTCTGAAGAGAACATAAAGAATGCTGGTGTACGAAAGCGTTACCGTAATGAGAATCTGGAGTTCTGTGTGAAGGAAATTGCGCGGGATATTGCCGGGCAAAAGGCATAGGCCGAGGCGTACAAGTTGTAATTTCTATTTGCGATTACGTTGCTTTCATGTTATACTTAATATGCTGATTCTTTCCGAAGGAGGTGAGCGGATTGGACTTAAAAGTGAACCAGATTTCTCAGCCGGAGCCGGCTCCGGTACTGAAGCCGGTACAGGAGGCGGACGGCACCTTTAAGTTTATGCTTGCCGGAAAGATTGAAGAAGCCGCGCTTCAGGAGCGTTTAAATACGCTCATGGACGACATTACGCTACAGGGCAAGAAGATAGCCAAGCATATGGATGTACGGGATATGAAGAAGTATCGGGAGCTGATTAAGGAATTTATGAACGAAATTGTTTCCCGGTCTCATAAGTTTTCGCGTGAAAATTTTTTGGACCGCCGGGGCAGACACCGTGTGTACGGTATGATTCGGCTGGTGGACGAGACGCTTGACGAGCTGGCGGGAGAACTAATTAAGGATGAGAAGGATCACTTGATGATATTGAGTAAGATTGATGAAATCAGAGGCCTGCTGTTGGATATTTTTACCTGACGGAGCCTCGCAGGCAGCTGCAGACCGGCAAAGAAATATTATCCAATGCCCTGAGGATGGCTGCAACTGCAGAAAGGGGGCTTGTTATGGCGGATTTTAAGGATATTGTGGGACATGAGCAGGTGATTACCCATTTACAGAATGCAATTCGTCAGAGGAAGGTTTCCCATGCGTATCTTTTGAACGGTGAGGCAGGAAGCGGAAAGCGTCTGGTGGCGGAGGCGTTTGCAAAAGCGTTGCTTTGTGAGGAGGGCGGTATTGTCGCCTGTGGAAGATGTAAGTCCTGTAGGCAGTTTGAGTCCAAGAACCAGCCGGATTTCAAGGTAGTGCTCCGGGAAAAGTCCAGCCTTGGTGTAAAGGAAATCCGGGAACAGGTGACCTCGGATGCGCAGATAAAGCCGTACAGCAGTGCTTACAAGGTGTATTTGATCGACGAGGCGGAAAAGATGACGGAGGAGGCGCAGAACGCGCTGCTGAAGACCATTGAGGAGCCGCCGGAGTATGCAGTTTTTTTGATTTTGGCTGCCAGACAGGAACAGCTTCTTCCAACGGTGCTGTCCCGTTGTATTTCCCTGCCGCTTCGTCCGGTATCTCCGGAAAGGATTAAGTGGTTTTTGATGGAAAAAAAGGGTATACCGGATTATCTTGCGGAAGGTGCGGCGGTATTTTCCGGAGGTCTTGTGGGCCGGGCAGTAAGGTATGCGGAGTCGGAGGCGTTCATTGAGCAGCGAAAGGAAGTTTTGCAACTGGTAAAGCAGGTAGATTCCATGTCTATGGCGGAGCTGCTGGAGGCAGTGAAGTCCTTTTCCGCAAGGAAGGACACAGCGGATGAGTATTTGGATTTGCTTTTGCTGTGGTATCGGGATGTGCTTTTATTTAAGGCAACGAAAAATGCAAATTCTCTCTTGTTCTGCGATGAGCTGGAGGGTGTGGCGACTCAGGCAGGAAAGCGGAGTTTTGAGAATCTGCAGGGAATTGTAGATTCCATAGAGCAAGTGAAGCAGCGTTTGAAATCAAATGTAAATTTTGAAAACGCAATCGAACTGTTGCTTCTGTATATAAAGGAGGTTTAAAGCAACACAATGAAGGTGGTCGGTGTAAGATTTCGTAAGGCGGGGAAGGTATACTATTTCGACCCGTTACAGTTTGATATAAAGCAGGGCTCTAATGTTATCGTGGAGACTGCAAGAGGTGTGGAATTCGGCTATGTAGTGATGGGAGTCCGGGATGTTTCCGAGGAAAAAATCACCCAGCCGCTCAAGCCGGTGCTTCGTCCGGCAACAGAGGAGGACGTAAAGCTGCAGGAGGCTAATGCGCAGAAGGAAAAGGAAGCTTTTAAGGTGTGTCTTGAGAAGATTCGCAAGCACAATCTGGAGATGAAGCTGATTGATTCGGAGTATACCTTCGATAACAATAAACTGTTATTCTATTTTACGGCGGACGGACGTGTGGATTTTCGTGAGCTGGTAAAGGATCTGGCATCGGTGTTTAAGACAAGAATCGAGCTTCGCCAAATCGGTGTCCGCGATGAGACGAAGATTTTGGGCGGTATCGGTGTGTGTGGCAGGGCACTTTGCTGTCATACGTATTTGTCTGAGTTTATTCCGGTATCTATCAAAATGGCAAAGGAGCAGAATCTTTCCCTGAATCCCACCAAGATTTCCGGTGTGTGTGGCAGGCTGATGTGCTGTCTGAAAAATGAGGAAGAGGCATACGAGGAGTTAAACAGCCATCTTCCGTCCATTGGGGAGTATGTAACCACAGCGGACGGTTTACGGGGCGAGGTACACAGTACAAGCGTGTTAAAGCAGCTGGTGAAGGTGCTGGTAACATTGGATAATGATGAGAAGGAAATTCGTGAGTATAAGGCATCAGAGTTAAAGTTTAAGCCGCGGAAAAAAGCGGACCATGTAAAAATGGATGCGGAGCTGCGTGAGCTGGAGCAGCTGGAGCGGAAGGATGCAAAGAAGTAAAAGGAAGTAAGGAGAGCTATGGCGCAGACAGAGGGAAAGCGGCGTTCGGCGGAGCTTGAAGCCAGATATGCCCTGGCAGAGCAGTTAAAGAAAGAGGGCGAACGTATCGACGAGCTGCAACGAAACGAATATGTGATTTTTCAGCATCCGGGAAGGTTTTGCTTTGGAATGGACGCGGTGCTGTTGTCTGGCTTTATAAAGGTGAAGCCGGGAGAGAAGGTGCTGGACCTTGGGACGGGCACCGGGATTTTGCCGATTTTAACAGAGGCAAAGACGGAGGCTTCCCATCTGACGGGGCTGGAAATTCAGGAGGAAAGTGCCGAGATGGCGGCACGCAGCGTTGCAGTCAATGGCCTTTCGGAAAAGATAGACATTTGCGTCGGAGATATTAAGGAAGCCGGCCGGATATTCGGAGCGGCTTCTTTTGACGTGGTGACCTCGAATCCGCCGTATATGACGGCGGAGCATGGTCTTCGGAATCCGGAGCTTCCGAAGGCGATTGCCCGTCATGAGGTGCTTTGTACATTGGAGGACGTGGTACGGGAGGCGGCGTATGTATTAAAGCCGGGAGGCGCTTTTTTTATGGTGCATCGGCCGTTTCGGCTGGCAGAGATTATTTGTGAGCTTTCGACGCATGGTTTGGAGCTGAAGCGGATGCGCATGGTATACCCATATGTGGACAAGGAACCCAATATGGTGCTTTTGGAAGCGAGGAAGGGCGGTAAGCCGAGAGTGACGGTAGAGCCTCCGCTTATCGTATTTACCGAACAGGGAGTGTACCATCAGGATATCACGGGAATATATGGATATTAAATGCGGATTGAGGAGAAATTATGACAGGAACGTTATATTTGTGTGCGACCCCTATCGGCAATTTGGAGGATATTACATTTCGTGTTTTGGAAACCCTGCGGATGGTGGATTTGATTGCGGCGGAGGATACCCGTAACAGTATCAAGCTTTTGAACCGGTTTGAGATTAAAACGCCTATGACAAGCTATCATGAGTTTAATAAATATGACAAGGGACGGCAGCTAATCGGACAGCTTTTGACCGGAAAGAATATTGCGGTTATTACGGATGCCGGGATGCCGGGAATATCCGATCCGGGAGAGGAGCTTGTAAGGATGGCATACGAAGCCGGTGTGCCGGTGACGGTGCTGCCGGGAGCCTGTGCCTGTGTGACGGCGCTTACTTTATCGGGACTTCCGACCAGGCGGTTTTGTTTCGAAGCCTTTTTGCCGGCGGATAAAAAGGAACGGCGTGAAATCCTGACAGAGCTAAAAACGGAAACCCGTACCGTTGTACTGTATGAGGCACCGCATCGCCTTGCAAAGACTCTCGCGGAGCTGTTAGCGGAGCTTGGCGACCGTAGAATGACGATATGCAGGGAACTGACAAAAAAGCATGAGAGCGTTCATTTAACTACCCTGTCAGAGGCGGCAGCGTATTACGGGGAAACGGAAGCGAAGGGGGAATGTGTGATTGTTCTGGAAGGCGCAGACAGGACAGCTTTGAAGCAGGAAGAGCAGGAGAACTTTGCCCGGCTTGATTTGGAAGAGCATATGGAACGGTATTTATCCCAGGGGATGAGTAAAAAGGATGCCATGAAAGCAGTGGCAGCTGACAGAGGGGTATCCAAGAGAGAAATCTATACGATGTTATTAGAAAATGCTTCGTCGTGTGATATCGGATAGAGAGGGTCTAAAGGGAGCGTGTTTTTTAGAGGGGAAGTATTTATACATACTGACAAATTTAAAGCCCGGCAATACCGAAGAGGTAGGCCGGGTGTTATTCGTAAGTATAAAGCAGGAGTTATTCAAGAATGCCTGCAAGCTTAGCAAGCTTTTTGATATTTTTCCTGGAAATTTTTTTGCCGCAGAATTCGATTAAGTCTCCGGTTTCGCCGGTAAAAATGTCGCACGGCTGATACTTGGTAAGGACAATCCGGTTGCCCTCCTGAATAATTTCTACCGGGTCATCTTCGTGTAAATCCAAGGCTCTGCGGATTTCAATCGGGAGGGTAACTCTTCCGACTTCGTCCAGATTACGCACAATTCCTACATTTTTCATGCTAAACCTCCAATGTATTGTAATTATAAAAGCGGTGAAGCTTCACACGTCTTCATTGTATAACATTTGGCGACAATTGTCAAAGTGTAAGATACAGTAATTTTGATTTTACATAGATTTTATACGAAATTTACACGCAGGCAGTTCGTATTTTGTTACTGACAAATAAAATACATTGTGTTAAAATGGGAAAGGATGTAGAGGAGAAACGCGGTTGACGGTATGTGCAGTCTGATTGCAGAATATATATAAAAGAACAAGGGAAAGGCATGGTAGTTATATGAAAGTAGTTGTATTAGCAGGCGGAACAAGTACAGAGAGAGAGGTTTCCCTTATTTCCGGAAGCGGGATATATAAAGCACTGAAGAAAAACGGACATGCGGCAATTTTACTGGATGTCTATTTGGGCTATGAGGGCAGTACGGAAGGGATTTTTGAGCGGGAATACGATTGGGCGGAGAACATCGGGGCGATTTCCGAGCAGAATCCGGATTTGGAGCAGATAAAGGCATTGCGCCCGGATGGTGACAAAAATTTTTTTGGGCCGAATGTGCTTGCACTCTGCAGAGAAGCAGATGCTGTTTTTATGGCACTTCATGGGGCAAACGGCGAGGATGGAAAGCTTCAGGCGTGCTTTGAACTGATGGGCATCCCGTATACGGGGACTGATTTTGTCAGTGCCGCAATGGCGATGGACAAGGGGATTACTAAGGATATTTTTAAGGCATACAACATTCCGACACCGGTGGGCATTCGACTGAAAAAGGGAGAAACGGAGTCTGTACGGGTGCCGTTTCCGTGTATTGTGAAGGCTTGCTGCGGCGGCTCCAGTGTAGGCGTATGTCTGGCACGGAATGAGGAGGAATATGAGGCGGCAAAGGAAGAAGCATTTCGATATGACAATGAGGCAGTTATTGAGCAGTATATTACCGGAAGAGAGTTTTCCGTAGGCGTAATGGACGGCGAAGCATTGCCGGTAATTGAAATTGCGCCGAAGCAGGGCTTTTATGATTATAAAAACAAATATCAGGCGGGGAGTGCAGTGGAGACCTGTCCGGCAAATCTGTCCGAAGAGCAGACGAAGCGGATGCAGGCTATTGCGGAAAAGGTTTTTGAGGCTTTGCGCCTGAAAAATTATGCCCGGATGGACTTTATGATGGACGGAGAGGGCAATATGTATTGCCTGGAGGCGAATACGCTTCCGGGAATGACTCCGACATCGCTTTTACCGCAGGAGGCGGCAGCGGTAGGTATCAGCTATGAGCAGCTGTGTGAAAGAATTTTAAACAAAGCATTGGCGAAATAAGGAAAGGTAGCGTTGCAGCATGAATTTAACCGTTAGGCAGATTGCAGAGGCCGCAGGCGGCCGGTTGGTATATCGGGGCTCAGAGAGGGAGAACTCCTTTTTAGACAGGCAGGTAGACAGCGTGGTGCTGGATTCCAGAAAGGTCACTGCAGGCGGTGTGTTTGTTGCCACGGCGGGTGAGCGTGTGGATGGGCACTCCTTTGTGATGTCAGTGTTTGAAAAGGGAGCGTTGCTTGCAATTGTACAGAGAGAGCCGGAAGAGACAGAGACCTGGCAGAGTTATCTTTTGGTAGAAGATACCCTGCAGGCATTAAAGGCGATTGCGGAAAGCTACCGGAAAAGTCTTACGCTTCCGGTGGTCGGGATTACCGGAAGTGTGGGCAAGACAAGCACCAAGGAGTTTATCGCGGGCGTGCTTTCCGAAAAGTACCGTGTTTTGAAAACAGAAGGAAATTATAATAACGAAATCGGTGTGCCGCTGACATTGCTGCGCATTCGTCCGGAGCATGAGGTGGCTGTAGTGGAGATGGGAATCAGCGATTTCGGTGAGATGCACAGACTGAGCCGTATGGTCAGACCGAATATCGCAGTGATTACGAATATCGGGCAGTGTCATTTGGAGAAGCTGAAGGACAGGGACGGGGTTTTGCGTGCAAAGACTGAGATTTTTGATTTTATGCGGCAGGACGGTAAGATTTGTCTGAACGGCGAGGACGATAAGCTGCGGACGGTAGCAGCCGCAGGGGGGCGGAAAATTCTATTTTTCGGTACGACCGGAGATGAAGCGTATACCGTATATGCGACAGAGGTGCAAAGCAGGGGGCTCTGGGGCAGCACAGCAACACTGCACAATGCCGCAGGCGAAAGCTATGAGATTGAGATTCCGCTGCCGGGTGCCCATATGGTATTAAATGCTACGGCGGCGGCCTGTGTGGCAGAGCATCTGGGGCTGACGGCAGAGGAAATACGGTCCGGTTTGAAAAAGGTGGAAGCAGTAGGAGGCCGTAACAATCTGGTTCGTACAGAAAGCTATACACTGATTGACGACTGCTATAATGCAAATCCGGTTTCCATGAAGGCCGGTATTGATCTGCTTTGCATGGCGGACACTGCCACTGCGGCAATTCTTGGCGATATGTTCGAACTGGGTGAAGGTTCAGATGCAATGCATGCAGAGGTGGGCGCGTATGCTGCACAGAAGGGAGTAAATTGTATTATTTGTGTGGGGAAAAGCTCCCTTCATATGTACAATGCGGCAAAGAAAGAAGGTACGGAAAGCAGGGTGTTCTATTTCGGCACAAGAGAAGAGCTGCTGACGGCATTAGGGAAAGAGACCGGGGCACTCCTGCCGGAGGGAAGCACGGTATTGATTAAGGCATCCCATGGGATGAGGTTTGCGGAAGTGGTCGGGCGGCTAAGAGAAATGTCCGTAGTCGGGCACTCCTTTTGACATGGAAGAAAGCGAAATGACATAAGCTTAAATAAAGCTTTTGTGGAGTGAAGAAAAGGATGCTGAATTATTTGTGGGGCGGTATGATTATCATTTCGGTGGTGTACGGGATACTTACGGGAAATGTGAAGGAAGTAGGGAATGCAGCACTGGATTCCTCCAAGGAAGCCGTGGAGCTTTGTATTACCATGCTCGGAGTTATGGCACTTTGGACCGGCATTATGCAGATTGCGAAGGCCAGCGGTCTGATGGAGCGGTTTATCCGGCTGGTAAGACCGGTGCTTCGCTTTTTGTTCCCGGAGATACCGCAGGATTCAAAGGCGAACGATTATATTGCTTCTAATATGCTGGCCAACATTTTAGGACTCGGCTGGGCGGCAACACCCTTTGGGTTAAAGGCAATGGCGGAGCTGCAGAAGCTGAATGTGGAGCGGGGGGGAAAAAAAGAGGTTGCATCCCGGTCTATGTGCACCTTCCTGATTATTAATATTTCGTCCCTGCAGCTGATTCCGGTGAATATCATTGCCTACCGGAGTCAGTACGGCTCCGTTAATCCCGCGGAGATTGTCGGACCTGCAATACTGGCGACCCTGGCAAGTACGCTGGCAGCGGTAGTGTTTGTGAAGCTGACGGGAAAGAAAAGAGAGTAGTAGCTGTGCGCCTGCATACGCGGAGGTTTTTACGCATAAAGTGTAATAACGTTCGCGGGCAGGCATTTTTATGGAATTACTCATCTTTCTTTCTGATTTTTGCGTTCCCCTTTTGCTGTTTTATATGATAAGCTACGGTCTGGTAACGAAGACCGATATTTATAAGGAGTTTACCGAAGGCGCAAAGGACGGTTTTCAGGTGACCTTCGGGATTTTGCCAACGTTAATAGGGCTTATGACAGGAGTTGGAATGCTGAGGGCTTCCGGCTTTTTAGAGCTTCTTGCAAAGCTTCTGGCTCCTTTGGCAGAGGCGCTTTGCTTTCCTGCGGAGCTGGTTCCGCTTGTGGTGGTGAAGCTTTTTTCTTCTTCGGCGGCAACGGGACTGGTGCTTGATATTTTCAAAGAGTTCGGGCCGGATTCTTATCTTGGTAAGGTAACCTCCCTGCTTTGCTCTTCCACGGAAACGGTGTTTTATACCATGTCGGTGTATTTTATGGCGGCAGGTGTAAAAAAAACCCGCTACACCCTGACCGGTGCGCTGGTGGCAACGGCAGCGGGGGTAGCGGTCAGCACTCTGTTGGGCGGCATGATTTGACAAGTTACCAGGTTCGTTTAAAGAAAACGTGACCATCGATTTGATACCATGCAGTAAACAATGGCCATTCGTCGTGTGCGTCTACATAGTGGTCGGCATGAAAGTACAGGAAATCGCCGATGTTATTTTTTCCGGAAAGTGCTTCCTCGCAGGCCTTGCGGCAGCTGGAAAGGTCGCGGCTGCGGTACTTTTCAATCTGGCTATAGCCGGAGAACTGTCCCGGTGCGGTAACAACATCGTACACGGTATCGCCGTATTTGCCACCTAAAAGACGGTTGAGGATGACATTAGCCACTGCAAGCTGCCCCTCGTAAGGCTCCCAATAGGCTTCCGTAGCAACGATTAGTACAAAAAGCTCCAAATCCTCCTCGGTCAGGGTAACCGGGTCGCGATAAGTGACCGGAATGCTTTTGATATGAGCCTTTTCTATTTTTGCAGCACGCTCCGCTGCAGCAATTTCCTTTAAAGACATGGCTTCGTTTTGATTACAAACCAGAGTGACATACTCTGCATAGAGGTACGCTATGGTGTCCGAAGTGTATTGAACTGCAATCCAGTCCTCGGTAGAGAGAGAAAGAAGCGCAGGGTAAACAGTTCCGTTTCCGGCAGAACCAATCTTATCGTACTCTGTGCCGGGACCTGACCGGATGTTTAAGGTTCCGGCAGTAACCTTTGCATGAAAGGCAGTGATTTTGTCAGCGTAAGCCTTGGCGCGGTCTCCGAGATATAAATAGTCGGAAAAAATATAGCCTGTGACATTTCCGGATGAAATATGTGTCCAGTCACCTTCGCTACCGAGAACCTCTGCAATGCCGTCCTCAAAAAGCTTTCCGACTACAGCGGTGTCTGTGGAAGCACCCTCGCGGATATTAACAAAATCTGTAACATTTGCAATGGCTTTGGTGAAGTGCAGCGGCTCCGGAGCAGGTGTGGCGGTCGGAGCCGGACTTGGAGTCGGCGACGGCGTGGCACTTGGAGTCGGGCTTACGGTCGGCGACGGTGTGGCACTCGGTGTGGGACGTAACGTCGGCGTGGCGGACGGTGCTGTAGTCGGTGCAACAGCGTCGCCTTTTTTGGAAGAAAAAGGGGCGCTTGTCGGAAACTCCGGCATATCGGTGTCTTCCGGGGCAGGGGTTGCAACGGCTGCGCTATCTGCAGAAATAGGGGGGGGAGTGGTCTGGGTATCCGCAATTGCGAAAAAGCTGCCGGAAAGGGATGCCAGAAAAAAGCAGGCACACGCAGATGCAGCAGAAACAATGCGGTATTTCAGATGCTTCATAATAACCTCCTGGGTTGGGTGAATTATAGGTTCAGGTTAAGCCTGGAAAGCAGGTCGCTTAAGGCCGGAGCTGGATTTCTTCAGAGGAAAAGCTTTTTGGAGCAGTCTTCTTTGGGGAGTCCTCCATCCGGCTTCCTCTGCGGCGCGCATGCTCAGGCTGATTTTTTCGTCCATGTAAACTCCGTTAGACTTAAAAATAGTTCATTAATCAGTATACCACAGAAAAACAAGGTTGAAAAGGAAATTTTTACAAGGGCAGGGAGGTAGTGAGGAAACAAGAGAAGTTGTGAATAAAATTGTTGCAAAATCTTATAAATTTGAAGAAAACTTGGGAATGACGCTGGACTTTTTTGTTAAAAAGTGATATACTATAAAAAGTATTATGGCTTTAAAATGATTTTGGTGGTTTACGGGGAAAGTTTCCCGGAAAGGAGAACGGCAATGAGTACGACAGATGAAATGCTACAAAATACCGAAGTCGCGGGAAAGGTGACCGAAGTGATACCGGACGATACAGCGTGCTTAAATGATATGGCCGCTGTGCATAATAAGGAAGAGGAGTCGGAGTTTGATTTCGAGATGGATTACAGTGATATCGAGGCGGAAGAGGCAAAGGAGGCATTAAAGGCCGCAAAGAAAGCCGAGAGGAAGGCAAAAAAGAAAAAGAAAATGAGCTGGGGTCTGACGATGCGTATTATTGGTATTGTCATGGTGCCGATTTATGTATTAAGCATTTTCTATATTGCGGATTCGATAGCCAGTGCAAAGAAGCTGACGCACGGGCTGGTACGGAGTGAGATGGAGACGCTGACGGTTTCTGCAGCAGAGACCTTTACTGTTTATGCCCGCGGCGACTACAATTATACTGAAGGTGTTTTCTATAAGGGCGAAGCAAGTATGGAGCCGATGTATGAGTATTTGGAAGATATGGGGCAGAAAACCGGGCTGGATGTAAGAGTGTATTTTGGTGATATCTGTGTTATGACGAACAAAAAGGACGAAAGCGGTGCAAGGTCTGCCGGTGAAGTGCTGGATGCAAAAGTTTATGAAGCTGTCATGGCAGGGAATTACTATTATAACTCCGAAGCAGAGCTCGCGGATGGCATCTATGCCGTATACTATTATCCGCTGATGCAGGAGTCCACCGGTGAAGTGGTGGGTGCTGTGTTCTGTGGACTGAATCGCGCAGACATTGATTCTGATATGAACAGCATTTTGGTAAAGCTGATTGTTATCGGAATCCTGTGTGCCCTGCTTTCCGTTGTGGCGGTGATTTACTTTGTCACCCATATTGTAAAGGCACTGAAAGAAAATATCGTAAATCTGACGGAGGTGGCAGACGGTAATCTTGTGGTAAGTGTTGCTCCGGAGACGGCAAGCAGAACCGATGAGGTGGGTGATATTGCCCGTGCGGTACAGAAGCTTGTGAACGGGCTGAGTCGAATTGTAAGCGGTATTCAGCATTCTACGGGAGAGGTTTCCGAGTTTTCGGATATTCTGCATGACTCCATGGGGAAGATTAGTAATACCGTAGAAAGCGTAAATCTTGCCATAGAAGAAATTGCAAAGGGAGCAACGTCCCAGGCAACGGAAACCATGCAGGCAAATGCGCAGGTGGCACAAATCGGTGAAGCAATTGAAGTCTCGGTTACGCATGTAGAGCATTTGGATGTCAGCGCAAGGAAGATGGATGAATACAGCATTGATGCGGACAAGACCCTGCAGGAGCTTTTGATTATCAGCAGGGAGACAGATGATGCGATTACTGAGATTAAGGAACAGACCAATGAGACAAACCGTTCTGCGTTAAAGATTCAGAAGGCAACGGATATGATTACGGCAATTGCAAGCCAGACTAATCTCCTTTCCTTGAATGCTTCTATTGAGGCGGCAAGAGCAGGTGAGGCAGGGAAAGGCTTTGCAGTGGTTGCGGACGAAATCAGACAGCTGGCAGAACAGTCCCGTGCTTCTGCAGAGGAAATCCGTATGATTGTAGAGGCACTTATAACGAATTCTAACACAAGTGTTAAGACAATGAACGGAGTGTCGGAGCGTATTACAACGCAGAATGATAAGCTGGATGAGACCTTAAAGGTGTTCAATAATCTCAGCGTTGAGGTAAATGCCGTAATGGATGCAATCGAAGAGATTTCCGTACAGACGAAGTCATTGTCGGCTCTCAGAGAGGGTGTTGTAAACATTGTAGAGGGTTTGGCAGCCATTGCCGAAGAAAATGCGGCAGGAGCGCAGGAAACCTCTGCCTCTATGTATGAGGTTGGTGTGATTGTTCAGGAATGTGTAGAGCAGTCCAAGCAGCTGATTGTTTTAAAGGGAGAACTGGAGCGGGAGATTGCGTCACTTAAAACAGGAACAGGACAAACAGAACCGCGTTCCGGACAGGCAGCAGAGGCTGCCGAGGAAGAAGTTCCGGAGGAGCTGGCAGCAGAGCTGAAGGCTGTTGAGGCTGCAGTGACAGAGGAGGAACTGTTCGAGAATGGTTTTTCTGAGGATGTTCCGACAGAGGAATAACGTGCAGTACAAAGGATACGATGGGGCTGGCGCATAATTGCGCAGCCCCGTTTTTTCAACAGGGAAGAAGACAGCTATGAAAGCATTGAATAAAAAGAAAAGAGGAGCATGGAGATGGAGCTTTTTGAGTATTTGAACAGGGCTGTGACCCCGTATCATGCAGTAGAAGCAGCGGTAAGCTTTTTACAGGAGGCGGGCTTTACAGAGCAAAAGCCGGAAGAGGAAATCAGACCGGAACGGGGGAGAGCTTATTTTATCAGGCTTTACGGAACCGGACTGCTGGCATATACAGTAGGTAAGGAGTTTACGAAGGAGGAGGGAATGCACCTTGCAGCTGCTCACACGGATGCGCCGTGCCTTCGCGTAAAACCGAAGGCGGAGCTTGTGGCGGGTGCTTATAAGCGTCTGGACGTGGAGGTATACGGCGGAGCTATTTTAAATACGTGGTTTGACCGGAAGCTGTCTTTGGCAGGAAAGGTGGTTCTGCGTGGTGAATCGCCATACCGGCCGAAAACGGTTTTAGTGGATTTTAAGCGACCGCTTCTTACTGTGCCGAATTTGGCAATTCATATGAACCGGGAGGTGAATAAGGGAGTGGAATACAAGCCGCAGAGGGATTTGCTTCCGCTTCTCGGAATGCTTGACGGGGAGGAGGAGAAGGAGCACTATTTCAGGAGCCTTTTGGCGAAGGAGCTGGCGGTGGAGGAAAGTGATATTCTGGATTTTGATCTGACGGTTTATTGCGCGGAACAGGCAGACATACTTGGCGCAGAGGGTGAATTTGTATCCGGTCCGCGTTTGGACAATCAGTTATCCTGTTATGCGCTTTTGCGGGCTATCCGGGAGGGAAGGCATGAGGGCGGTCTGCGGGTTGCAGTGCTGTATGACCATGAGGAAATTGGCAGCCGTTCCAAGCAGGGAGCAGATAGTGTGCTGACGGCAGCCTGCCTGGAGCGGATTTACGGTGCGTTGGGAGTAACAAAGGAGGAGCAGCAGAGGGTATTGGCGAAAAGTACGCTGCTGTCGGTGGATGCGGCACATGCGCTACATCCGAACCGTCAGGAGGTATATGATCCTGTGAATCACGCAGTACTGAATAAAGGTATCGTGTTAAAGATAAACAGTAGCCAGCGGTATGCGTTTGATACGGAGCTGGTGGCAATTGTACAAATGCTTTGTGAAAAAGCAGGTGTGGCTTATCAGAAATTTGCAAACCACAGTGATTTGGCAGGCGGCGGTACATTAGGACCGATTATTTCCTCATGGCTTCCAATGCGTACCATAGACATCGGTGTTCCGCTTCTGGCGATGCATTCTGCGAGAGAGCTGGCAGGTAAAGCGGATGTGGAGGGATTGTGCAGACTACTTGTGACTTACTTTGAGGATGAGGCGTAATAACCAAAAATCGCAGATTGTATTTGTTGGAATTGCACAAAATTCGTAACAGAAACTCTTTTTTGACTGTGCGCTATTGACAAAATGCGTTGAGAGTAGTACTATATACTTGGTCAATATTGGAGAAGGTATTGATTTGAAAAAGCGTTGGGGAACGTGCAAGGGCAAAAGAAAAAGACTGGCTTGAAAGTGCGGTACGTAAGTGACCGGACTGATTGCCAGTTTTTTTCTTTTCTGCATTATAGGAAATACCGTGCCGTAACGCGTTTGAAAACGCAGACAGAGAAAAAATAGTGCATTTTTTTGCTTTCTGTGTTACACTTAGCGTTGATATGGGTGCAGAAATAAAGATTAGGAAAGCTTTTGGAGGGATTATGAATCTTATTACTATAGAAAATGTTTCAAAAGGCTTTACCGAGCGGATGCTGTTTGATAATGTATCACTTGGTATTAATGAAGGGGATCGGATTGGGATTATCGGTATTAACGGTACCGGGAAATCTACCTTTTTAAAGATTTTGGCAGGACTTGAGGAGCCGGATTCCGGCACCGTGATTAAGGGAAGGGAGGTACGTCTTGCCTATCTGCCGCAGACACCAGTGTTTTCGGATGAGAAAACATTGCTTGAAAATGTGATAGAAGGGCTGGTACATCCGGAGGATTATCGGGATATTCCGGGGGAGGCTTCGGCGATGCTTAGAAAGCTCGGTATTCCGGAAGGCGGGGTGAAGCCGTCCCTGCTTTCGGGAGGACAGCGAAAAAGGGCTGCATTGGTGCGAACGCTATTAATGCCGGCAGATGTATTGATTTTGGACGAGCCGACAAACCATCTGGATTCTGCCATGACGGAGTGGCTGGAGGAGTTTTTAAAGAAAAACGGGAAAGCATTGGTGATGATTACGCATGACCGTTACTTTTTGGATGCGGTGACCAACCGGATTGTGGAGCTGGATAAGGGAAAGCTCTATTCCTATAAAGAAAATTATACAGGCTTCCTGCTGCTTAAAGCGGAGCGGGAGGCGATGCAGCTTGCGACGGAGCGGAAAAATCAGAGCCTGTACCGGCAGGATTTGGCATGGATGATGCGGGGAGCCAGGGCACGTTCCACGAAGCAGAAAGCCCATATCGAGCGGTTTGAGGCATTAAAGAACCGGGAAAAGATAGAAGTGGACGGTGAAGTGGAAATTAATGCGCTTTCCGCGCGTCTCGGAAAGAAAACCATTGAGGTGACAGAGATTTGTAAGGCCTATGAGGGGCGTACCTTAATTCGGGGGTTCAGTCATATTTTCCTGTCCACGGACCGCATCGGTATCATCGGCGAAAATGGGTGCGGAAAGAGTACACTGCTTAAGCTTATCACCGGGAAGCTTTTGCCGGACAGTGGGACGGTGGAGTTTGGTACAACGGTGAAGGTAGGCTATTTTATGCAGGAAAACGAAGCACTGAATCCAGAGCTTCGTGTGATTGATTCCGTGCGCAATGTGGCGGAGTATATTGAAACCGCAGAAGGAAAGATTACTGCTTCCCAGATGTGTGAGAGGTTTTTGTTTACGGATGCCATGCAGTATACTGTAATCGGAAAGCTTTCCGGCGGTGAAAAGCGCCGTCTGGCACTGCTCCATGTGCTGATGGAGGCTCCGAATGTACTGATTTTGGATGAGCCGACCAATGATTTGGATATTCGTACCCTTTCAATTTTAGAGGACTACTTAAAGCGGTATAACGGTATTGTGATTGCAGTGTCCCATGACCGGTATTTCCTTGATAAGGTGGCGAACCGGATTTTCTCCTTTGAAGGAAACGGTGTGATTCGCCGCTATGAAGGAAATTATTCCGATTATCGTGCAGTATGTGAACGTGAAGGACACCCGGTAGCAATGGCATTATCTAGTGGAAAAGCTGCCGGCGGAGGTGTGGATTCCGGGGAAGAAGATATGGAAGCGGGAAGGAGCGACAGCAGAGATACATGGAAAAAGCGGGAGCAGAAGCTGAAGTTTTCTTATAAGGAGCAAAAGGAATACGAAACGATAGATGCGGACATTGCAGCACTGGAGGAGAGGCTTGCCGTACTGGAGGCCGGTATTCTTGCAGCTGCTACCGACTACGGAAGGCTGCAGGAGCTTTCGAAGGAGAAGGAGGAGACAGAGGCAGTGCTGGAAGAAAAAATGGAACGCTGGGTATATTTAAACGAGCTGGCGGAGCAGATAGGGCAGAAGGGCTGAGTAAAGTACCCGCGGGACAATTTTATAAGACGGGTTCTAATAAGACTCCTCTTTACATACAGTAGTGGTAGGTAAGGAGGAGTTTGTTCATGTATCGGAGAAAAATTGCCTATCTGTTTTCCTACCGGAACGGAATCAGAGAACGGAGTGTGGGGATTTTACGGCAGTACGGAGACGGAAAAGCCGTGGAGGTAGTGTTGGAGCTGCTGAGGGCACCGGAGCGGGAAACGGCATGGAGAATCTACTATTTTAACCGGCGGGAGTGTCTGGCAGAGGCTTCGGTTTTGAAGGAGACAAGCGTTGCAGATCCGAGGCATGAAATGCCGGTGGGTGTGTACCGTCTTTGCGCGGAGGCGGGAAACGGTGTCCTGCTGCTGCCGGAGACGGTAGCAGCGTCACGAAACAGCGGGCTTGAGTGGCCGGAAACGGACAGCTATCTTTGCGGACGGTTTGACGGCGCGGAGATAAAGCCGGAGCAGGTACAGCGGTCGTTTTCATACAGTGGAGGAGGAAGCACTTATAACGGAGAATGTATGCAGTCTGCCAAAAGGCTGGTGGAGGAAATCACAAGGGTGGCAGCAGGCGAAAACGGTAAGGCGACGGAAGCTGCAGTGAACGTGCAGGAAGGACAGCCGGAAGAGGCAGAGTGCCGGAAGCTGCAGATACGAAAGCGTGCGGAGCAAAACCGGATTGCCTGCCTGGAGGAGCTGCTGCTTGCAAAGCCGTCCTACCGGCCCTGCAGGGAGGCTTCATTGCTACATTCCGTAAGAGTATTGCCGGAGGAGCTCCGGCACCTTCCGAGGGAAGGACGGCAGTTTGCAGAAAACAGCTTTTTGCTGCATGGGTATTATCACTATCAGCATTTGCTTTTAGGACGGAGAAGAAAAAAAGAGCAGGATGATTATGTCCTGCTGGTTCCGGGGGTTTATCGGAAAAAGAATGCCTATCTTGCCGAATTGTTTGGCTTTCCTGAGTTTTTGCCGGCGAAGACCGAGGAAAGTTCAGGAAAGGAGCTTTTTGGTTATTGGTGCGCAAAAATATAAGAGTAGCGCAGATGATCCCGCCAAACGCCTCCGATTTCGTGTGAACTGCGGGCCACGCCCTCGTAGGTAAAGCCAAGACGTTCAATGAGGCGAAGGGAGGGAAGATTTTCTAAAAGGATATCTGCTTCCACGCGGTGGACAGAAAGGCTTTTGTGTACCTCCGGAAGAAGCAGGCGCAGGGCTTCGGTGGCATAGCCCATGCCGGTGTGGGCTTTGTCTAATTTGTATCCGACGCGGCAGCTTTTATCGTCGGAGCGGGAAATATTGGAGAAACTGACGGTGCCGATGATGTGTGACGGATTTTCCTTCAAAAACAGGTAATAGCGGATATAGGTGCCGCGGAGCATCGTCTGAAACTCTGCCCGCAGTACCTGTGCCTGAAACGCTTCGGTGTAAAAGGCGGGCTGGCGAAGCGGCTCGTAGGGAGCGAAAAAGTCCTTGTTTTTGGTCATAAACGCAAGCAGCGCGTTGCTGTATTCTTCGTTGCAGACCATAAGCTGCAGACGGTCGGTTTCATAAGAAAATTCCATAAATGTTTTCCTTTTTATTTGATTTTTTGGGTGTGGACTGCTTTGAACGGTCAGTCCACACCCCGCAGCAATACTTCACCGAAATATGGGACGAGCATAGCGCGGAACTGCTGCAGCTCGTCCCTTGTATAGCCGGAAAGCCCCGGCTGAATCAGACGGCCGGAATCCTTAAAGGCCTGCAGGGCGTAGCATTTTGCACCGGAAAGCCATGCGCCGATGGCAAGTAAGTCTTCCTCACGGTGGAACTCCTTTACCACGGTGGTGCGGAATTCGTAAGGCAGTCCGCTGCTTTGAATTAATGCTGCACTTTCCTCAAAGGCGGAAAAGCGGATGGTGGAAAGCCCTGCGGTTTCGGCGTAACGTGCCGGACAGTTTTTGATGTCCATGGCGATATAGTCCAAAAGCTGCTCCTCCAATGCGGCTTTTATTACATCCGGACGGGTGCCGTTGGTGTCGAGCTTTACGAGATAGCCAAGGCTTTTGCAGCGGCGCAGAAAGGAAAGCAGGTCACGCTGCAGGGTTGGCTCGCCGCCGGTAACGCAAATCCCTTCCAAAGAGTCCTTGCGCCGCTCTAAAAAGGAAAGAACGGTATCCTCCGGAAGCTGCGGTTCAGTTTCCGGACAAAGCACCAAATCCGCATTGTGGCAAAACGGACAGCGCAGATTGCAGCGTCCGGTGAACACGGTGCAGGCTAAATGCTTTGGGAAATCAAGCAACGTAAATTTGTTTAAGCCGTGAAATTCCATGGAAAGCCTCCTTTGAGCAAAAAATGTATCCCTTAAAAGCTATTATAGTAGTTTGCGGGGAGGGATGCAAGGAAAATCATAAAGGGAAAAGGCTTAATGAAGCAGTTGCTTTACCGCATCCTGCTCACGAAGCTTTGCACGCTGAATCTTGCCGCTAAAGGTCTTCGGAAGCTTTGGTACGAATTCTATAATGCGTGGATATTTGTACGGTGCGGTTTGCTCTTTTACGTAATGCTGTAAGGCTTTTTTTAATGCTTCGGACGGTTCGTAGCCCGGCATCAGAACGATTGTGGCCTTTACGACGTAGCCGCGTTCCTCGTCCGGGACACCGGTTACGGCACATTCCGCAACGGAAGGGTGTTTGATTAAGACATCCTCGATTTCAAATGGTCCGATACGATAGCCGCTGGATTTGATAATGTCATCAGAGCGTCCGATATACCAGAAAAAGCCGTCGGCATCTCTGGAGGCAATATCGCCGGTGTGAAACACACCGTTTTTCCAAACGCGGCGGCTCGATTCCTCGGCGTTTAAATAACCGGTGCAAAGTCCGTGCTGGTCAGGCTTAGGAACAATGACGATTTCACCGCGGCAATCCCTACCTACTTCAATGCCTTCCTCGTCAACGAGACGCACATCGTAGAGCGGGTTTGCCTTTCCGATGGAACCGATTTTGGCAGGACAGTTTACGAAATTTCCCAATACTAAGGTGGTTTCAGTCTGACCGAAGCCTTCCCGTACCAAAAGTCCGGTAATATCCTGAAAACGCTTTGTTATTTCCGGATTCAGGGCTTCTCCGGCGGTGGTGGCATAGCGTACCTTGGAGAAAGCCTCTGCCGGGATGCCGTTCTTTACCATCAGGCGGTAAATTGTCGGCGGGGCGCAGAAGGTTGTCACGCCGTATCGTGCAATCACCTCCAGCATAGCTGCTGCATTGAAATGCTCATATTCGTAAACCATAACGGCAGAGCCGGTAAGCCACTGCCCAAAAAGTTTACCCCAGGAAGCCTTTGCCCATCCGGTGTCAGCGACGGTCAGGTGCAGGCCGTCATCAAGACAGTTCTGCCAGTATTTTGCGGTCGGAATATGAGCGAGAGGGTAGTAACCGTCATGCAGCACTGCCTTCGGATAGGAGGTGGTGCCGGAGGTAAAGTACATAAAAATCGGATTTTTGGCAAGGGTAGGAATGCGAGTCATGGTATCCGGCATGGAAGTCATGCCGGTGTCCAGACGAAGAAAGCCTTCCCTGTCCTCACGTACTGTAAACAATGACCGCAGGGTCGGGCAGGACGGCTTTGCGGCAAGAATGGCATCTGTCAGCTCTTTGTCCTCTGCGGTAATTACCGCAACCGCTCCGGCACACTGCACGCGGTAAATAATGTCTTTTTCCTTTAACATATGGGTGGCAGGAATGATGACGGCACCAATGCGAAGCAGCGCCGGCAGCAAATACCAGTATTCGTAGTGACGTTTCATTGTCAGAAGTACGCGGTCGCCACTGCCGATGCCCTTGGAAAGCAGGTAGTTGGCTGCCTGAACAGAAAGCCGTGCAAGCTCGGAGAAGGTGAAGGTTCTGTGGCTTCCGGCAACATCGCACCATTCTAAGGCGCGCTTTGCCGGAGCCTCTGCTGCAATGACATCAAGCACGTCATATGCGAAGTTAAAGCTTTCCGGTGCACGGATAGTAAAGTCGGTTAAGCATCCGTCAGCATCGAAGGACGAGGTGCTATACCTGGTATACAGTGGTTCCATGAGTCTCTCCATTCTCCTCATAAATTCCGAACTTGCGGAAACGCCGGTAACGTTCCGTTAACAGCTGTTCGGTACTTTTTTTACAAAGCTCGTTTAAATCCTGCACCAGGTGTTCCCTGATGTGATTGCAGGTTTCGGTAAATTGACCGAAATTCTCTGAGATTACGGTTTCTGCAACACCGAAATTTTTCATGTCATCTGCAGTAATGCGTAAGCATTGTGCGGCATCCTCGGCTCTGGAGGCATCCTTCCAGAGAATGCTCGCGCAGCCCTCTGGCGAAATTACGGAATATACGGCATTTTCCATCATGTAAACGCGGTCTGCGGAGCAAAGTGCCAAAGCACCGCCACTGCCGCCCTCGCCGATAACGATAGAGATTGTCGGAGTCTTGAGACCGAGCATTTCCATGATGTTCTCAGCGATAGCCTCGCCCTGTCCGCGCTCCTCGCCGTCAGCACCACAAAAGGCACCCTGTGTATCGACAAAGCAAATGACAGGACGATGAAACTTTTCCGCCTGTTTCATGAGACGCAGAGCTTTACGGTAGCCCTCCGGCTTCGGGCAGCCGAAATTGGTTTTCATACGGGCGGCTAAGTCCGTTCCCTTTTCGATTGCAATATAAGTAACCGGGCGGCTCTCCAGACATCCGATGCCGGATATAATGGCGGCATCCTCTGCAAACCTGCGGTCTCCGTGAAGCTCGATACGATCCGTAAAAAGTCCGTTAATGTAGGTAATACCGGTCGGCCGTCCGTTCTGACGGGTTGATTTTAACTTTTCATAAGGTGTCATCCTGCTGCCGGCTCCTTTCTGTGAAGCTTTAAGAGGGTGGTCAGAGTGTCGTTTAACTGTTCGCGGGGAACAATGGCATCTGCAAACCCATGCTCTAGAATAAACTCGGCACTCTGGAAATTTTCCGGAAGCTGAGCCTTGGTCGTCTGCTCTACGACACGGCGGCCGGCGAAGCCAACCAGTGCATTCGGCTCTGCGAGGATAATGTCACCCTGCATTGCAAAGGATGCGGTAACACCGCCGGTAGTCGGGTCGGTCAGTACGGTAATGTAAAGATTTCCTTCGGAGGAGTGCTTCTTAACTGCTGCGCTGCATTTTGCCATCTGCATCAGGGAAATAATCCCCTCCTGCATCCGTGCGCCGCCGGAGGCGGTGAAGCCGATTACCGGAAGCTTGTGTGCGGTAGCGTATTCAAAGGTACGGGTTATTTTTTCACCTACGACAGAGCCCATGCTGGCCATCATAAAACGAGAGTCCATAACAAAAATGGCGCACGGATAGCCGCCTATAGCTGCCTGACCGCAGATAACGGCATCGTCCTCACCTGTGGCATCGCAGGCCTTTTGCAGCTTGTCGGCATAGCCGGGAAATTCCAGAAAATCCACACTGGAAAGTCCGGTAGCAAATTCTGTAAAGCTCTTTTTATCGACGACCTGATAGATGCGCTCCCTGCCGCTGATACGGAAATATTTTCCGCAGTCCGGACAGATATAGTGGCTTTTCCTAAGCTCCTTTGCGGAAAACTCTTTCCTGCAGGTCTTGCAGGAAAGCTTTTCCTTAGAAAAAGCAGCAATCCATTTATCAAAAATCATATCGTTGCCTCCTCTGACGGGAAGATAGCAAAGGAAAATTCCGCTGTAACACAAAGCGTTCCGTTTACCCTTCCGATTCCCTTGGCCCAGTAAAAGGGTCCCTTGCTTTTTAGAATGGAGCATTCGGTTTCGAAGGTGTCTCCCGGCTTCACCGGATGTTTGAAGCGAACCTTCTCAAGACCGGTGAACAGGGTGGTAACGCTGCCGCCCTGTACCTGATCCGCCAGTAAGACACAGGCGGACTGCGCCAGAATTTCACACTGGATTACGCCGGGTACAATCGGGTTACCCGGAAAATGCCCCTTTAAGAAAAATTCCTCGCCCGTAATTTTTTTTCTGCCGTAAGCTACGTTGTCTTTTACCTCTGCCTCATCAATTAAGAGCATATGGTCACGGTGCGGAAGGATATTCATCAATTCTTCTTTTTTCATGATTCACCTCGATTATTTTACGCGGCGGAATGCGATGCAGGCGTTGTGACCGCCAAAGCCGAGTGAGGTGGAAATCGCGGTTTCTACCTGTACGGCTTGTGCTTTACATGGAATGTAGTCCAAATCGCAGACCGGGTCCGGATGGGTTAGGTTTAAGGTTGGCGGCAAAATGCCGGTTTCCAATGCCTTAATACAGGCAATGGCTTCTGCTGCGCCCGCTGCGCCCAGCATGTGTCCGGTCATGGACTTGGTGGAACTGATTTTTACATTTTTTGCGCCCTTGCCGAAGGCAAGCTTAAAAGCGGTGGTTTCAGTTGTATCATTTAGGGCTGTTCCCGTACCGTGTGCATTGACATAGAGGGAACCGGTGCTGTAATCGACACCCTCTAAAGCTTTTTCGATTGCTTTTGCGGTATAGACTGCATCCGGATCCGGAGCGGTAACGTGATGGGCATCGCAGGTGGCACCATAGCCGCAGATTTCTGCATAAATTCTGGCACCACGGGCAACTGCGTGCCCGTATTCTTCTAAGATAAGGGTGGCAGCACCTTCGCCGATTACGAAGCCTGCACGGCGGGAATCGAAAGGAAGGGAAGCTGCGTCCGGGTCCGTTGCCTGGGACAGAGCCATACAGTTTACAAAGCCTGCCACGCAAAGCGGGTTGATGGATGCTTCTGAACCGCCGCAAATGGCTGCGGTCAGGTAGCCGTCCTTAATGGCACGATATGCCTCACCGATGGCGGTAGTGCCTGTTGCACAGGCGGTGGACAGAGACATGGCGTTGCCGTGGGCGTGGAAGCGGATTGCAATCTGACCGGATGCGATGTTGATAATCATCTTGGGTACAAATTGCGGAGAAACCTTTCTTGCGCCGCCGGAAAGAAGTCCGGCATGGTTTTCCATTGTGGTTTCTATGCCGCCTACGCCGGAGCCGAAGTATACGCCAAGCTCTTCCTCTGCTACGGTGCCGGCAATGCCGGAAGCCTGCATTGCTTCCTCGGCGGAAACAAGAGCGTACTGGGTATAGGGATCGGTTTTGCGAATGGTACTCTTATCCAGTACTGCAGACGGGTCAAAATTTTTAACCTCCGCTGCCAGCTTGCACTTGGAATCCGTGGTATCGAAATGGGTGATCGGACCAATTCCGTTTATGCCGGAAACGAGGCTGTTCCAAAAATCGGTAACATTGTTTCCGATGGGGGTGACTGCGCCGAGACCGGTTACAACAACTCTTCTCATAATAGAATCTCCTCCTACATAGCGAGCCCGCCGTCGATGCGGATGACTTCGCCGGTAATATAATTTGCCATGTCGCTTGCAAGAAACAGCACCAGGTTGGCAATTTCCTCCGGCTGAGCAAAACGCTGCAGCGGAATGGAGGACAGCAGTGCTTCGTTTTCGGCGAAGGCGGTGGTCATGGAGGTGTTTACAAAGCCGGGTGCCACTGCGTTACAGCAGATGCCGCGGCTTGCAACCTCCTTTGCAACGGACTTGGTAAAACCAATCAGACCTGCCTTGGAAGCAGAGTAGTTGGTCTGCCCTGCATTCCCCATAATACCGGAAATGGAGCTGATATTAATTATTTTTCCGGAGCGTTTTTTTATCATAATCGGATACACCTGCTTTACGGTGTTATAGGCACCCACCAGATTCGTATCAATGACGGAAGAAAATTCTTCCGGCTTCATGGCAAGTAATAGCTTATCCCGTGTGATTCCGGCATTATTGACAAGAATGTCCACTGTGCCGAACTCGGCAAGGATTTCCTTGAACACCTCTGTGGTTTTGGTAAAATCGGATATATCACACGGATAAGCCTTTACCCTGGTGCCGAACCCGCTGAGATACGCTTCGGTTTCTTTTGCCGCATCGGTGTTTCCCGTATTTAAAAATGCCACAGCTGCACCGTTTTTTGCAAAGACCTCGCAGATGGCGCGCCCGATGCCGCGGGAACCGCCGGTTACGACGGCAACTTTATTTTTTAACATAAGAATATTCTCCTTTACCTATTTGGAAAGCTCAGCAAGAGTGATCTCTAACTGTTCCTTTGTTTCTACCGCATAGCTCTTTGCGTCTGGTACAATTTTTTGCACAAGCTTTTGGAGGGTATTGCCCACACCGGTTTCGATGAAGACGGTAACGCCCTGCTGTGCCATGGAAAGAATAGTACGCTCCCAGAGAACAGGATGATTAATCTGCGCACACATGGTTTCCTTTACGTTGGCTTCATACGGAGCGGCGGTAAGGTTTGCATAAATTGGGAGAGACGGGGTGCAGACCTCGAACTCTGCCAGAGCTTTTTCAAATTCATCGACAGCCGGAGTCATGAACGGGGAATGGAAGCCGCCGCCTACCTTTAATGGAAGTGCTCTTCCGCCTGCTGCCTTTACTTCTTTATAAAAGTCAGGAAGCTCTTCGCTGCTTCCTGCCACAACCAGCTGTCCGTTACAGTTATAATTGACCGGATAAACCGCGTTGTAATGGGAGGCGAGTGCTTCGATGGTTTCGTTCGGCAGCTTTACGATGGCTGCCATGCCTGCCGGAGCTGCAGCAGCAGCCCTTGCCATGTGGCGGCCTCTTGCACACGCAATCCGGAAGCCGGTGACCGGGCTATATGCGCCGGCGAAGGCAAGTGCCGGGATTTCGCCAAGGGAAAAGCCGGCAACCATGTCCGGGAGAATCCCTGCGTTTTTTACGGCAAGTGCAGCGGCGTAATCTGCCAGATAGAGACACGGCTGGGTGTTCGCGGTATCGCGAAGGGTGATTTCGTCTCCTTCAAACATTTGGGCAAGAGTGCCGGGACGGAGTGCTTCTGCTTCGTCGAAGAGAGCGGCAGCCTCCTTGCAATTTTGGTATAGGTCTTTTCCCATGCCGGGGTGCTGTGCGCCCTGCCCGGAAAATAAAAAAGCTATTTTACCCATGCAACGGCTCCTTTCAGGAGAGCTTCGCATTCGCTGACAAGCTCTGTTACGATTTCAGCGGCGGTCTGCTCCTTAGTAATCATACCGGAAATTTGTCCGGCAAGAAAACAGCCTTCTTTGGTGTCACCGTCTATGGCGGCTTTGCGAAGACCGCCGACACCAAGCTCTGCAATACTTTCCGCGGTTGCCTCCGGAGCGTACTCTTTCTTTAGGAAGCCGCGGCTGAACGGATTCTTGATGCAGCGGCAGGTGTTGCCGCCGAAGCGTCTGCCGGTAGTGGTGGTGGAGGTATCGTTTGCCTTTAGCACCATGTCCTTGTAGTTTTGGTGAACCGAGCATTCCGTTGCTACGAGAAAACGCGTACCAAGCTGTACTCCGCATGCTCCCAGACAGAAGGAGGCAGCCATCCCACGGCCGTCCGCGATACCGCCGGCAGCAAGGACAGGAATGGAAACCGCGTCACAAACCTGCGGAACCAGAGCCATGGTAGTCAGTTCGCCGATGTGCCCGCCGGATTCCTGTCCTTCTGCAATCACTGCCGAGGCACCGCACTGTTCCATTTTTTTTGCCATGGCAACGGAAGCAATCACCGGGATAACCCTGATGCCTGCTGCAAGCCAGGCTTCCATATAAGGTGCCGGGCTGCCGGCACCGGTGGTAACAACCGGAACTCTTTCTTCTGTGACGACCTGTGCAACCTCCGCCGCGTACGGACTCATTAGCATAATGTTCACGCCGAACGGTTTGTCTGTCAGTGTGCGGGCGGTTTTGATTTGCTCCCGAAGATAATTTGCATCGGCGTTCATGGCAGAAATAATACCAAGCCCACCGGCGTTGGATACGGCAGCAGCAAGTCTGCCGTCCGCAATCCACGCCATGCCGCCCTGAAAAACCGGGTAAGTAATTCCTAATAAATCACAGAGTCTGGATTGAATCATAAAACACCTCACATTAGTTGTTTTTCAGCTCCTCAATTTTTGCGATGAGGTCACCTACGGTAGCGATGGACGGATCCGGCTCGATGGAAACGCCGAATTCTTCTTCTACATTCATAAGCAGCTCGACAATGTCGAGAGAGTCGATACCAAGGTCATCAGAGAAGCTGCTTGCTTCAGTGATGGAATCTGCATCGATGGAAAGGCTGTTTGCTAAAAGCTCTTTGATTTGATCTAACATAGTGGTGATCTCCTTTTGATTTTAAATTTTTTATGAACAAGCCGGAAGCTTCCGGCGTGTTTCTGTTATAAAAAGCCGTAGTCTGCGGCAGGGGAAGGTTCCTGCGGATTACCAGCGCAGCAGGCAGGCGGCGTTGGAAAGACCGCCGCCGAAGGCGGTAAGAATCACATAGTCTCCGGAGGAAAGCCTGCCCTTACGGTTGATTTCGTCCAGTGCAATCGGAATGCTGGCACTGGAAGTATTACCATAGCGGTCAATGTTTAAAGCAAATTTTTCCATTGGAATACCAAGACGGCGGGAAGCAAAATCAATGATGCGCCGGTTAGCCTGATGCGGTACGATGTATTTGATATCCTCTGCGGTCAGGTTATTCCTTTCCAAAAGGGTACGGATATCGCTGCAAATGGCATTTACCGCATACTTAAAGGTTTCCTGTCCCTGCATATGGATATAAGGGCTGTCGTTCTCTTTGGAAAAGAACGGAGACGAACCGGAAAAATGCGGAATTTTGATAACATCATCACCACCGTGTACGGTTACGACAGAATCTAAATAGCCGTTCCGGTCACCGGAAAGCACGGCTGCGCCGGCACCGTCACCGAAAATGATGCAGGTGCTGCGGTCGGTCCAGTCCACGATACCGCTTAACCGCTCTGCACCGACGACAAGAATTTTCTTTGCCTTTTTTCTGGCAAAGAGACCGGCTGCGGTTTCTAATAAGAAAATAAAAGCGGAGCAGGCTGCATTGATTTCGAGCGCAGGGCAGGTAGCACCTAAGAGGTGCTGCAGCATACAGGCAGTGGAAGGTGATACGGTTTCCGCACTGACACTGGCAGTTAAAATGTAGTCAAGGTCTTCTGCTTTGCAGCCTGCGTAGTCAAGGGCTTCCTTTGCAGCCTTGCAGGCCATTTCCGAAGTCCATTCGTTTGTACTGACGTGGCGCTCTGCGATGCCGACCCGCTGACGAATCCACTCATCATTGGTGTCTACCATGGCTGCCAGTTCATCATTTGTTACGATACGTTCCGGTACATACATACCGGTTCCGATTATATGAAACATAATGTCCTCCCAAAAAATCATTTAGCGGCGGCTGTTTTAAACCGCGCCATAAGGTCTTTAAAAAGACCATTCATCAGATTAGTGTAAGAAAGAGAAAAAAGGTTACAGGTTTTTTAGAAAAAATATGAAAAAGATTTACAGGGGCGTGAAATTGCAGATGTTCAAATCGAAAAAAATGTGTTATAGTTAAGGTGTTGTGTAAATTTTTATATTGATAAAAGATAGGGGGAAGGGTTTCGTTGAATGATTTTGAAGAGGTTTATGTGCATTACCAGACGAAGATTTACGGCTTTTTGTATAAGCTTTCCGGTGATGCACAAATAGCAGAGGAGCTGACTCAGGAGACCTTTTACCGCGCATTTGTTTCCTTTGATAAATATAAAGGAAACAGCAGTATCTTTACCTGGCTTGCAGCAATTGCAAAGTATACCTATTTCGGACATCTGAAAAAGGAACGGCAGTCCAGAGATGCAATCCGGCTGGATGATGTAGTTGATTTTTATATTACTAATGAGAATCGGGATTCTGCGGAGGATGCTGTGCTTCGCAGAGAGGTTACGGAAAAGGTGCGGGAGATATTAAAAGAGCTTCCGCAGAAGAATCTGGAGGTGGTGATGCTTCGCGTGTATGCGGAGATGTCCTTTAAGCAGGTAGCAGAAGCAATGGGGATTTCGGAAAGCTCGGCAAAGGTGCTGTATTTCCGTGCAAAAAACATGTTGAAGGAGAGGTTGCAAAATGAGTTTAAACTGTAATGTGGTTCAGGATTTGATTGTGCTCTTTCACGAGGAGGCCGTAAGCGAAGAAACAAGCCGGGATATCCGTGCGCATTTGAAGGGGTGCAGAGCGTGCCGGAAGCTCTACAGGGAATATACCCATCTGAATCAGGAGGAGTTTCAGCCGGAGGAGGAGCTAAGACCGGAGCATGAGCTTTCCTATAGCAGGCTGGCAAAACGGCTCCGGAAGAGAAAGCTGTGGCGGCATTCCGTGGTAGTGGCGGCATTTGTTCTTTGTATTATGATTACGGTGGCTGTAACAAAAGCGATTTTAAAGGGAGAAAAGTAGGAGGACGGAATGGAAATTGAACGTAAGTTTACTGTGCGGTCGTTGCCGGAGGAGCTTAGAAGGTATCCGTGCAGGGAGCTGGAACAGGGCTATCTTTGTACCCAGCCGGTGGTAAGAGTGCGTAAATCCGTAAAAAACAGCGAAGCAAGCTATCTTCTTTGTTATAAGTCAAAGCTGGGGCTCGTGCAGGGCGTGGGGGCTACGGCGCAGGTGTGCAGAGAGGAGGAAATGCCCCTGACAAAGGAGAGCTATGAGACGCTGCTTTCCAAGGCAGACGGGCGTGTGATTACAAAGACGCGTTATCTGATTCCCTATGACAAGTATACGGTAGAGCTTGATGTGTTTACGGGAGAGCTTGCGGGGCTTGTGTTTGCTGAGGTGGAGTTTCAGGATGAGGAGGCAGCTGCGGCTTTTACGCCTCCGGACTGGTTTGCGGAGGATGTAACCTTTGATGGTCGTTTTAAAAACAACAGGTTGGCACTCTGGACAGAGGCACCGGAGGAGCTGAAGAAGGCGGGAATCATAAAATAAAAGAGAAATTGAAGTGGAGCTGTATGCGAAGTGCTTGGTACTTCGCATACAGCTCCACTTTATTGTGTACTTGCTGATTACTTCTCGTGGTCGTATGGCTGAATCGTCTGAATGGTGCCGTCCTCGTTGTACTTGAGCTCCGTGAACTTTACGCAGCGCTGATGGTTTACGCCGGAAAGAGAAGCATCATGGTAGAACAAATACCACTTTTCGCCCCACTTAACGATGGAGTGATGGGTGGTCCAGCCCTCTACCGGCTCTAGGATACGGCCGCGGTAGGTGAATGGTCCCATCGGATTCTTGCCGGTAGCGTAGCAAAGGTAATGCGTGTCACCGGTGGAGTAGGAGAAATAGTAGGTATCGTTGTACTTGTGCATCCAGGAAGCCTCGAAGAAACGTCTGTCGTGGTCACCTGCAAGAATCGGACTGCCGTTCTCGTCCAAAATCTTAATCTCCTGCAACGGAGCCTTGAGTGCAAGCATATCATCAGTCAGCTCGGCAACGAGCGGCCCTAAAGCCGGCCCATCGTTTGCCGGTTCTTTATAATTCTCGGTGTATTCGCCGGTCTGCCACTTTTCAAGCTGACCGCCCCAAAGACCGCCGACATACATATAGGCCCTGCCGTCATCGTCAACAAGAACTGCCGGGTCAATGCTGTAGCTGCCTTCGATGTAGTTCGGCTCCGGAGTGAACTTGCCTGCCGGAGAATCGCTGGTAGCAACGCCGATACGGAAGATGCCGTCCTTGTCCTTTGCCGGGAAAAAGAGGTAATATTTACCGTTTTTGTAAGCGGCATCCGGAGCCCACATCTGATGGCTTACCCACGGAACCTCATTTTCATGAAGCACCATGCCGTTGTCTACGCATGGTGCTTCCGGGGAATCCATGGATAAAATGTGGTAGTCCTCCATCTGATACTGGTCACCGTTGTCGTCATCCGGACAATCAAGGGCAACGTCGTGAGACGGGTAGATGTACAGCTTGCCGTCGAATACGTGAGCGGACGGATCTGCAGTGAAAATATGTGTAACCAAAGGTTTTCTCTGATCTGCCATAATAAATCTCCTTTTTCTTTTCTAGATGCTTTCTATCTATAAATGTACCCTGTTTCGGCTTGTTTGTCAAGGTATTTGTAAGGAAAAGCATAATCCGGCGGAGAAGAAGGGAGAAGGAGATAAAATTGTAAAAAAATGCGTGAAAACAGGGTGGATGCTTTCAGAATGCGAAAAAAGCAAAAGTAAAGGTACAGAAGAGCGAAAAGCATTATAAGAAAAGCCGGAAAAACAATTGTGCAACATGAACATAAAACATAGAAATCGCTGCAGAACATATTGACAAAATATCCAAATGATAGTAAAATAAACCTATATATGCATGGGCAGTTGGCACTGGGAAGAAATGACTTTCCCCTGCGTGACGTTTCTGTGTACGAAAACGCTTATCATGCCGGTGCAGCCCTTGGAGAGGGGCTTAAAACACTACTACTACAAAAAGAATGAGGAGAAGCAATGAGAAACAGTAAGAAAATTGCAAAATCGGTTCTCGCCGGAGCACTTGTGCTTGCAGTGGGAGCAGCGACTGTGTTCGCAGGCGCAGGAGAGTCCTACGCTGCAAGCGATGTAAAGCTTAGCAAGACCAGCCGTAACATTTTGACCAGACGTTCCTATGACTTCGATGTAGTCGGTGCGTCTGCAAACGCTGTTGTTACTTGGAAGAGTAACGACGAGTCTATCGCAACTGTTGACGCAAACGGAGTGGTTACCGGCGTTACCAAGGGCGAGACAAAGATTACCTGCGAGGTAAAGGACGGCGGCAAGACCACCACCCTTACCGCTACGGTCAGAATCCGTAAGCCGGCAGTCAAGATTGTAATCAAGAACAAGATTTCCGAGCTGAAGTATGGAGAAAAGTACGATTTGAACCGTACCCTCACTCCGTCCACTTCCAATGACGTTACGACATGGAAGTCCAGCGATAAGTCTGTTGCAACCGTTGATAAGAACGGTGTTGTGACGGCAAAGAAGAACGGTACGGTTACGATTACCGCTACTACCATGAGCGGAAAGACGGATTCCGTAAAGATTAAGGTATACGGTGCACCGGAGGCAACGAAGGCTCCGACTGCAGTACCGACGAAGGCACCGGCAGCACAGCCGACGAAGGCTCCGGCAGCTACCAAGGCTCCGACCGCGGCACCGACGAAGGCTCCGGCAGTTACATCTGCAACGAAGTATGATGTGACGAAGTTAGAGCAGGGCGGCTACGGCTACAGCCAGAGCGGTAATAAGGTTACCCTGGATGCACTGTACCAGGAGGTACAGTATACTCTTCCGAAGGCGCTTACCGCAGGAGATTATAAGAGCCTGACCGTTACTCTGGCAAATGCTACCGATGCAGTGGCAGTGAAGCTTTACAATGAGGCAGGGGATATGCTTGCTGTTTGGTATAATGTTACCGAGACCAGCACCTTTGCCATGACCGAGAGCCACGGTCTGACCGGCGGCGGTGCAGCAATCGATCAGACGGCAAAGGTTGCAAAGGTTGCCATCATGGCAAATAACGGAGCATGCTCTTTAGATGTTAAGACGATTGAGTTTGTGGCAAATGCAAGCGCAGCAAAGCCGACTGAGGCTCCGAAGGCAACGGCTACCCCGGCACCGACCAAGGCTTCGGAGGCTTCCGGTGCATCCTATGATGTGACGAAGCTAGAGCAGGCCGGCTGGGGATATTCCCAGAAGGGAACCAAGGCTACTTTGGACGGACTGTATCAGGAGGTACAGTATACTCTTCCGAAGGTGATTACCGCAGGTGATTACAAGAACATGACCGTTACCCTGGCAAATGCTACCGATGCAGTGGCAGTAAAGCTTTATGATGAGGCAGGAACCATGCTTGCTGTTTGGTACAATGTAACCGAGACAACGACCTTCTCCATGGCAGAGCATCATGGCCAGAGCGGTCAGGGCGGCACCATTGACCCGTCTGCAAAGGTTGCAAAGGTTGCCATTATGGCAAATAACGGGCCTTGCTCTGTGGATGTTAAGGGCATCAGCTTTAAGTAAGAAAAATAATTGATGAAGATATGCTTTCAGGGGGTGCCTTTTCAGACATCTCCTGGAAATACAGAAAGGAGAACTATGAAGAGATTTGGTTTGAAGACAATCGCATGCGGTCTCGCATTAGCGATGGTAGCAAGTCTTGGAGTACCGGCAACCGCAAAGGCAGCTGATTTATTAATTGCTACGAATACGGCAGCTGATGTCCTTGTGATTACGCAGGATATGGTTGACAGTGACGGTGAGCTCGTACTGAGTGGAGAGAATCTGGGTAAGGTTGTATTACCGAATGATGTAAAGATTAAGAAATTATACATTGACAGCTGTACAATTGGTGAGCTGAGCATTGAGAGCGGCAACAATCCGGAGGTTCAGATTTGGAGCGGAAAGATTGACAGTGTAACGGTTGCCGCTGCAGAGTTAATCGATTTGAACGAGGCACTGGAAGAGTACCTGAATGTAATGAAGGGCAAGGAGAACACGAAGGAGTTCGACGTATCTTCCTTCTTAGAGGATGTTCAGAGTAAGAACAACCGTCTTAGTTCCATGGCACCGCAAATCAACTTGATGGGTTCTGATACGGATGACGAGCAGGTAATCGGCTCGGTAAATATCTGTGGTAACGCTAAGGTGAATTTTACCAATGGTAAGGCAACACCGGAGCTGAATGTAAATTTTGCAAGCTCCCAGCAGAAGCTGGATGTGACCATTGATGGTTATGAGGGTGAGCTTAATATCACTCAGACCACCGCTAAGGGTGATGGTTTTGGTATTGCCAACATTAAGGCAAAGAACTCCAATTTTACTAACGTAAATGTGAAGGCAGACGGTAACGCAAACATTGCATTACGTTCCGGCGATTCCGAGGCAGAAAATGTTAATGTTTCTTCCAACGGTACTTCCAATGCTATGTTTACACTGGCACTTGATGCGGAGAATTTAACTGTTGCAGGCAGTGCTTCCAACGCAACTGTAAAGGTACTTACGTCCCTCATAAAGGCAGATGTGAACGGTAAGAATATCACCTTAAATCTCGGACCG
>CAZAUP010000003.1:0-39041 GCA_964488415.1 uncultured Lachnospiraceae bacterium
CACATCCCGTCACGAACACCAATTTCTGTTACACGACTATTCTAACACTTTTTCAAAAAAAGGTATAGACTTGTTTTCTCAGATGTTGTATAATGCAAAATGAGGTGTGCCTATTTTTAGACACGCCTCATTTTTTAATTACCACCTGCAGGAATATTCACAAAATCACACCTATTTATGATACGGCTCCCCATTGATAATCCGATACACCCGGTACACCTGTTCCAACAACAGCACCCGCATCAGCTGATGCGGAAAAGTCATTTTTGAAAAGCTGAGCAGATAATCCGCCCGCTGCAGCACGTCCTTAGAAAGTCCCAGCGAGCCGCCGATGATTAAAACAATATGACTGGTGCCGCCAAGCCCCAGCTTTTCCACATACGCTGCAAGCTCCTCACTGGATAGCTGCTTTCCTTCAATCGCAAGTGCAATGACATAAGCGCCTTCCGGAATTGCTTTCAGAATACGTTCTCCTTCTTTTTTCTTAATCTGTGTCTCTAAAGCCTCTGATGCACCATCCGGTGTTTTCTCATCCGCAAGCTCGGTTACAGAAAGTCTGCAGTAACGGCTAAGACGCTTTTCGTATTCTTTGATGGCATCCGCAAAGAATGTTTCCTTTATTTTTCCGACACACACTACTGTAATTTTCATTTCTTATCCTCTTTTACCTTTCGCCACAAAGCAGACCTATTTTTTCAGATTTTCCAAAATTTCCGTTCTGCGCCCCACATATTGATACAATACGCCATTTCGCACTCTGCGCAGCTTTGTTCCCCGAAAGCCCAGACGAAACAGCTCCAGGCAGAGATTAAACATCATAAATCCATGACATACAATTAAAATATTATCCTGTGACCAGTCAATATTTTTTAAAAACTCCCGGATTCGCCGTTTTGTCCCTACTATACTTTCCGGCTGGCTCTTCGACTTAAAGTACCATGCAAACCGCCCACAGATATGCCAAATTTCAAATGGGAGTCTGATACGCTCCGTATGCGTAAACGGTGCATTGTCTACCTCCCTCAGCAGCTTGTCCACATAAATATTTCCGCTGTATACCTCCTTTGCGGTAGCCACTGCCCTGGGGATGTCACTGCAATAGCAAATATCCCACTTAATTCCATACATTTCCACATGTTTTTTTAAAATCCGAGAATGCTCATACTTCTCCGACCACTCGCGGAATTCCTCTGAAGTCATCATTTTTTTATGTGGACAGTCCACCTTAAAATGACGCAATAACCCAATACGCATACCTACCTCCTTCATTTCTTCTTCCGGTAAAACGTCCTAAAAAAAGAATCTACAACAAAAATTGCAAGTGCAATCATTCCTGCAATCTGCAGCGTATACGAAAAATAATACGATGCCTGCCCGTTATCCCCCCGGAGCATATAATATACAATACGGTACATTCCCACTCCCGGTACGAGCGGCAGGATACCCGATACCAGATATACGGTTACCGGAGCCTTGAAGGCTCTCGCAAAAAGCTGTGAAAGCAATGCTACTAAAAAGGCGGCCGCAAATGCGGATAACATCGGGTTCTTCGTTCCTTCCATCACAAACAGATAAACGCACCACCCGCCGGCACCTACCAGCCCTGAAAAAAGCAAATACCTTTTCGGAACATGAAACAATACCGCCAGGGCAAGTACACCAAAAAATGCACACAACACCTGCAGCAATATGCGAAACGGATTCATAGCACACCTCCGCTCAGCAGATTCCCGATATAAAGTCCGGCACCGATTCCGACAGCACAGGAAATTGCCCGTACAAAGGCTTCCATTACTCTTGCTGCTCCCGACACGTAGTCACCCTGCAATGTATCACGAATTGCATTGGTGATTGCCACACCGGGAAGCAGCGGCATTGCCGTTCCCGCCACTACAAGCTCCAAATTTATATCCGACCGCAGCAGCCCCTGCAGCACGGTTACAAAAAAAGTAGCACCGGCAAGTGCCGTCACATGATACATAAACTCATTTAAATTCAGCTTCTTCAGCACTGTCTGCAGCAGTGCCATTACAATCCCGGAAGCCCCGGCAAATACGGTATCCTTTGCTGATGCTCCCAATAGCAGGGTAAACATAACCACCGTAATTAACGTGCATAAATACGTTACAAACGGTGAATATTCTTTGTTTCTGCGTAATTGCTGCAGCTCCTCGTACATTTCCTCCAACGAAATTTCTTCCGCACAAAATTTTCTTGACAAACTGTTTACAGCACAAATATGCCCAAGATTCGTTCCTCTTGCTGAAATACGTGTCGTTTTACTGATTGGCGTAATTGCCGGAGCCTCTAAGGTCAGCATCACAGCAGTCGAAAACACAAGCACCTCCGTTTTCTCCGCCTCCGATGCCTCCAAAATCCGCTGCATCGTATCCTCTACACGATAGGTTTCCGCACCACCCTGTAACATAATCTCTCCCGCAAGCATTGCGGTATCTGCCAATAATCTATAGTTCATGTCATATCCTTTCCGAAACAACAGTCCCTCTCGTCCATTATACGTTTTTCCTGCTCCGAATGCAAGAAAAACAAGGTTTTTCTGTTGTCCTCAGTACAATCTAAGTACCTTTCTCAGTTTACAATTTATTCATATTTTGTCCATATTTTGTTTACATCTTCATAGTATACTAAACCTCGGATAGTGATAAAACACTTTCTACTCCCACCCTATTATACGTTTGGGCGATGTGTTCCTCATAGCATATTGCCCGGAGAAAGAGACTGTTCCCCAGTCTCTTTTTTCTTGCTTTTTTCATACTCGCTCTGCATTCGCCCGTTTTTCCTTTTTTCTCTTCAAAGTGCAATAGAATATTCACCTTTTATAGATATTTTACGATTTGTACAAAAAACTTTTACATATTCATATCTTATTTACATTCTGTTCATATTTTATTCACATCTCGCTGTTATATTAAGTAGCGGATAGTGATAAAACACTTTCTACTCCCACCCTATTATACGTTTGAGCAATATGTTCCTCATAGCATATTGTTCGGAAAAAGAGGCTGTTCCCCAGCCTCTTTTTCTTTTGCTTTCTTCTTAATATATCCTTAGTATATCCCTAAAATTCCGTATTCATTATCACTGCTTTCTCCCGGATAAAGCACTGCGACCTCTCCTCCGCAAATCGGATAACGCCTGCCTCTCGTATCACTCCGTTCACTTACTCCCGCTTCCATACACCAGATATTATTTGCAATCTTCTCCGGTATGGTTCCGTAATACAACTTTTCTCCTTTACCGTTCATAATACAGAAAGAAAAGCGCAGCACTAACGGCTCCTTTTGTATCCAAAAAGATTCCGTAAAGCTCAGACCATATTTCTTTTGATATGCAAGCACCTCCGTTCCGGCCTCTGCTACATATAAGCTTTCCGGCAGCAAAAAGTGCCCATACCAGTTTCTGACCGCTTCTTCGTTTTCTGCGGCAAATGAATCCTCGGCCGCCGTAAGTACCATTTCTGCTTCCGCAGCACTCCATTTTGTTAAAAATATCCCTTCTCCGGTTTCCTTTTCAAAATAAGCATCTACTGGTTCATAGCCATTTTCACCAAGGCGCACCAATTCCGGACGCAGTATAAGCCTTGTCTCTTCCGTAGAAAAGCTTCCCACGCTTCTTACACGAAAGGAAAAACTCCCTCCTGCCGGTAATCCTCCCGCATTCCAGTATTCCGGATGTACGCCCTTTCGCAGCGGTAATGTTTTCCACAACGCCTCTTCCGTCTCCTCCGAAGTCCCCACGGAATAATATTGCCTGCTTTTTTTCTTATCCCATGCAAGACCTCCTTTCACATCATATACCGTAAACTCGTACAAGCGTCCTGTAACATACACCTTCACCTTATCCGTTGCCACATATTTTTCAATGCTTTTGTTCCGAAATGCTTCTGTTTCTTCCAATGCTTCCTCACCGTTTACTGCCACGGAACGGATTACAATTGTATAAACTCCTTCAACCGTTCCAACCGGCAAATAAAATCTCTGCTCCGCCGTACCAACACAATACCAGGTTCCTGCTTCCAGCAAAACATCATTTGCCTGTTCCTTATCATTTCCTATGTCAACCCATACTGTAACAGGAAACCTCACCTCATTTCGCACTTTTCCGTCCGACTCCGCCAAATACTTTGAATAAGACTGCAGCCCGTACCCTTTTTTCCCACTGTGTTCTCCGAAATTGTTTATTTGCAATACAAAATCCGCCTTACCTTCCTCCTTCTCTAATACAACCACTTTCGCATCCTCCGGAACAGCTTCACACTGGTAGCTTGTTTCATGTTCAGCAGTCAGCACTGCTTCACATAACACCGGCGTATGAAGCAAAATATCATTGGTGTCCTCCACTGCCACACGCCTTTCCGTACATTCTCCCACCGTTCCTTCACACGCCTTGTAAAGCACGCTTGCTTTTGTTTTATGACTACCGTTTTTTCCGGTTATACAAAGCGGTATATTATCTTTCCTCGTCTGCAGCGGTTCCGATTCCTGTAAACGTATTGTCAATTTCCGAACTGCCTCATAATTCGGTGCCTCACCGTGTCCTGTTCCTATTTCATCGGAAAGTATAAACAGGTCTCCTACGGAAAAGCAGTCACTTCGTACTTCAAACTCGCTTTGATTTTTTCCTGCCACGTTCATCGCGATGTTAGTTATATACGTCTCAACCTCCGGAGGCTCCCCCGGCACATCGGAAATAATATATACCTCCTCCGGAAGCGTCAAATACAGCACCGGAGTTCCGTTTTCATCATAAGAGGGCCAATTCAGCCTTTCTTTTCCCTCACCGTATGTCATAATCCGAAAAAACTGTTTTTTCCCCTCTGTGCTGTTTTCCCATGAGATATCCGTTTCCACAATTCCGCCATTGAAAGCGGTATTCTCTGCAATTACTGTTTGCGGAATATAAAGTCCTCCCTCTTTTACCATCCAATAGGACCATGCCTTCCAAACCATCACTTCCACTGTCTTTGTCTGTAACTCACTTATCACCAGCGTCTCATCATCGACAGTCTCGTATTGCGTCCGATACGGCACTGTCACTGCCAGCTTTACCTGTTCCACTCCGCTCTTGCGTTCCAACAGACAGGAGACTAAAAAGGCTCCTGTATTGGCATGCAGAAATACAGACTCCGTAGACGGAATTCCTTCCGTTGCTACATTAAATTCATCAGAAGAAAGCTCCACTTTGTTATTTTCCGGTGCTATTTCAATCCGTACCTGCTTCTCCGGCACTACCTCCGGACCTTCTGTCTTCTCCTGCTCCGGCAGTTCGACAGGTTTCTGCTCCCAGCACGCATACAGAATATCCACGTTCTTCTCCAGCCAGACATTTGTTCCTTTTCCGGCTGCATCAAAATACATGGTGCCGCCACCACGGATTTCCGTATAATACCCTTGGAAGGTATAACCCGTCTTTTCCGGAGGGATGATACTGCCGCCGGCGTTCCCGTCAGCGTCTATGGCACCGGTTTCGCCGTAGCGGACCTTAACGGAGGTCTGTTCCTGCCTTGTGGCACCGCGTCCGTCCAGTGTGACATTTATCTCGGAAATCATATAGGCATATAATTCGGTTACACTGCCGTCATAAATTCCCCATGTCCGCGGTTTTCCCGTCGTTTCATCCAAAGCGGCAGTTCCATTCTCATCATAATACCGCACCGCGTCCTCCGCCGGCTTTCCATCTTCGTCCAGCTTATCATAGTACCCCATAAACACATAACGGTCACTTTCCGGAATCACTACGCCCGGTATCATCTGGTCAAAGGTCATTGTAACCATTGTCTGCTCATGTATGATTTCGCCGGGCTCTGCATCTTTTACATCTGCAATCAGCCCGATGTCGTATTTTCTCGGTTCATAGTAACCATACAGGGTTTCGTCTGCCTTTGGCTTATACTGTGCTCCGCTTCCCTCTTCTGCGTGAATTACCTTTTCTTCGTCTGTTTCGTTTTTGTCGTCCGTCCAGCCGATAAACCAGTATCCGTCACAGGCTGCGGTTGGCAGTTTTACATACGCTGCATCACCGCCCCAGTACGGGAACAGCACCGGAGGATAGTTCCTGTCTGCTGCAAGGTTCTTTGTTACCTCTCCCGGCAGTAAAAACTGATTCAGATACCGGTACTCCGTGTCTGCCTCTCTTTCCTCATAAAGCTGCCAGCCGAGGAAGGTAAGCTGTGCTTTCGTGTACTCATTAGAAAGCGGAAGTGTTGTTTTCCAGTACGGCGTGGTACTCATGCTGCTCCGCTTATTTAAATCATATCCTACCGTATATGCCTTATCCCGAAGTCCCGTCGGCACCGTGAATTCTTCATCATAAATCAAATCATAGGTGTCCGTTATCACCACCGGCGTTACGCGTACATCATCCTCTGCCACCTTTAGCGTATAGCCAAACGGCTTCCACTGTGCATACAAAACCGTGGTTCCGGTTTTCATGGCAAAAGAAGCTCCATCCGCATAAGCCTTACCCGTGCCGTCCTTTTTCGTATTCCATCCGGTAAACTCGTACCCTTTCTTGGTATAGGTGTTCTTAGAGAGTGTGACCGTCTTCACCGTAGGCCCACATACCGTATCCTCCATGTAACCGGCACCGCCATTCGGATGATATCGAACCTTATTAGCGGTCTTTTCCCACTGGGCGTAGAGTGTAACCGGACCTTCTACCACCAAATCCTCTCCCGGATACAGGGCTGTACCGCTGCTGTCGGATGCTTCGTTCCAGTGAAGGAAGGTGTAGCTGTCACGTTCAAACATACAATCGTAAAGTGTTTCCGAAAAATGGTACCCTGCAAGAAAGCTTCCGCTTCCGGTATACTCCATTGCCATGTCAACCAAAGTGAAGCCGTCATATTCTGCCGGGCTCGCTTCTCCGGTGTAGCTGTTATAATAATAGCCCGTCCGGTATACCTTTCCGTCCTTATCCATGGCAAGGGAATAGGTTCCTTTGTGGACAGTATCAATAAAAAAGATATCTCCGCTCACCTTTTTCGGTGTTTTATAATCTCCTCCCGGTCCTATAATGCTTGTGTACCCATACGAGGTAATCAGTGTTCCATCAGACTGACGATGCGCCTGATGCTTTATCAGGTGGGAATTATAACCGTATGCCCACAGACTTCCGTCCTCACAGAGAAACAGCATACTGAGTCCACTCCAGTCCACCATGGTATTTGCCTCGTTATAGCCATATACATTGGCATAGGAGATTTTCTTTACCTGTGAGCCTGTATCCATAAAGAGTCCTGCGCTAAGGGCTCGGTAATCCTGAAAACCGGGTTGCTGATACACTCTCTGAAAAAAGTATGCCGCTTTCCAGACACGCCCGGCATCATCCATGATATACAGCTGAGTCTCAGAAGAAGCCACTGAACTGCCCGAACTACTCGTAATAATGGAAAAAACACGTTCTATCTGGGCATCCGAAAACAGCTTTACCGGTGCTGTCTCCGGTCCCTTTGACAAAAGCCACCAGCAGCCCTCCTTATCCAGCAAAAACGCATATCCGTCTATTTTCTGCATACTGACAAAACCGGCACCGCAAAGTACCGGCTGTTCCTCGAAGGTACAGCCGGATGTATCAATGCTCTGACAGGCATAGTACAGTAAATCACCGGTTTTTGTAATGGCAAAATAGGAATACGACTGTCTTTGTTCACTGCCGGAGGTCGTATCTGTAATAAAATCTTTAAAATCTCCCGTCCTGCCGAATACCTGCCGGATGTCCGTTTTCTCCCACACATAATCAGCCGCTTCCACTGTTATCGGTTCACAGGTTCCTTTATACCTCCAGCCATAGTAGTCTGAATACGTCCCCGTTAAGGTCTGTTTACTTGTTTTCTTTGCCGTTCCGACCCACAGGCTTCCGTCCGTGGCTGTGGCATATATGGTTGGCAGGGACAGGCTTGCGGTATACTCTTTTTTATAAGAGGTGCCGCTGCTTGATTCCGAGGTCACTTCATTTCCTCCGTACTGCTCCGGTGCAAGGAAAATGCTCTGGAACCTTACTCCCTCCGGCATTGCCACTTCGTTTCGCTCCATACTGCGTCCCGATGCCCATACAAAATCGGCGGCATCCTCCCAGCTGTTTCCGTAACCGTCTCCGTAATTGCTGCCGGAAAGTGTGCGTGACGAGGTGTTTTGAAGCATATATTCAATGGTTCCCTTTGCCGTAACGTAATACAGATAGGTTTCCCTTATCTCTGCTCCGCTGGAATTACCGGCACTGCCATTCGTGCTGCTTGTGCGTTCTGTTGTTTTGTTTGCTACCCACCGGAACGAGGTCGCACCCTCCGGCGTTCCTACCTGCTCCCATGTACTGATGTATGGTGTTTCGGCATCACCGGTTTTGGCAGAGGAAGAAATATAAAAAATCTCTCCATTCTCACCATAAGCATGAACACAGGCTTTTGCCACGGTTTCCGGATAGGAATACCCCTCCGATGTATACTGTGTCTCCGTTATCTTCGCCATACTGTCTACACTTTCAATTCCGATGATTTTTGTCCCAAAATCAAGGAGCTGCGGAATTACATTTTTGCTGTGCCGGAACCATACGTTTCCGTCTGTATCCAGCGTCACGGTTCCGTTATAGGTCAGATTGGTTGTCGCAATGCTTATGTTTTCCTCCACAAACCGTTCCGTCAGCTCTGAGGTGGAGACATAGGTTTCTTCCGGAGTAAAGTTATTCGTATAGGTTACCTCATAGCCGCAACGGAGCTTATAGTACCAGACATACGACAGTCCGTAGTGGACCGTGGTAGAATCCGGCAGGGTAATAAGATTCGTTTTGGAGCGGTCTGTCCCATAGCCCTTTGTACCAAGGGTTGCTTCATCTCCTTCAATCACTGCTGTCTGATTGGGAAGCGTAATACTGTTTAACCTACAGTCAAGAAACGCATCTTTCTCAATTAAAGAGATACCTTCCGCCAGTACCACATCATACAGGTTGCTTCTGCCGTAAAATGCCTGTTCCTCGATGGTTTTTAATGCAGGAAATCCGGCAAGCTGCAGATACTCGCTTAACTGTCTCGTTTTATTATACTCCTGCATCACCTGTGTCCATGGCTTCTCCAAAGTATAGGATTCATTGTAGTAATAGTAGCAGTAAGAATCATTATCGCCGGTATAAGAAAGCTGCGTCGCTTCACTGCCCGCCATAAAGGCACACTTCCCGATTTCCTTTACCCCATCCGCACAGTTTATTTTCACCAGGGCGTTACAGTTGGCAAAGGCATAGTCCTCTATCCGTGTGACCGTATCCGGTATTGTGATTTCTGCCAGAGTGGTATTGTATACCGTATAGGAGCTTCCATAATTGGTATACCACTGCGCTCCGGTGGTTGACCAGTATTTACTCGGGCCTCCGGCACTGGAGATTTCGCCGTTACCGATTACACCCAGACGATAGCTCAGATATTCATTTACCATGCTTTGAAAATTTGCATTCATGGCATAATTATACTGATAGCTGTAATAGCCGGTTGTTTTTCCGCGTGAGTAAGACGTGCCGCCGCCAACGCCGCTGTCGTCATACTTTACATCGGAATAGCTTTTTGTTCCATACCAGCTAAGACCACCACCGATGGAGGTTACGGTGTAGGTTATACCATCACAGGTCAGCTTACCCGGAAATGTAAGCTCTTGGATATACCTAATGTCACTGCTTGCTACGTCATGTCCCTTATACACTTTCGGATGCACATAAACAGCATTACTTCCACTCGGTTCAAAGTACCACGTATTCCCTGTAGCATCCGTACCGACATAATATGCAGCATCCTTTTGCAGCAGCTTTCCCGCATTATTCGTGCCGCCGTTTCGGTCTACCAGCTTTGCGGAGGCGGAAAGCGTATCAATGGAATACCCCTTGTCTGTCGTGTAATACCGGTAGTTCTGCACAAAACCTATTTTATCCTCTGTCGGATAAGAAGGCGTAGGGGTCGGAAGCGGTGTCGGCGTTGGTGTAGGGTCCGGCGGCTCTGTCGGAAGCGGTGTCACTTCTACCGGCGCATGGGTAGGTATCGGTGTTGGAGCTTCCACCTTTTCAAAATTTGCCGTAAGTGTAACATTTCTTCCCGGCATCGAAAAATAAACTGCCTCATCTTCCCACGAATACCCATCCAAAAGCGCAATGCCGCTCTTTACACCTGTCCAGCCGGTAAAACGGTAGCCGTTGTTCGGAGATGCCTCGATGACAACTGTATCACCATAATAGTAGCTTCCGCCACCATAAACAACACCGCCCTCATTGGAATCCAGTGTAACACTGTACGGTCTTAACTTAATCTGAAGGGGAATATCAAAGTAAAGTTTGAAATTTTTTTCCGTTGTCTCTGACCACTCAGCAGCCCCTCGGATATCCTCCAGACTGTTATAAACCCTGCCATAAGGAGTACCCCATGGTTCATCTGCCGAAGAACGCTTTTTTAACTGATACCCTTCGCTCATGTAGATGGTTACAGTACCGGACTTTAACTCCTCCTCGGAGAAGAACTCGTAAATGTAGCCCTCCAGGGTTTCTCTCGGCACCACATAAGTATCATAAGAGAGACCATCCGAAACCTTCATGTCATGTTTTGAGACACCAAAAGAACGATACTTTACACTTGTTGGATTTCCATCGGAGTGTTCTGCGGTAAAATAAAGCTGTGACGTATGATAGGATAACGTCGCTGTACTGTCGGAGTGGTATTCTCCCTGTATTATCAGGTCTCCGGTTTCCTGACTCATATTTACTGTGTACTTGCCGCCGTTTACACTATAGAGCACTTCCAGTGTACCGTACCTGCTCTCCAGTGTACCAACCGGGTCATTTGCGGCTTGTGCAGCTTCTGCCGCTCGCGATTCAGCGACCGCCATTGGAAATAAGGACACTATTATCGCAGGTAATAATGCAAGGGCAACGACCCGCTTTACCGTATTTTGTTTTTTCTTCATATACTTCCTCCATTTTTTGTGTTCTCTGTATAAAATTTGGCATTCCTATTTACCAATTAGATATCTTTTTGTTTAAGTTCGTGGGAAAGCAAAAATAAGGGGATAAAGCAGCAGTGTGCCTTATCCCTTACTTTTTTAAAAACTTGTGTTGTTTCTTAATTTGTTTTTTCTACATCTGCCGTTTCCACATCAATCCAAAGACAAGGACGAACACTTAGCTCTGCATCAGCATAAGAGCCAGCCAAGCTCATGAAACCGTCGTTGTCAATATGAGCCGCACCGTTCGGTATCTCAGCTATCGTTCTGAGCCAATACGGAGAATATAGGTTATAGTACCAATAATGAGCACTCCATATATCTATATAGGCACCCTGCTCTTTTGCATACGCCGTAGGAATGCCGAGATGTTCACGCTCTGTTGGTCCGTCACCCAGTTCCTCGTAAAGGGTGAGTATTCTGCCCTTTCCGAAATACTGTAACGCTTCCTCCTCGCTGAGCAGATACACATAATCCTTTGTATCCGGTCCGGAAGACGCTCCGCTGCTGGAATTTGGGAGGTTTTTTACCTCACTGAGCAGGACACTCTCCTGTTCGCTTTCGGTAAATGCGGTATTATAAAACTCATCATTAAGCCATGCACGAAGAGTACATTCTTCCCAAGTAGTCGAAAAATCACTCAGCTTAAAATCATTTGGAGTGTAGTATAGGGTTTCGAAATACACATTATAGTCAAATTTCGTATCGTAAGCCTGTGCATCCAGCACATACTTGGACAAAAGGAACGCCTTACCATCTTTTATATCCAATACCCACCATTCAATCGGTTCCTTCCCATTACTCAGGTCTGCATCCTGCTCGTAGCTGCCAAAGGTCACATAATCTCCTGCCTTGATTCCCTTCACCGGAGTCGGTGTAGGTGTGGAGGTAGGCTTCGGTGTTGCCGTCGGCTTTGGCGTGGAAGTAGGCTTCGGTGTCGGGGTACTTGTCGGAGTCGCAGTCGCAGTTGGTTCCGGGCTCGGAGTCGGGGTACTCGTGGCGGTCGGTTCCGGAGTAGCGGTCGGTGCTGCCGTAGGTGTCAGTGTTGCCACCGGCTCTTTCGTCGGCGTTATTGTCATTGTCGGGGCTTTCGTTGCTTCTGCCGGCTTTTCTGTTGCGGTCGGTGCTGCCGTAGGATTTACTACCTCACTTCCGGCGCAACCTGCCGTACCGGTCACAAGCATTGCTGCTGTTGCTGCCAGGAGCATTATTTTTTTTGTCATCTTTTTCATAGGAATACCTCTCTTTAATTTTTTTACACCCTTTTATTTTATACCATTCTGGTCTATTTGTCTGCATATTTTTTGACTTTTCTCATTTTTTCTCGGCTTTCTCAGCTTTACGCCTCTTTTTATGTCACAACACATTGTTTATACTATAACGGATTCAGTCCGCCTTATCCGATTCGATTTTGTATTCTCCTTTTTCGTGTAAAATCCTATTTAATTGTCAAAGTACAACTGTTTCCTTTCTTTTAGGCACTTCATACAAGGATATGCCCCATCCTGCGCACTCTCCTTTTGTGTCGTATACAATGCCACAACAGCCTCCTCGCGTAGCAAATCACAGGACGGTACATGACAGACCTTATCCTCTGTCACGTAATAAATTGTCCTCGTTCTTCCTGCTGCCGCATACAAAAGCATTCCTTCCTCCGTTCCTGCTATTTTTGCCACCGGCGGCGCATATACTGCAAACACACAGGCCTTTGAGAGTCCCTGCTCCCATATCCCCCTTTGCGCCGCTGCCATACAATAGTTTCTTTCATTTATGTAATGCGACGTACAATAGCGTGTTATGATTGTCTCTGTTTCCATCAGCACACCATCCAGGTCATCGTGACGATACGGGGTCAATTTTGACCAGCTGCTTCCCCTTCCTGCGGCCGCGCAATAAATGTAATAGCCCCTCTCCTCCAGCACCAAAATACAGGGAACATATTCCCTGCCGCCTTGCACACCGTCCGGCGTACCACCATGCAGCACAGACAAGGTCTGAAAAAACACCTCCTCCGTCTGCTTCAGATTTTCCTCCGACACCTCATTCTCTTCTCCTGTGAATGCCGCCTCCACTGCAGCCTCCACTGCAGCCACCAGGCAATCATACTCATTTCTCCGCAGTTTCTCACGCTCCGTTACACTTAGCTGCCGCAGCTGAATCGTTACAAAACAGCCTGCTGCGATAATCGCAAACACAAGCCCAAAATGATAGAATTTCACTCCATTGCCTCCCCATTTCTCACCGTCTCTGAATACACCGCCGGCACTCCCTGCACATACACCGTCAACCAAAGCCGATCCCCCTGCAGCAGAGTTTCCTTTCCATCTGTTTCAATTCTGGCACTTATACTTTCTTTATTTTCCATGTATTCCCGTCTCTGTATTCCACCTGCGCCGTCCGGCTCATACAATACCCGCAGGCGGGTCAGCTCAAAATTGCCGTCCCCATATTCGGTCAACTCCCTTGTAAGCTCCTGCCATACTCCACCTGTAATCTCTCCTGCCGTACTGACGCGCCTCAAAAACATTTCACAGGCTTCTCCCATAAGCGTAGTACGTACCATCACGCTTCCGCTTCGGTAATACAGCATCGGTATAAGAAACATCAAACAGACTACAGTTAAAAGATCTACCACCTTTTCCAACGCATTCACGGCACTCTGCCTCCCGCCACAATTACATTTCCCTCACCGTAAAGTAAGGTTTCCAGCTTTCCCCTTCCCTTTTGTACCACCTTCAGGCAGACATAAGCTCCGGGATTCAGTTCCTTTTCCTGCTCCTCACCCTCCCATACAGCATACAGATAAACCCGTCCTGTTTCTTTTTCATAACGCCTGCGCTCATACACGGTAATCTCCGCTTCGTACTCTCCGAACATCGCCAGCTCCGTTTTTAATTGTCCAAGCTCCGTTGCAATGATTCTGCGCTCCTTCAATATCTTTTCCGCATATTCTGTCACGAGACTATATACCGTTTCATATTTCTGCCGCACAGCCGGAGCTTTTCGCATAAAAATCAAACAAAATGTCAGACCCGTAACTGCAAGCAGTACGGCTGCTACTCGTCCGAAGGCTTCCATGTACTCTCTCCTGTTTCTTCAAACAAAACCAACTGTTCCGGCATAGTTCCCATTACCTCCGTCTGTTTCCAAAGTGCTGTATGAAGCAAAAACAGTATCGAAACCGCAAGACAAAACATTACCCCCGCTGCCGCCTGCTCTATTGCAAGCTCTGTTCCCTCTGTCATTACCGTTCTCCTTTTTACTGCTGTTCAAATGCAATTTGTACAATCATTCCATTTTCATCCTTCTCAATACTTCCAAGAAATACCGCCCTGGAATTAATGTATCCGTTGCTTCCCTTCTCATCCGACGGAAGCTCCTTACTTTCCCTGCTTAATTTCTTCTTCTCCTGATCGAAGCCTTCATACACATACCCTTTTTCCGTACCATCTCCCGTAATCACTTTGATTTGTACGTATTCCTTCGCAGAAATACTACTTTCAATCAGGCTCCGCACCTCTGCTCCGGAAACCAGAAGCCCATCATACATTGATTTTCCAAGATCCTGATACTCACTCATCGTTTTATTAAACTGTGCAAACGCACTGCTTGCCTGTGCCTTTCCCTCTCTTGTATTCTGGAATGCCAGCCCTGCCACAATACAGGTAATAATAATTCCCACCGCAATCAGCAATGCTTTTAACCCGTTATTCATACTTTCTTCCTCCGTCTTCCTTTTTCGTAAATTGAATCTCAACAATCACATCATTTGCATTACGCACTACATTCCCTATATACTCCTCTACCGGCTCTACATACTCCGGGCTCTCATATTTCCACGCTGCTTCTGCTTCAGCTATTGTTGCGTAAGAACGGCTCTGCCGTTTATCGCGCACCGTTACGCAAAACCCGTTTTTCTCCTCGGAAAGCTCCTTTTTCATCAGGTTTACCACATCACCGCCATACACAACCGCTCCGTCATATTTCATATAATCCCGTTCTTCCAGCGCATTGCGGTATACATGCAGTTCCTCTACTACACGGTTTCCGATTTGCTTCGCCTCCTTAGCCAAAGAAAAACCAAGCCCCACAATAATACAGGTAATAATCGTGGATGCAGCAATTAACAATGCCTTCAAGCCATTATTCATAAAATGCCTCCCTAAAAAAATCGAATCTGCTCCATCTCCAAAAAAATCTCACTCATCTGGGAAAGACTTGCTGCCAAAAACGGAATGATAAGCTCAGCAAACAGCAAAAACATCATGGGTACAAACGCCAGAACCTGTCCGTTGGCTGCCCGCTTTTTTAACGTCTGCTCCGTGTCAAGCCGCTCCTGTTCTCTGAAAAACTGCCGGTCCTTCTCTATATCAGAGAACGCTCGTACCAGTCCGATACGTTCACTCACCGCAAGTCTGCCTGCCAACTGCCGAAAAGCCGGATATGTCTCTTCCTGCCGCAGCTCTATAAACGCCTCCTCATCCTCCGCCGCATAAGCATTACTGCAATGGCGCAGGCTTCGTTGAAATAATTCCGCATAGTCCTCCAATACGGAAAGAAGCTTCATTACCGTCATATTCGGTACACGATACAGCAAAAGAACCACTGACTGCAGCCCCAGCACTTCTCCGCTCATTCCAAGTGTCCGTAAATACGCCAAATACCGGTAAAAAAACATTCCTCCTGCAATTCCGACTCCTCCCGCAAAGCCTGTTCCCATGAAACGTATTCCAAAAGACTCCCCTCGCAAAAGCCACAATGCCACCCCGGCCAACAAAACACCTGCTGCCCCGCATACCCAAAAATACTCCGTCCCGCTTCGATAGATTCCAATCCTCCGAAGTTTGTTGCGTCCGTAACGCTCCGGAGCAGTCCCCTCCCATTTTTTTGCCGCTTTTACAAAAAACTCCTGCTCAAGCAAACGCTGAATACATTCCGGTCTCCGGTAAATCGTACCGTCCATGCGTTTTAACATTATCAACAGACCATAGCAGCAAAAGGTGAGAAACCAAAGTACGGTTTCTGTAAGCCTTCCTGCCGTACTGTTATAGAACCGTTCCAGCTCCGGCATATTTCCGCATCCCCAGCATTTTATAAACGGTAAAAAGACTATCGGCACCGCTGCCACCAATCCAAGACCGGCAAATAAAAAACCTGCCTGCGTTCTTTTGTAACATTCATTCTGCACATCCCTGCGCAGCTCTGTCATTGTCCTGACAAATGCTGTCTCCTCTCCGCTCTTTCCGCTTCCATACCATACTGCATTCTGACATTGCACAAAAAAAAGCTTCAGATACTTCAGATGCCTCGGATATTTGCATTCCGCTGCCATGGCTTCCGACTCCTCTTCCTCCAGCCAAAAGCAGATTTCTTCCAAACGCTTCCTCAGGTCTCCTGCCACCGTTTCTGCTGCCCGGAAAATTGCTTCTGTTACATTTTTGCACAAATAAAATTCATAATTCAGATTGGATAAAAAATCGGCAAACTGTGCAAGCTCTGTATCCTCTTTTCGCTTTTTTTGAAAGCTTCTGTATTCCGTCAGACATATCCCAGCAAAATATAGTGCTATCATGATATATGCCGCTATACCCCGTCACCTCCATAAAAAAACTGATACATCTGTGCCTGCTCCTTTTCTCCGAACTGCTTTTTCATCTGCCCAAGCAGTTCCCTGCTCGGAGCCGCCACCCGTCGGTAAACTCCCTTTTCATGCCGGTACAAAACACGCCCCCTTCCTCCTTCTGCGGAAACAATCTCAGAGATTTCTTTTATATACCGTACACCATTTAAATCCTTCTCACACAGCACATGTATGCGAAACGCCTCCGCCACCTGCTCCTGTGCCATCTGTTCATCCGAGTAGGTTCCTGTCCGAAGCAGTGCATTTCGGAAATATCCCAGCAGCTTGTCTGTTGACATGGCATGATGGGTAAATAGCTGCTGCTCCGACACCTGACTCAGTTCAATGACCAGTGCTGCCACCTTTACATTCCCAATTTCTCCCATCATCAGACAGTTTCCGTCCGTTTTTCGAAATGCATCCAGGCCTTCCACCGAATCCACGCTATCCGTTTCCCGAAAGGTAAGTATATTTCTTCTTGGAAATTCCTTCCTCATCCAAAGCTCAAATACAGATTCCTCGATGCGCAGATTATATTTGGGATTAATATACCGAACCAATGCCTTTAGCAATGTGGTTTTACCGCTTCCCTGGGACCCTGTAATTGCCACATGCATCCCGCCGGCTACAAAATACTGTAACGCCCACACTACATCTTCCGCTCCCTCACCTACAATTAATTCTTCCACCTTCTTTTCTTCTGCCGAATCAAATTTTCTTACAAAAAACGCCCAAGACTCCGCGAAGGGCGGACGGCAGGCAAATACACGGCTCCCATCCTTCATATCATTTACCATATATGGCTGATAATAAGAAAGCTCTCCCGGTGCCTCGTAGCGTAGTAACGATTTTGTCACTCTGCGAAGCTCCTGCTCGCTTCCGAAGCTTAAAAAGGACAAACGCACCGTATTGCCGCGGAACATCACAAATATGCTGTCATAGGCATGCAGTCCTGTATAATCATCATAAAGCTCTGTACCATACCGGAAAAACTGTTCCGGTACTCCGGATATACCTCCCGAAACTCCGTCCAGGCGACAGTCCCGAAGCCGGTCAATCACGCCGTGACCAAATCCCTCATATACTGCGTCACCCAGTATTTCCAGCATCTCATCATCCGTCAGCCGTATGCGTTCCTCTTCATAAATCGTCTCAATTTCCTCTGCCGTGATTTCAAAGTACACGCCATCCTCCCGTGCGACCTCCTTCGGCAGTCGGAAACGGTCACAAAGCTGTAAAAATCCATCCTTTCCGTATTGTTTCATATATCGGTACAATAAGATATCAAATTTTCTTGCTGCTCCCAGCCGTTCCGGAAAATGAACCGGCAAAAGCCGTTCTATTTCCTGTGTCGAAAGCTGCGCGCGCTGGATTACATTAATCAGATATCGCTTCACATATTCCTTTTCTCCGCCTTCCCCATAAACACATTCCCGAAATGCCTTCCTGAGCTGTCTGAGCTGCAGCCTGTACTTTTCCCGCTGTTCCTTGGAAAAACCGGATAATTGTTCATTTTCCATATGCTTCCGCAACTCGTTTCGTATATAACCACGTAGCTCCTCTATGGTCTCAAACGTTGCCCGTACTGCACGCTTCTTCTTTTTTCTCCTTATCATCCTGCTTCATCAGACATCGTTTTAACCCAAGATAGCTTTTTCTTATCTCATGAAAAAACGGATGTAAAAGCTCCTCCTTTCCCAGATAACTGCCTCTCTCCCAAAACGCCTCTGCCTCTCCCTCACAGCATGCTGCCAAAAAACGGATATCATACGGAATCACACTGCATTTCCCCTGTAAACGCGGATGCAGAAGCATCAGATTGTGCTTTGTATAAATGCTTCGTTTTTCATATGCTCCAATCAGAAAAAACTCTTTCTGATAAAATGGTGCCTCCAGTGCCCGGAGCACCTCTACAGGACTTTGAGAGAAATTAATTACAACCAAATCTGCCGCTTCCAAAATACGTTTGGAAAACTCCGAACCTCCGGCAGGAGCTTCCACCCATACGTGTTCAAAATCCGCCTCCGCTCTTCGCATCATTCCCACCACTGCCTCTGCTGCCGCGTTTTCCCTGCTTCGGTAAAAGAAACGTCCGCCGGATGGTAAAACATGAAGCTTTCCTTCTCCAAACGAATATGCAGAGGTAATTACAGTTTCCTTTTCGTACCGCTCACAGTGAAGTCTTTTCTCCAACAGTTCAATGCCAAACTCTCCCTCCTCCATCATGCGGTTTCTATTTTTCCCTGATAAAAGGAAATGCTCCGGCCCGCTTCCGTTTACGTCAGCATGCAGCACCAGCTGCTCTCCTCCATCTTTTGCTGCCTGTAATGCCAGCAACAAAAGATGGGAAGACTTTCTTCCCGAAAAGGGAGTCGGGCTCCAAAACACAAGCTTCATGTATATCCTCCCCTTTCCTTCTGCCAAAGCTTTCTCCGAAACGCTTTTCCGGAACCTTCAAAGCACCATTCCCGCACCGTATCATAAACAAACTCCCGAAGCTCCGGCGAAGCGTTTTTTACCTGATACTCATGCATCGTCTCACATACATACCGGTTTTTTACATCTCTGCGGTCTGGCGGGATAAAAAACTCCTGTCTATTCGGAAAGCTGCATAAAAGTTTTTGTAGCTCCGGCTCCTCTGCTTTCACCCCTCCTACAGCATCCCGAACCAATACCTTCTTCACCAGTTCTTTTCCAAATGACAGTCCGGCAAGCTGTCTGATATGATGTAACAGCATATCGGTCACTAAAACAATCTGGGTACAAAACATCAGGTCCTCATGCAGATTATACATACCGAAATCCATCAAAATTAAATCATAGTCCGCAAGCATCTCCGCATCCAATTCCTGCTCCGAGAAAAAAAAGCCGTCATATTCCACTATCTTTTCTCTGGCAGATATCCCCGCAGGAATCGGTATTGATGCCCCAAGGGTATGTTTACTGTTATAATCTAAAAGCAATATCCGGTGCTTCATCGCACTTGCTACCTTTGCCAGTATCAGAATGACATCATGACTGTAGCACCCTACAAATCCTACAATCTCCTTTTTCACGTTTTGTCTCCTTTCATCAGCCTGCCTTCAACCGTTCCTCGTTTTCCCGCAGCCGTTCCTCTAATGCCCTGCGTTTCATCGGCCATTCCGATACAGCTCCGATAGCCCCTTCCTGCTGTAACTGCATTATGACCTGCTCCGGCGGAATATAATCATTTCCGCACTCCTCCTGTATACGCTCCTCCCGGAATGCCACTGCATATAGCTCTGTCCCTTTATACCGCTCGGCATCATACCGGGCTGCACTGATCAGAAGCTGTTCCCGTTCTTCCAAAAATAGCCGGCAGCCCTCCTCACCTTCTTTTCGGTGCAGCACCTTTCGCTTTAGGACACAATAGTTTTCTCCGTTTGGATACCGGATTCTCACATCAACCACAGCATAATCTAAGAAAGCTTCTACCTGCCTGATATCTTCAAATACACATTCCCTCTCCGTTTCTGACACTTCACTGCTTCCGCAAAGTGCTGTGCTTAAAATAACTCCCGGACCGATATTCCCGCAGGCTACCATCCCTAACACCTCCTGCGCCAGCCCTTCCTCGGACTGCTCCGATAAAAGAAACCGCCGCTCCGTATTTTTCTCCGTAAAATATTCTCCTGCCTTTATTTCTCCTGTGGTAATATATACTATACGACCGGCAGCATCCATACGGGCTGTTTTCTCCTCCAGTAATACCTTTAGCGTCCGTTCGCTCCGGTCTCCCGCATACACACCTCCGGCAATAAAAAGTCCCACTCCGGCAATTACGGCAAAAATAGCAGCTCCTGCTTTTCTTTTTACAGCTCTGCGCATTCTTAACACAAGCGTTCCCTCCTTCTCATAACATATTTCCGCAATCTTCTTGCTGTTTTTTTGGCCTCGAAAATGAAACGATAGCTGGAGCTTTGCTTAGAGCAGTGAATGTTTCCCGCTACAAATGCCAGCGTAGTTCCTTCCCGCATTGCCTGTTCACATTCAAAATTATAGGGAATCACACCGATATGTTCCTTCGGAATTTTATACCTCTGCGTAAGATATTCCGGCGTACACGTAGACGTTTCTTTATATTTGCATAAGATAAAAAAGCCTTCTTTTCTAAGCACATCTTCCGTTCGAAAAAAATCATCAATCAGCTCCCGCTCCGACGGAAGTGCTATTACCGTAAGATCTGCTTCGCGGACAATTTTCTGCGAGCACCTGCTGCAGCCGCATGCCGTGTCCATCATCAGGCATCCCGTCTCTTCCCTATATTTTTTTACAAATTGCGCACCTCCCGTACCAAACATTTCGGTATCATCGTTTTCTCCCATGGGAACGTATTTAATCCCATAATTCAAGATAACCTCAGCTTTCATTCTGCTTCCGTATAGCAGCCTGTAATATTCCGGTTCACCGTACAAAAAGCAATACTCCTTCTTTTCAAGCTTTTCCCATCTTTCCGTTCCTCCTCTCAAACGCTCGAATAAACCGCTGCTGCTGATGTGATTTGATGACAGCACAACCTCCTCGGCATAAAGCAATGACCATACAGCTCCCATTACCGCTACACATGCCGTAACGCCGCTTTGATGCCGGAAACTGCTCCAAAAAGCAATGACCATTTTGTTCACCCCGTATAAAAACTCTTGTTGGAAATATTCAGGAATCCTGAATGAATTCAGATAAATTTATCAGATGCCTATATGTTAACACAGATTTCAGAAATTATCAATATCGGTAAATTTCACAGATTTTTTTCGATTTTTTGTCTATTTTCACCAAAAAAATTTTTTATAAAATATACACAGCCACCTTACAGCCAAACGGTTTGTCATACTTGTTTCCCCTGCCACATATATTTTTCTAATTAGTTTTCCGGGAGTTACTTATGAAACTTCACACTCTTTCTCCAAAAGAGGCACTGCGTACCATGGAAAGCTGCGATACCGGTCTTTCCGAAAAGGAGGCCGCACACCGCCTGTCCCGCTACGGCTACAACGAACTGTCCGGAGGAAAGCCCCGCAGTCTTTTATCACGTTTTGCGGAGCAGTTCAACGATTTCATGATTCTCATTTTACTCGGTGCGGCCCTCGTTTCCTTCCTTTCTTCCTTTTTCGAAGGGAACGCGGATTTTACCGAACCGGCAATTATCCTGATTATTGTTATTGTCAATGCTGTTCTTGGCGTTCTGCAGGAAACAAAAGCCGAGCGCTCTCTTGCCATGCTCCGTAAATTTTCTGCTCCGGAGGCACAGGTATTGCGGGACGGCAAACGAATTCTTCTTCCGGCCAGGGAGCTGGTGCCGGGTGATATTATTTTCCTGTCCGCCGGCTCCATGGTTCCGGCCGATGCAAGACTCCTTTCCGCAGAACAGCTTTCCGCAGATGAATCGGCATTAACCGGTGAATCTGAGCCGGTAAAAAAAGATGCCAAACAGACACTCCCGGAGGAAACTCCACTGGGTGACTTAGTCAATATGCTAAGCTCCGGCACCATGATTCTTTCCGGACACGCTACCGCTCTTGTAACCGCCACCGGCATGCACACCCAGGTCGGCAAAATTGCCGACCTGATCAGTCAGGATACTGCACCAGAAACCCCGTTAAAAAAGCATCTTGCCCACACCGGTAAGGTGCTCGGCATTACCGTACTCGGTATCTGTCTGCTTGTTTTTCTCCTCGGCGCATTGCAGGGTCGTCCTCTCTTTACCATGTTTATGACGGCGGTCAGCCTCGGCGTTGCCGCCATTCCCGAAGGACTTCCTGCCATTGTGACCATTGTGCTTTCCTTAGGCGTACAGCGCATGGCAAAGAAAAAAGCCATTATCCGGCATTTAGCTGCTGTAGAAACACTTGGCAGTGCTACCTATATCTGTTCCGATAAAACCGGAACACTGACCCAGAATCGCATGACTGTCACGGAAATTTCTGACGGAAGGGATATGCTGTCCGCCGATTCCCCAACCGGCAAAGCCATTCTTTTTTGTGGCGCACTTTGTAACAATTCCTTCTTTGAAGCCGACGGCACCGGAAACGGCGAACCCACCGAGCTTGCACTGCTTCATGCCGCAAACGCTGCCCGCCTTTGCTCTCCGATTCCGGATACCCGTTATAATCGCCTTGCCGAATATCCCTTTGACTCCTCCAGAAAGTGTATGTCTACCGTGCATCTTCTTTCCGGAAAAAAACTGGCACCCCTTCCTGTAATGCCGGAGGATACCTATGCATTTCTTGTTTGTAAGGGTGCGCCTGAAGTCGTGTTGTCCCACTGTACCTCCTGGTACAATGACGGGGCTTTTCTTCCTTTTACCGCACCGCTGCAGCAGTCCATGACTGACTACTGTAACCGCTGTGCCGAACGCGCGCTTCGCGTTCTCGCAATTGCTTACCGCCCTCTTACCGACTCTGCCTGCCGCCGCTTGCTCGACAAAGAGACTTCGCAAAAAAAAGCAGAAAGTGATTTAATCTTACTTGGATTCTTATGTTTAATGGATCCGCCACGTCCCGAGGTACGCGACTGTGTCCGCATATGTAAAGAAGCCGGTATCACACCGGTTATGATAACCGGTGACCATGCCCTGACTGCCCGCGCCATTGCAGCTGACCTTGGCATTTGCTCCCGAAAGGACCGGCCGGTCACGGGACCAGAGCTTTCCGCCATGAGTGAGCAGGAGCTTATTGCTTGTGTCGGTCATTGCCGTGTCTTTGCACGTGTTGCCCCGGAGCATAAGGTTGCCATTGTCCGCGCCTTACAGGCCAGAGGCGAGGTCGTTGCCATGACCGGAGACGGCATTAATGATGCACCGGCACTAAAGGGTGCCGATATCGGCTGTGCGATGGGACGCAGTGGCACCGATGTTGCCAAGGAAGCTGCCGATATGGTACTCATGGATGACAATTTCGCAACAATCGTTTCAGCCGTAAAGGAAGGACGCGGAATCTATGCCAATATCCGCCGCTCCGTCCATTTCCTTCTTTCGTGCAACATTGGCGAAATTATCACTATCCTTTTTGCCCTGCTTCTCGGCATGCCATCACCGCTCCTTGCAGTACAGCTCTTATGGGTAAATTTAATTACCGACTCTCTTCCCGCCGCGGCTTTAGGTGTAGAACCACCGGAAAAGGATGTAATGAAGCAGCCACCCTGTAGCTCCGGTAAAAGCCTCTTTTCGGGCGGACTAGGCTGCAAAATTGCAATTGAAGGAGCCATGATTGGCTGTATTTCCCTAATGGCCTATGTCATCGGAAACCGCTTCTTTAATGCCGGTTCTACCATGACCTTCGCAGTTTTAAGCCTCTCCCAGCTCGTTCATGCCTTTAATATGAGAAGCGATCGCTCTTTGTCCGATATCGGTTTTTTTTCGAATCCTAAGCTGTTATTCGCTTTTCTTCTTTGCTCTTTTTTACAAATCAGCGTTATCACACTGCCGTTTGCTGCCAGGATTTTTTCCGTTACGCCGCTTTCCGCTACGGCATGGGGAGTAGTTACCATTTTATCTCTGCTGCCGCTTCCGCTGGTGGAACTGCAAAAACGCGTCCGCCTGTACTAGTACAGTGTACGCTTGCTTTTCCAATTTTTTCGTGCTATACTGAAAGCAACAAGGAGGGATATTATGAACACTTCCAAGCATACACCCTTACTGCCTTTTGATTCCACGATTGCAGAAAATTTTATTATTTACTATCCCACTGCCTATATACGGGATATTACACTGATTACTCCGGAAAAAATTGCCATGGAAAGCGGCAATGTTATCAAATACTATCAATATGTTGTTACCTCACCTGTCCCGGTAGGCGGACAGTAGCTTCTAAAGAAGCTCCGGTTATTACCGTTCCATTAGAAAAAAGGAAGCAAATGCCCTGATTTTTACGGTTACGCATCTGCTTCCTTCTTCCATTCGGTCTTATTTCCAAATTGTTTCCTTCTGCCGGTGTCTTCTAAACAATTCCCCGCAGTTCCGCTTCTATCTGAAGCAGGCGATTATACTTCGCGGTTCTTTCTCCCCTGCACGGTGCGCCGGTTTTGATAAAGCCGGTATTTAATGCAACCGCCAAATCCGCAATTGTCGTATCCTCGGTTTCACCGCTCCGATGAGACATAATGGCACGATACCCATTCTCCGTAGCAATTCGTACCGCCTCCATGGTTTCGGACAGCGAACCGATCTGATTCGGTTTAATTAAAACGGCATTGGCTGCCTCATGCTTAATACCGTACTGCAGACGCTTCGGATTTGTAACAAACAAATCGTCTCCTACCAAAAGAACCCTGCTTCCGATTTGCTTTGTCAAGAGCTTCCAGCCGTCCCAGTCCTCCTCATCCAATGGATCCTCCAAGGAATAAATCGGATATTTTTTTGTCAGCGTATCCCAATGCTCCATCAACCCCTCAGAGGTAAATACCGTCCCCTTCTTCGGCAGACGATAACAAAACTGTCCATTATTTTTCTTTTCTTCCTTCCACTCTGAAGCTGCCACATCCAGCGAAATCATAAAATCCTTTCCGTGACCTGCTGTATACCCTGCACGTTCAACGGCAAGTAAAATCAGCTCTATGGCCTCCTCTTCACTTTCCAAATCCGGTGCGAACCCTCCTTCGTCTCCAATACCGCAGGAACGCCCCCGTTCCTTTAAAATTTCTTCCAATGCATGATATACCTCACAACACTGGCGAAGTCCCACGCAAAACCGCTCCGCTCCAACGGGAAGTATCATAAATTCCTGTACATCCAGATTGTTGCCTGCGTGGCGGCCTCCGTTTAAAATATTCATCATCGGAAGCGGAAGCCTTCTTGCGTTTGCTCCGCCAATATAACGATAAAGCGGCACCCCGCTTCCCTCTGCCTCTGCCTTAGCAAGAGCCAGGGAAACTGCCAAAATTGCATTAGCTCCAAGTCTTCCCTTATTATCCGTACCATCCAGCACCTTCATCGCCTCGTCTGCCTGCTCCTGCAAAAAAGCATCCCTTCCGTTCAGAAGCTTTGCAATATCTTCGTTAATATGCGCTACGGCAGTTTTTACACCCTTTCCGCCGTAACGCTCCCTGTCACCGTCCCGAAGCTCTGCTGCTTCAAAGGCTCCCGTAGATGCACCGGAGGGTACTGCTGCACATCCCTTTCCTCCGTTCTCCAAATATACCGTTGCTTCCACCGTGGGATTTGCCCTGGAATCTAAAATCTCTCTGCCTGTAATTCGTACTATTCTGCTCATTTCCGGTTTCCTCCTTATTACTGCCATTCTTCCCCGGCTTTGCAGAAATTATTCTTGTATCCCATGTTTAAAAATGATATAATAATAAGACACATTGATATAGTCCAAACCATTTTTCATATAGAAAGGCGCACAAGCATGAAACCAAGAATTCTTGTATTAGACATTGACGGCACATTAACAAATTCCAAAAAAGAGATTTCTGAGCTCACGAAAAATGCTCTCTTTGCCATGCAGGCGGCTGACGGCATTGTCGTAATTGCCTCCGGCAGACCAACGATTGGCACCGCAAAGCTGGCTGACGAATGCAGACTCGGACAATACGGCGGCTACGTTATCTCTTACAACGGTGCCCGTATTGTCCGCTGGAGCACCGGAGAGGTTTTATACAACAACACACTTCCGCAGCAGTTTATTCCGCAGATTTACGAAATTGCAAAAGAACGCGGGGTCGGCATGATTACCTACGACCCGGAGGATCATTTAATCACGGGGACTCCAACCGATAAATACATGGAATTAGAGGCACGCATTAACAGCCGTACCATCCGGCAGGTTGATGATTTCATCGGTGCCATCAGGTTTCCGGTAAATAAATGCTTAATCAGCGGCGAGCCTAAGGTTCTGGCTCCGCTTACAGAGGAACTGAAAAAGCGTTATTACGGTGTTTTAAACATTTACCGCTCCGAGCCGTTTTTCCTTGAAATTATGCCTCCGCTCGTAGACAAGGCTCATGCCTTGGAGCGTCTGCTCCCGTCACTTGGCATCAGCAGGGAAGAATGTGTCTGCTGCGGTGATGGCTACAATGACATCACTATGCTTCAGTACGCCGGCATCGGTGTTGCCATGGCAAATGCACAGCCGGAGGTAAAGGAAGCTGCGGATGTCATTACCTTATCCAATGACGAGAACGGTCTCGTACCGATTATCGGCACCTACTTTTTAAATGACTAGTGCTGTTTTCAGTCACTGACAATTGCAGAATTACCGGTCCCACTTGTCGCACAGCATATTAATCTGATCTGCAAACCTTGCAAGGTCCTTGTTCGCTCCACCTTCATTTTTCCGGATAACACTAAGCAAACGCTGTCCCGCCGCAAGCAAACGATCGAACACCTCGACCTTGCGCTTCTTTGCCTTTTCCTTCTTCCGGGCATACACGGGAGCTGTCTGCTCCACCCATACTCCGCGAAGTAAATCGTAACAATACCCTGAATATGGTGCTTCCGCATCCAGTCCGTATTCGTTCTTTAAGCATGCCGCAAAGGAATCACACACCTCATCCTCTCCGTGCACCACAAATACCTTTTGCGGCTCTTCAATCTCGGTAACCCACTGGATCAGACCGTCTTTATCTGCATGACCGCTGATACCGTCTAGTTTACATATCTCCGCTTTTACCTCCACCGGCTCACCAAACAGCTTTACATCCGTCGCTCCTTCCAGAAGAGTACGTCCAAGCGTTCCTGCTGCCTGATAGCCGACAAACACAACCGAGCTTTGCGGCCGCCATAAATTATGCTTCAAATGGTGGCGGATACGTCCTGCCTCACACATACCGGACGCAGAAATAATGACCTTCGGCTCCGTGTCAAAATTAATCAGCTTTGATTCGTCACTGGTAATGGCCGTCTTTAACCCCGGAAATGAAATCGGATTAATCCCCTGGTTCACCAGCTCCATTGCTTCTTCATCAAAATATCCGTTGACATTTTTATGAAAAATCGTGGTTGCCTCAATTGCCAGCGGACTATCGATATATACAGGGAAGCCGTCATGTCCGTGCACAAGCTTATCCTTCTTAATCCTTCGTATAAAATACAAAAGCTCCTGCGTTCTTCCTACCGCAAACGCCGGAATTACCACATTGCCGCCCCGATCCAGGGTTCTCTGGATAATAGCTGCCAAATCCTTTACATAATCCACCCGTCCCGTACCGTGAGAACGGTCACCGTAGGTAGCTTCCATAATTACATAATCCGCACGGTCCGTAGCAATCGGGTCACGCAGAATCGGCTGGTGTTTATTCCCGATATCACCTGAAAATACAAGTTTTACCTGCTTTCCCTCTTCTTCTGCCCAGATTTCAATACTGGCAGAGCCAAGCAAGTGTCCCACATCCGTGAAACGGATTGTAATTCCCTCATCTACCTTTATTTTTTCTCCGTATTCACATGGAATAAAAAGCTTCATCGCTCCATAAGCATCCTCCATGGTATATAACGGCTCCGTCTCCGGAAGTCCGGAACGCTTTGCCTTACGGTTTTTCCACTCAGCCTCAAACATCTGAATGTGCGCTGAGTCCCGAAGCATGATATCACAAAGCTCCTTTGTGGCTCCTGTAGAATACACCTGTCCCCGAAAACCTCCGGCATACATAAGCGGCACCAGCCCCGTATGATCAATATGTGCATGCGTCAAAAAAATATAATCAATCTCTCCCGGATTCACCGGCAGCTCCTGATTCTGATACACATCCGTTCCCTGCTCCATACCACAGTCCACCAAAATATGCTTCCCGCCGATTTCAAGAAAGTGACAGCTTCCCGTTACCTCATGGTCCGCACCGATAAATTCAATAAACATATCGCACACTCCTTTCAATTCACGTAAAATCCCGCGCAAATTGTACATCATCTCACTTTTAGTATACCCCATTTACAGGGAATTAGCAAGAGGAGCATCAACGGTCACAACAGTCATCCGCATAAAATTTTTGATTTTATTTTATAAATTGCTTGCATTCTGACGCTGACAGATGTATAATTGGACAAAACTGAATAAACGGGAGCTTGTATTACAGGCTGAGAGGAGGGTGCGACCCTCGACCGAGAACCTGATTTGGATAATGCCAACGTAGGGATGCCTGATACATATTAGGAATAACACAGTACATTTGAGAGTTACCAAATCGGTAGCTCTCTTTTTTGTTTATAAACCAAACTTTTTTCCGGAGGTGAATTATAACAATGGTAATAATCAACGGCAGCAAAGCAAACCTTGCAGGTACAACCATAGCTGACTATCTCAAAGCTTCCGGCTATCACACGGTACGTATTGTCATAGAACGAAACGGTACAATTGTACCAAAAGCAAGCTATGACCAAACCGTACTATGTGACGGTGACTGCATAGAAATCGTCAGCTTTGTCGGAGGTGGTTGATATGCTTCCGACAAAAGAGGAGTGGATAAAGGCACTTTACAACCGGCACGGAAAAAAAAGGCAGGACAAATTTTTGGCCTCAACAGTTGCTGTATGCGGCATAGGCGGTCTTGGTTCTCATATTGCCATTGCACTTGCACGTGCAGGAATAGGCAGGCTTATCCTGATTGATTTTGACCGGGTTGATGTCACCAATCTGCACCGGCAGCACTATAAGGTTTCACAAATCGGCTCATACAAAACGGCAGCGCTTACGGAAAACCTGCTTGAAATCAACCCATATATCAAGCTTCAGCAGCATACTGTACGTGTTACTGCCGAAAACGCCGAACACCTGCTTAAAAATGCCGATGTGATTTGCGAGGCTTTTGATGCTGCTGAAACCAAAGCAATGCTTGCAAATCTTGTGCTTGAAACAATGCCTGAAAAATATCTTGTTACAGCCTCCGGAATGGCAGGCTTTGAAAGTGCAAATACAATTAAGACACGAAAAATAACAACGCACTTTTACTTATGCGGTGACGAAAGCAGCGATATAGAAAGCCATATCGGACTTGTTTCCTCACGTGTAATGCTCTGCGCTGCCCACCAGGCGCATACCGTTTTACGAATTTTATCAGAGGAATCTGAAGTTTAAAGAAAGAAGGAACTTAATATGCAAAATGACAAACTGATTATCGGCGGACACGAATTTCATTCCCGCTTTATCCTCGGTTCCGGCAAGTATTCCGTGAAGCTCATCGAAGCAGCCGTGAAGGATGCCGGTGCAGAAATGATTACACTCGCTGTTCGCCGTGCCAATACGAGGGAGCAGGAAAATATTCTTGATTTTATTCCCAAGGGAATTACACTGCTCCCCAATACAAGCGGTGCAAGAACTGCGAAGGAAGCCGTGCGCATTGCACGGCTTGCACGGGAGCTTGGATGCGGAAATTTTATAAAGCTGGAAATTATGCGTGACTCTAAATTTCTTCTCCCTGATAATCCGGAAACCATCCGCGCAACCGAAATTCTTGCAAACGAGGGCTTTATTGTTATGCCGTATATGTTCCCTGATCTCAATGCTGCCCGTGACCTTGTAAATGCAGGAGCCGCTTCCGTTATGCCGCTGGCTGCACCAATCGGCTCCAATAAAGGTCTTGCGGCAAGGGAATTTATTCAAATACTAATCGACGAAATCGATTTACCGGTTATCGTAGATGCCGGTATCGGAAAACCATCCCATGCCTGCGATGCAATGGAGATGGGTGCAGCAGCAGTTATGGCAAACACCGCTCTTGCAACCTCCGGTAATCTTCCGCTGATGGCCTCTGCCTTTCGGAATGCCATTGAAGCCGGGCGGAAAGCCTATCTTGCCGGGCTCGGCAGAGTCCTTACCCGCGGTGCCTCGGCATCCGACCCTTTAACAGGCTTTTTACATGACTGAGAGGTATCCTATGGAAAATCAATTCTTTGTAGATTCTGAGTGTTTGTCTTTGGAATCCCTTGCCAAAAAGCACAGGCTGGAAAACGACCCGGCCTCCCGCAGAAATCATATGGAATATATGCCGGGAATGGAACAAATCCATTCCGATATCTGCAAAAATGTTATGTCACATAGAAACTCCTATGACTATACCGCATATACGGAGCAGGACGTAAAAGCGGCTCTTGAGCACGAAGCCTGCACAATTGAAGATTTCAAAGCTCTGCTTTCTCCTGCCGCAGAACCGTTTTTAGAACAAATGGCCGAAAAAGCGAAACAAAAAACAGGAACACATTTCGGCAATACAGTCTATCTGTTTACTCCGCTCTACATCGCAAACTATTGTGAAAATTACTGCGTTTATTGTGGCTTCAACTGCTATAATCACATTCACCGGGTAAAACTAAGCTATGAGCAGATAGAACAGGAGATGAAGGTAATTGCTGACAGCGGTATGGAGGAAATTCTAATTCTTACCGGTGAAAGCAGCACACAAAGCAGCGTAAAGTACATCGGAGAAGCCTGTAAGCTTGCCCGGAAGTATTTTCGTATGGTAGGACTGGAAATCTATCCCGTCAATACAGATGAGTATCGCTATCTTCATGAATGCGGAGCTGACTATGTCACCGTATTTCAGGAAACCTACGATACGGAAAGGTACGAGCAGCTTCATCTGCTGGGACACAAACGAATTTGGCCATACCGTTTCGACGCTCAGGAGCGTGCCCTGCGCGGCGGTATGCGTGGTGTAGCCTTTTCTGCCCTGCTTGGTCTTTCCGATTTCCGCAAAGACGCTCTGGCAAGTGCACTTCATGCCTACTACATCCAGAAAAAATATCCTCACGCCGAGCTATCCCTATCCTGCCCCCGTCTGCGACCAATTATTAACAACGACAAAATCAGCCCGCTAGATGTCCATGAGCAACAGCTTTGTCAAATTATCTGCGCCTATCGTATTTTTCTTCCGTTTGCCGGAATCACGGTTTCCTCCCGTGAAAGTGCCGCATTTCGGAACGGAATTGTAAAAATTGCCGCAACGAAGGTATCTGCCGGAGTGTCAACGGGGATTGGTGATCACGACAGCAAATATAACGGAACGGATGTAACCGAAGCTCCGGGTGATGCACAATTTGAAATCAACGACAATCGCAGTCTTGACCAAATGTATCAGGACATTTTGTCCGAGGGTTTGCAGCCGGTTCTGAATGACTATCTGTATGTATGAGGAAAAAGTATGAAAAGATTTGACACCAGCCTATATTTTATAACAGACAGTACAGGGTACTCTGAAGAAGAATTTTTGTACCGCATTGAACAGGCATTACAGGGAGGCATAACACTTCTTCAGCATCGCGAAAAGGAAAAAAGTACCCTGGACTATATACAGCTTGCCGAAAAGGTACATACCCTTGCAATGCGTTACCATATTCCGCTAATCATTGATGACCGGGTAGATGTAGCTCTTGCAATCAATGCGGAGGGAGTCCATGTGGGTGCCTCCGATATGCCAGTTGCTACCGCAAGAAAATTGTTAGGAAATGAAAAAATTGTAGGTGCTACAGCAAAAACCGTCCCACAGGCATTGAACGCATACCGTCAGGGTGCTGATTATCTTGGTGTCGGAGCAATTTACCCTACAACGACAAAGGTAAAAACGGTATTGACCTCTACCGATACGCTACGTGATATATGCAATGCGGTTCCTATTCCCGTAAATGCAATCGGCGGACTCAATCAGAACAATCTCAATGTTCTTGTCGGTATCCCTGTTGCCGGTATCTGTGTGGTATCCGCAATCATGAAGGCCTCTGATTCAAAACAGGCAGCAGCAGAGCTCAGGCAAAAAGCAACGGAACTGGCTTTCTGTGAAAGAATGCAACCGACTTTACAGTCAGCTGCAAAAAAAATACAAGGAGGAGAACAAGTATGAAAACAGCATTATCCATTGCAGGAACCGACCCAACCGGCGGTGCCGGCATACAGGCAGATATTAAGACAATGACAATGAACGGTGTTTATGCCATGAGTGCGATTACAGCACTCGTTGCACAAAACACAACAGGCGTAACCGGAATTCAGGAAACTTCACCTGAATTTCTGGCACAGCAAATGGACGCAGTATTCGAGGACATCTTTCCCGATGCCGTCAAAACAGGCATGGTATCCTCAAGCGAACTCATCCGCGTAATTGCGGACAGGCTGCGCTATTACAAGGCAGTCAATATTGTAGCCGACCCTGTCATGGTGACTACCAGCGGTTCAGCTCTGATAAAGGCCGATGCGGTTGAAGTGCTGAAAACTGAATTATTACCAATTGCAACACTGGTCACGCCAAACATTCCTGAAGCAGAAATCCTGTCCGGAATGAAAATTATAACCGGAGATGATATGCAGCGTGCAGCACGACATATAGGCAAAGCCTATGGCTGTTCTGTTCTGCTGAAGGGCGGTCACAGCATCAACGATGCAAACGATTTGTTATATACAAACGGGGCTTTTCGCTGGTTCGAAGGAAAGCGTGTCAATACCCGGAACACACATGGCACAGGCTGTACACTCTCCAGTGCCATCGCTTCCAATTTAGCAAAGGGATTTTCCCTTGAAGAAGCCGTTATAAGGGCAAAGAGCTATATTTCAGGTGCTTTATCAGCAATGCTTAATTTAGGCAGGGGGTCCGGACCTATGAAACACAATTTTGATTTACATAGTGAGTATGCAAAGGAGAACCTTTAAGGCCCTCTTTAAGTTCCAGATACTGACAGATATTTTCACTCAGTCAACCGCGCGAGTATTCCTCGCGCGGATCATGTTCTGATATACTATCGCAGCACGGCACTTTACTTACGCAGGCTTAACATAACAGCTACAGCGTTGCCTGTAACATATCCTCTGCAAGCTTTTCTACCTCTTCCCTGCCTGCTCTTCCCTTTACCAGCGGGTCTGCAAGAAATGCCTCCTTTACCAGCTCCTTATCTGCCGTAAGCGCCGCCTTCAAAACACGCTCGTGATTTTCGATGTGCGGCATCAAAAGCGTCTTAATCTGCTCCGGCACCTCACCGGCCTGTACCGGGCGGATTGCATTCCGTTCAAACAACGCATTGGTCTCTACTACTGCGGTACGCGGAAGATTAGAAATCTGACCGGCGGTATTCGGAATGTTGACATTACTAACCATACGCCGAAGACCACACAGTGCCTTCATCAGCTCTATGCCCTCCTCACCTGTCGGCTTTAGCTCAATTTCTTCCTCTCCTCCTACCAGGCGGGCGGAACGCTCCAGACGATTCTTTAAATCATTTTTCCGCCATTCCACAGTTGTAAGACCGAATTTCCAGCTTTCTACCGTTGCAGGATCCTTCAAATACATATCTCCCGGCATAAACTCAGCCAAATGGCGGTCTCCGGCAGCCGCTATCAGACCGTATCTTAAAAACAAATCCATCTTAACACGGTGAGCACAGGCAAAGGTGGAATTTGCCCAGTTATTGTCCGGCTCATGAAAGCCTTCCTCAAAATGCTTCTCAATATAATCCTTATAAATCGGGAACAAATCCACACCCTGATAGGAGGCATAGTCAAACCAGGTAAAGTGATTGATTCCAAGTACATTGACTGCAATCTCCTCACGCGAAATTTCTTCTATTCCCAGTGCTTCCTTTGCAATCGAAGCCAGAACCTTCTGTGTACCGAACACCTCATGACAACAGCCGAACGCCTTAATCTCCGGAAAAACATGATACAACGTCTTAATACACAGAGTCATCGGATTCGTATAGTTAATTACCCAAGCCTCCGGCGCATATTTCTTAATAGCCTCCGCAAAGCCTGCAAAAATCGGGATAGTACGCATCGCACGGGTAATCCCGCCCGGTCCTGCCGTATCCCCGACAGACTGGTAAATTCCGAGACGTTCCGGCATATGTACATCGATTTCCATCTCATCAAAGGTCTTTGGCATAATCGAAATCACAACGAAATCCGCACCGGAAAGTGCCTCGCCGATGGTATCGGATACTACATACTTCCACTTTCCCACCGCATCCTCACGCGCACTTACCTTGTTTCCGATAATTTCATTATTTTTCGCTGCCTGAAGGTCAATATCATAAAGCCGAATCGTACCGGACATACTTTCCTCCAAAGCCAAATCTGTCATAAAGGTCCACGCCCAACCGCGGGAGCCGCCTCCGATATAGGCAATCGTTACATCTTTTACTTTTCCGTTTAAATACTTCATTTTTTCCTCCTGCGCCGGATGATTTCAAAGCCATCCGGACTCTCTGCTTCTCTTTATCCCTTTAATCCGCTGGTTCCGATTCCCTCTACCAGATGACGGTTAAAAATAAGGAAAATCAGAAACACCGGAATCAAAGACAAGGTTGACATGGCAAACATGGCACCATAATCTGTCGTAGATGCCGTATCCGCAAAAAGCTTTATCGCCTGTGCTACCGTATAGGTAGACGGTCTGCCAAGATACAACAGCGGTCCCATATAATCGTCCCATTTCCAATAAAACTGAATAATAAATGTAGTAACCAGTGACGGCTTCAAAAGCGGCAGCACAATATAGGTATAAATCGTGTATTTGCTACAGCCGTCAATGGTAGCAGCCTCATCCAGCTCCCGCGGAATCCCGGTCATAAACTGCATCATCTGGTAAATAAAAAATGCCTGACCGCAAAAATACGGCAAAATCAGCGGAAGATACCCCGGCACCATGCCAAGCTTATAGTAAATCAAATACTGCGGAATCAAAATAATCTGCCCCGGAAGCATCATGGTAACCAGCATACAGGCAAACCAAATCTTCCTTCCTTTAAAATGAATGCGTGAAAATGCATACGCTACCAGTGAGGAACTAATCACAGTACCCACGGTTGCCACACCGGTAATCAAAAAGGAATTTTTAAAATAGGTAGTAAAGGAAATTCCACCAAAGCCCTTCCAGCCGGTCGTATAATTACTAAGCTTCCACTTTTCCGGAATCAGGCTTAATGTTCCACGCAATATCTCCGAATTATCTTTAAACGAACCGCTTATCATCCAAAGAACAGGATACACCATCAGGAATCCAAATGCAATAACAAAAACATGATACGCCACTTTTAATATCAATTTTTTCGTCTTCATCTTTACCTCTCCCCTTTAGTTATCACTGTGAACCCATTTTTTTGAAGTTTTAAAAATGACGGCAGTAATCATACTCATAATAGCCAACATCACCCACGACATCGCACACGCATATCCCATGTTATTGTAACGGAAGCCTTGATTATACACATATAACGCATACAGCATTGTCGAGTTGTTCGGTCCGCCGCCGGTAATAACAAATGCCTGTGTAAATGCCATAAATGCTGAAATCGTCTGCATCACCAGATTATACAGTACAATCGGTGACAGACATGGGAGCGTAATTTTTGTAAAAATATGAAGTCCATTTGCTCCATCAATCTTTGCTGCCTCATAATAAGTAGACGGAATCTCCTTTAAACCGGCCGCAAAAATAATCATGGAGGAACCAAATTGCCAGACCGTCATTAAAATCAACGGATACAGTGCAAGCTTCTGATCGCCAAACCAGTTCACTGCATCCAAACCCATTTCTGCAAGAATGGAATTCAACAGCCCCTTTCTTGCAAACAGCTGCTTCCATACCAGTGCAACCGCCACGCTTCCGCCAATCAGGGACGGCACATAATACAGGGAACGGTACAGGGTAACCATCCTGCTTTTCTTCGTTAAAAGAAACGCTACGATTAATGCAAATGCCAGCTTCAGAGGCACCGAAATCAACACATATTTCAATGTAATTTTAAGTGATTTTAAAAAGACCTCATCCTGAAACAGGCGTTGAAAATTACTTATTCCGACAAACGTAACCTCCTTAGAACCCAAAGAATATTCTGTAAAAGAGTATCCAAGAGAAGTCAGAATCGGAATCAGGGAAAAGCACACAAAACCAAAGATAAACGGTGATGCAAATATATAGCCGACTACGTTTTCACGGTAAATCCATTTACGTCTGCTACCGCTCTGTTCCTTCCTTCCTTTGCTCAAGCTCCATCTCTCCTTTTATATCTTTCTTCCGCCCGCATAGGCAAAAAACGAGCCACAGATAAACTTCAGGCACATATTCACGCGGAACATGTGCCTGACCTTGTCGGTGAATTTACTTAAAAATTGCCTTTGCGTCGTTATACGTCTTCTCAGCAGCTTCTTCCGCTGTGATTTCGCCGAATACAACCTGCTGGATATAGTTGCGATAGTTTGCGACTACCTCTTCCTGACCAGCCGGGCTTAATACGTTTACCTTTTCCGGTGCTTCAAACGTACCTACAAGACTTACATAATCATACATAATCCTCTGTCCCTCTGTAGCATTTGCAGACAGCTTTGCACGAACATCCTCGTTAATCGGAATTCCTCTTTCTCCTAAAAGAATATCATTACATTCGGTGCTGTTTTGGAACCAGCTGATAAACTTTGCAGCCTCCTCCTTCTGCGCACTGTCCTGGGAAACACAAAGCATCTGGGAGGACTGAATGGTAAGACCGGACGGTCCGTCCTCTGTTACCCTCGGAAGCGGAGCAAGTGCAAGGGTTCTGCCTTCCTCCTTACAAATATCATAGATGGTCGGGAACTGGTTTACTGCAACCAAAGTCATTGCTGCTTCACCGGTTACAAGGAAATCATTTTCAATGTTCGTAATTTCTGCCTCTGCCCCGGCATCCGGATAGGAGCCGTTCTTAATCATTGCTGCACGCATCTCAATGTACGGTACAAGCATTGCCGGGTCATCAAAGCCTACATCCGTAAGCTCCAGATTGAAGAAGCCGTATTCGCCCACCTCACCCTGCTGACCGATATAAGAGGAACAGCCGGTCATAAATTCAGAAGAGGTAAAGGAGGAAGAACCGAAATGTCCCAGCTTCTCTGTAATCTTTGCTGCTGCCTCTGCGTAATCATCCCATGTCCAGTTCTCGGTCGGAAGCTCTGCTCCTGCCGCCGTAAACATTTCCGGATCATATGCAATACCGTATGTATTCAGTCCATTGGACAAGCCAATCTGGTTGCCTTCGGTGTCCTGCGTAATCTTCAGATACGCATCAGAAATTTTAGAGGTGTCTATCACACCGGATTCCATAAAATCATTTAAATAACAGATTTTGTCAATATAGGTCGGGAAGTTGCCGCCCAGCTGGAATACATCCCATACCTGATCCGATGCTACCAAAGTATTCAGCTTTGTAAAATAATCATCGTAGGAATAATACTCATACTGAATGTCTACATTTTCGTTCAGACTCTCATACAGCTCGATTGCCTGTACAGTACGGTCATGACGGGTTTGGGAGCCCCACCATGCCATTGTAATTACTACCTTATCACCATCGCTTCCATCATTTTTTCCGCCACAGGCTGCCAGCCCTAACAGCATCGCTACAGTTAAAACAAGCGCCATTCCTTTTTTCTTTCTCATAAGCCTTCTCCTTTTTCTGTCTTTTTACATTGTTTGCATACATTTTACTGACCCATAAATAACTTTGCGCACATAAGTTATACATAAATTATAGTATAACAGAAATAATTATAATACCAAATTTATACCATTTTCCTTGCTTTATTACATATTTTTTGTTATAATATGGGACAGATATCGTTTCACCAAAAAGGATGGATGAATTATGAAGATTGAGCAATGCAATAGCGCACAAATTTATGTAGAGCATTTGGTTCGTAAGCCGGATTTTTCCATGACCTACGAGCACGTGCACAAATATTACGAATTCTATTATCTCCATTCCGGGAACTGTGTATTTTCCGTCAATAACACGCTTTATCCGCTGAGTGCCGGAGACGCTTTTTTAGTAGCACCGGAGGACTGCCATTTTACCTGCTATGAAGGTAGCGTTCCCTGCGAACGTACCACTGTCTATTTTTATGCAGAACACCTTCCGGCAGAGCTTTTAAATACACTTCCGGAATTCAAAACCATGCTGGAAAAATCCGGAAAAATCGTTCTCGTCAAAGAACGCCAGACCATCATCGAAGCCCTGCTACAGCGTATGTTCTCGGAAAGCAGCCAATCGGATACCTATTCCGCTCCGCTGCTCTCCGTTCAGCTTTCGGAGCTTTTATTACAGCTCAAGAGAAACGGTCTCTTTGTTTATGAAAAGCTAAAAGAGAAGGCACCAATCGGAGACGATATCGAGGCCGTTATGGAATATATCAACTTAAATTACCATCTGCCGATTACCTTAGTGGAGATTGCGCAAAAGGCAAATTTAAGCCCTACGTATCTTTCAAAAAAATTCCGTCGCATTACCGGTGTAACCTTTAAAGAATATTTAAATTATATCCGCATTCGCAGAGCCAGTCAGGCACTTCTTACTACCGACGACTCGATTACGCAGATTGCGGCGGACTGCGGTTTTAACGGAAGTAATTATTTCAAGGACATTTTTCGAAAAACCACGGGCTTTTCCCCGCGAGAATTTCGCAAGCAGTCTAAACTAAACTAGGAGGTTGTTATGCTGCTCGCCTGTAAAAACATTACCAAAAGCTTTGGCG
>CAZAUP010000004.1:0-38297 GCA_964488415.1 uncultured Lachnospiraceae bacterium
GGTTTTGTAGTATTGAGCATTTTTATAGGCTCATGAATAATTCAGGTTTAGTATTCCCCGAAAGCGTTTATTGAAAAAATAGATGTAATAGTTATTCAGAATCGCAGTGCCTGTACCGATTCTTCTTGCGTTTCGTGCCGCTTTGTACTATAATGTAAGAGGCTGTAGTCTGTCTGGCTGAGAAGCCTGAGTTATGGGAAGGTGATATTGATATGGCAAAGGAAGAACAGGGAACAAGGGAGATTTATATTTTATTATTACGGACACAATCCTTACTCTCACGAGTAATACATATAGCAACAAAGGAACCGTACACACATGTTTCTATCGGTTTTGCGAGTGATTGTACGCAGTTTTACAGCTTTGCAAGAAGATATACTAATCTGCCGCTGCCTGCAGGCTTTGTACAGGAGAGCATTGAAACCGGTATGATGGCAAAAAGCAAGGAGGCACCGTGTGCATTGTATCGTTTGACGATTCCGAATACGTCTTATCGGGCACTTCGCAGAAAGTTTAAAAAGATGCTGCCGGTTCGGAGAAGCTTTCAGTACAGTGTGTTAGGAACCTTTTTGTGCTTCTTTGGGATTGCTTATAAGCGGAGAAACAAGTATTTTTGTTCCCAGTTTGTGGCTGAGACGTTAAATGAAGTGGGGGTCATGGAGCTGACTAAGTCGCCGGAGCTGTACCATCCGGTAGATTTTATCCAGCTGCCGGAGCTGCAGCTTTGTTACGAGGGGACACTTGGTGACCTGGCAAAGCGGCGCTTCAGTCTGTCATATTTGTAGAAGCGGAGCGTTGTGCTTTGGATAAATGTACCGGACGGTCAACAAAAGGTTGTCTCAAAAATGTTCAGATTCTATTAATAAATCTGCGAATCCTGTCGATATAATATGTGGGCAGGGTTCGCTTTTTATCTTGAAGGAAAATATGCTTCGTTCATCAAAAAAAGGAGCTTGCCTGCATCGACACGGAGGTCGGCAAAAGGGTTATTTGTCGTGAAAAAAAGAAAGGAAGTGGATTTTCATGATGATTCAAGCAAGTTCGGTTTCTATGAGTTCAGAGCGTTCCTATCAAAAGGCAGAAAGCGCTGTATCGCTGTCAGTGACATCGAAGGCAGAGGATGCAGTTAAGCTTGACCTTTCGGATAAGTCTAAGGGTCTGCTGCGCCAGCTGCAGGAGGGCAAGCTTGAGAAGGAAAGGGCAGAAAAGGAAGAGCTGGCTGCAAATCAAAAGAAGCAGCAGAAGGCATTACTGAGTCTTACGGAACGGACACAAAAAACGAATCAGGGGAATGCGCTGGTTCAGACACAAGAGGATTTGGAAATTAAGATGCTGCGGCGGATTTTGGAGAGCATCCGTAACCGCGGCAAAGGAGGAAAAGAAAGACAGCTTGAGGAAAGTCTGCAGTCCTTTGAAGCCCGAAAAGCAGATTCCATCAGTCTGCAGCTTGGTATCGGACAAAGCTTCGGCAGTCTTTCTGTTGCCGGCGGAGCGGTAAAAAACACGGTTTCCGTGGGTAGCGGTGCCGGACAGGAATGGAAGGTGCAGACGGTTACGTCCAGCTTTTTCTTTGAACAGGAGGTAACCGAGTACAGTAGTGTGGGTAAGGTATGTACTGCTGACGGCAGGGAAATTTCCTTCGGTATCAGTGTGGAAATGTCCCGCTCCTTTGTACAGGAGACGGAAGCGTATACCGAAGGAAGCTATGTCATGGTGGACCCGTTAGTGATTAATCTGGACAATACGATTGCGGATGTCAGAGATATGAAGTTTTATTTTGACCTCGATGCAGACGGTAAGGAGGAAGAAATTTCCGAGCTTGGTGCGGGAAGTGGATTTCTGGCGCTGGATAAAAACGGAGACGGTGTAATAAACGACGGAAGCGAACTGTTCGGGACAAAGAGCGGAGACGGCTTTGCAGAGCTTGCGCAGCATGATGAGGACGGAAATGGCTGGATAGATGAGGCGGATGCAGTTTTTTCACAGTTAAAGGTTTGGGTAAAGGATGAGGCAGGAGAGAATAAGCTGCTGGATTTGAAGGAAGCAGGCGTGGGAGCTATTTATCTCGGCAATGCCGATACACAGTTTTCTTTGAAGCAGGCAGAAACCAATGCTACAAATGCAATGATTCGAAAGACCGGCGTGTATCTTCGTGAGGACGGTACGGCGGGTACTGTACAGCATGTGGATTTAGCGTTATAGGGCAAAATTTTGACTTCCCGAAAGCGTGGTAATATGCTATACTAAAGGTAGTGCAGGCTGCCGCTCTATGGTATGTCCGTAGAGCGGCAGCTTTTCTCTGTAAGGCAGTTTTTTATCGCGCAGGCAAAGGAGGAAGGGCGCATGGAAAGGGGAAAAACATATACCTATCAAGGGTTTCGCTTTACATCTGAGACGGAATTAAACGAAGCAAAGAAAGAAGCAGAGGCGATTGCGTACATTCGCAGCCGGGCAGATCTGGCCGACGTAAAAACGGTAGTAAAGCTGTATAACAGGCTGGTAGAGAAGGAAACAATGATAACAGCACTCGGAATTGCTTTTTTACAGGAGCTGAGATCCCGCGCATTGGAGTCGGGGACCGTGGCAGAGAGCAGTCTGAGGCCGCTGCCGCAGCCGTCGAAGGAATTTGCCGGGCAGGAAAAAAAGAAGCAGTCAAAGGACCGAAGGATGATGGAGCTGTATAGGGAACGCTCTAAAAATCTTATGATTACGGTAGTGGTGTTAAGCACCGTAATTGTGATTCTGATTGTGATACGCTTATTTGGCACGGCATCGCCGTTTCGGGATTATGAGAAGCAGGTGCTGGATGAATATGCCGGCTGGAAGGAAGAGCTGACGATAAAAGAGGAAGAGCTTCACAAGTGGGAAGAAAGCTTAAAGACCTGGGAACAGGATTTGACAGAGCGGGAAGAAGCATTACAATAAGGAATTCACAATTCGATACGGATTCTGACACAATCTTTCCATAATCCCGTGTTAGGATAGAAGGGAAGACTGTGCATAGGAGGTAGTTTGATGGAACGCACAAAGATTTTGGTTGTGGACGACGAAAGCCGCATGCGTAAGCTTGTTCATGATTTTTTAGTAAAAAGAAATTATGAGGTGGCAGAAGCGGAAAACGGAGAAGATGCAGTGAACCTTTTTTTTGAGCAGAAGGATATTGCATTGATTATTCTGGATGTGATGATGCCGAAAATGGACGGCTGGCAGGTTTGCAGGGAAATCAGACAGTATTCCGGTGTGCCGATTATAATGCTGACGGCAAAAAGTGATGAACGGGATGAGCTGCTGGGTTTTGAGCTTGGTGTGGATGAGTATATTTCAAAACCGTTCAGCCCGAAGATTCTGATGGCAAGAGTAGAAGCGGTTTTGCGAAGAGCCGGTACGGTTGCAGCAGAAGTGACGGAAATCGGAGGGATTGTTCTGGATAAGTCGGCACATCAGGTGTCGATTGACGGAAGACCGGTGGAGTTAAGCGTAAAAGAGTTTGAATTGCTGACATATTTCATAGATAATAAGGGAATGGCGTTATCCAGAGAGCGTATATTAAACAATGTCTGGAATTACGACTATTTCGGAGATGCAAGAACCATTGATACTCATGTAAAGAAGCTTCGCAGCAAGATGGGCGAAAAGGGAGATTATATCAAAACCATCTGGGGGATGGGATATAAATTCGAGGTGTAGCATATGAAATACGGAAAACATTCAGTCAGAGTGAAGGTGATTGTGCTAACACTGGCGGCGGTGTTCGGTTCAGTGGCACTTTGCCTGATTTTGAATGAAACGTTATTGGTAAAGTATTATGAGAAAAGCAAGCAGAAAACGCTGGGAACCGTTTACCGGGAGATTAACCGGCTGATGTCCGGGACGCAGACGGTGGGAGAAGAGAATAAGGGGCAGGAGGAGAACGGCTCGGAGACAGAGGCAGCTTTGCCGGAGGAAGTTAGGCAGGAGCTTGATATTTTGTGTACAAAGTCCAATGTAACAGCCGTTATTGTGGAGGACATTTTTGCAACAGATACAAAACCGCAGGAAATGGCAAAGTATTTTTTTGGTATTGGCGGTGAAAAGGATCAGAATGACGCGGTAATTCGGGATTTGATCGGAGATTACTATTTCCCCGGATTTGGTCAGGAGGTGAAGGAAAAAAAGCTGGAGGCGGAGACGGAGGACTACAGTGTTTTTTCCTTGTATGACGCGAGAATGCAGTCAAAATATATTGAGCTGGTGGGCTTTTTGGAAAACGGTAATATTATTTTAATGCGCTCCAACGTAGAAAGCATGCAGGAAAGTGTCAAGGTAGCCAACCGCTTTTTGCTGTATGCGGGAATCAGCAGTGCGCTTTTGATTTCGCTTATTATGTTTTGGGTAAGCCGGAGGTTTACGGAACCGATGCTGAAGCTTGCGGATATCGCAAAGGATATGTCCGAGCTGAATTTTGACGTAAAATATGAGGTGAAGAGCAAGGATGAAATCGGCACATTAGGACATAGCATTAATGTGTTATCGGAGAAGCTGGAACAGACAATTTCTGAACTGAAAAGTGTAAATAATGAATTGCAGTCGGACATTGAGCGCAAGACACAGGCAGATGAGGTACGCAAAGAGTTCCTTTCCAATGTGACACATGAATTAAAAACACCGATTGCACTGATTCAGGGGTATGCTGAGGGCTTAAAGGATAACATCAGTGAGAGCGCAGAGGACAGGGAGTTTTACTGTGACGTTATCATAGATGAGGCAGCGAAAATGAATACCATGGTAAAAAAGCTGCTGACACTAAATCATCTGGAGTTTGGAAATACGCCGGTGGAATTTGAACGGTTTAACCTGACAGAGCTGATTCGCGCGGTGCTTGCATCTGTGGATATTCTGGCAAAGCAGAAATCGGTTACGATACGTTTTGAACAGGCGGAGCCGGTCTATGTCTGGGCGGATGAGTATATGATAGAAGAGGTATTAACCAATTATATCAGCAATGCCCTTCATTATGTGAGTGATGCAGGTATTATCGAGGTGAAGCTGATTCCGGTGGAAGCAGGTATCCGGGTGGCTGTGTTTAATACAGGGGCGAACATACCGGAGGAAGAGCTTGAGAAGGTCTGGATTAAGTTCTATAAGGTGGATAAGGCACGGACAAGAGAGTACGGCGGCAGCGGTATCGGTCTTTCTATCGTGAAAGCAATTATGGATGCGCATAATCGTGCCTATGGTGTAAAAAACCACGGTTCCGGTGTGGAATTCTGGTTTGAACTGGACAATCGCGCGGAACTGAAAAAAAATTAATTTTGCTATTGCTTTTTGACAAGAAACATGCTATAATTAAAAAGCTGTTTTAAGTTATCTAGATAAAGAGGTGAAAGACATGAAAGAAGCAATTCAGCCGAAATACTATCAGGCAAAGGTAACCTGCAACTGCGGAAATGAGTTTGTTACCGGTTCTACGAAAGAGGAGATTCACGTGGAAGTTTGTTCCAAGTGCCATTCCTTCTACACCGGCCAGCAGAAGGCTATCGCTGCACGCGGTGCTATCGATAAGTTCAACCGTAGATATGGTTTAAGCCAGAACTAAACAAAACATAAAAGAACGAAAATCAGGTTGAGGTTATATATAATCTCAACCTCTTTTGTCTTATGGGTACAGTTCGGAGAAGGAGGAAAACATGAAGTCATCGGGAATTGGCGGACAGGCCGTATTAGAGGGTGTAATGATGAAAAATAAAAGCAGCTATGCGGTTGCTGTCAGAAAACCGGATGGCGGCATTGCGGTAGAGAAAGGGACATGCCACAGTATTACGGAAAAGCACAGAGTCCTTGGAATTCCGGTGGTTCGCGGAGTCGTAAGCTTTGTGGAATCGCTGGTGTTGGGGATGAAGATGCTTACATCCTCTGTTGCATATTTTGATGATGCAGAGGAGGAGCCGGGAAGACTTGAACGCTGGCTGCAGAAAAGGTTTGGTAAAAAGGCAGAAAATATTATTATGGGCTTTACCGTATTCTTTTCCATTGTGATGGCAATCGGCATTTTTATGCTGCTTCCGCTGGCAGTCGTGAGCTTTCTTGATGAGGAAAGGGTTTCCTATGAATGGAAAGCCCTGCTGGAAGGATTACTTCGGGTTGTTATTTTTCTTGGATATATTGTATTGATTTCACAGCTGAAGGATATTCGCCGTGTGTTTATGTATCACGGCGCTGAGCACAAGACCATCAATTGTATCGAACGGGGCATGGCACCGACGGTAAATAATGTAAGAAGGTGCTCCAGACTGCATAAGCGTTGCGGTACAAGCTTTTTATTGATTGTTATGTTAATCAGTGTTGTTTTCTTTTTATTGTTCCGTGTAGAGACGCTTTGGCTTCGCTTTGCAGTGCGTGTTTTGTTTGTTCCGGTGATTGCCGGTATTTCCTATGAGTTTATTCGTCTGGCAGGCTCCAGTGATTCTAAGCTTGTTAATGTTCTCAGTAAGCCGGGGCTGTGGCTTCAGGGACTTACTACCAGAGAGCCGGACGATGATATGATTCGTGTGGCAGTAGCTTCCGTGGAGGCAGTATTTGACTGGGAGGCATATTTGGAAGAGAACTTCGGAAAGAAGAATCGAAAGAAAAACGGAAAGAAAACCCATTCTGAAAAACAGGCGAAGAAGCCGGAGAAAAAGGCTGCTGCGGTAACTGCCGCAACGGAAGAACCTGCAGAAGAAAAGCCGGTGGCAAAGCAGCCGGAGGCGGATGTCGCCTCCAGGTTTGACTGGAGCTTTGCGTCTGCAAAGAAGCCGGAAGTGGATGAGATGGCGGCACAGATAAGCAGAAGTGTGCTGGTGGCAAAGGTTTCTGCTGCAGATAAGGCAGAAGCGGCAGGAAAGACCGTACTTGGTGAGACTGCGGCTACCGTAAGCCGTTTCAGGGAGGAAGAAGAGGAAGACGATGAGGTGCTAAAAGCGCTGGATAAATACTTTGTCTTTGAAGGAGAAAAGACGGTGATGGAGCGTGGCAGTAATGAGGAGCATTAAAGGCAGGATTGTATGACATATTCCGAATTGGTGGCAGCCGGGATAAAAGAGCTTGTGGCTGCCGGGTTTGATGAGGCGCGTACCGATGTGCGGGACCTTGTGTTTTATGTATGCGGTATGGATTTTACGGCACTGCTGCGTGACGGTGCAAAAGAGGCTCCGGAGGAGCAGCGCAGAGTTTTCTTTGATTTGCTTACGGAGCGTAAGAAGCATGTTCCGGTACAGTATCTGACCGGTGAGCAGGAGTTCTGCGGATTGAAGTTCATGGTACGACCGGGAGTGTTGATTCCGAGGCCTGAGACGGAGCTTCTTACAGAAGCGGTATTCCGGAGTGCAGCCGGGAAACGTGTGCTTGATTTGTGTACCGGCTCCGGGTGTATTGCCGTGACCGTGGCAAAGCTTGGGACACCGGCATTTGTGGCGGCTTCAGATGTGTCGTCGGAAGCACTTGCGGTCGCAAGGGAGAATGCAAGCTTACAGCATACAGAGATTACTTTTTTCCAGGGTGATTTATTTGAACACGTGGAAGGAATTTACGATATTATTGTTTCTAACCCGCCGTATATCAAAAGTGGGGCTGTGGAGCTGCTGATGCCTGATGTACGGGACTTTGAGCCGCGCATGGCACTGGACGGAAAAGAAGACGGTCTGTATTTTTACCGCCGGATTTGCGCCGAAGCAAAGGCATATCTGAAACCGGGAGGCAGTCTGATGTTCGAAATCGGTTATGACCAGGGGAAAACGGTGCCGGAGCTTCTTGCGGCAGAGGGGTATATCAAAATAGAAGTAAAAAAGGATTATGCCGGACTGGATCGTATGGTATTTGCGGTCCGACCGTAAAAAATAAGAGGAGATATAAGAATGTTTGATAAGTTGGAAGATTTGTTACAGCGTTATGAGGAGCTGCAGAATGAGTTAAGTGATCCCGGCGTGGTAAATGACCAGACGAGATTCCGCAAGCTTATGAAGGAGCAGAATGATTTAGCGGATATTGTGGCGGAGTATAAGCGTTATAAGCAGACGAAGCAGGATATTGAGGATAGTCTTTTACTGCTGGACGAAGAAAGCGATGAGGAGATGCGTGAGCTGGCAAAGGAAGAGCTTGCCGGGGCAAAGGAGCGTTTGGCGGAATGTGAGCAGAATTTAAAGATTTTGCTGATTCCGAAGGATCCGAACGATGAGAAGAATGTTATCGTTGAAATACGTGCAGGTGCAGGCGGCGACGAGGCAGCCCTGTTTGCTGCAGAGCTTTATCGTATGTACGCAAAGTATGCAGAAGTCTTCCGTTGGAAGGTCGATTTGATGAATGTAAATGAAAACGGTATCGGAGGCTTTAAGGAAGCTGTATTTATGGTAAACGGCCAAGGGGCATACTCAAAGCTAAAGTATGAAAGCGGCGTACACCGTGTACAGCGTGTACCGGTGACCGAATCCGGCGGCCGTATCCATACCTCTACTGCGACTGTGGCAATTATGCCGGAGGCAGAGGAGGTAGATGTAGAGCTGAATATGAATGACTGTAAGTTCGATGTGTTCCGTGCTTCCGGTAATGGCGGCCAGTGTGTCAATACGACTGACTCTGCAGTGCGGCTGACGCATATTCCGACGGGAATTGTAATTTCCTGTCAGGATGAGAAGTCCCAGCTGAAGAACCGCGATAAGGCGTTAAAGGTGCTTCGTGCAAAGCTGTATGAGCTAGAGCTTGAAAAGGCGCATGATGCTGAAGCTGAGGCAAGACGCAGTCAGGTGGGAACCGGAGACCGCTCCGAAAAAATTCGTACCTACAATTTCCCGGACGGGCGAGTGACGGACCACCGCATCAAGCTTACAACGCACCGCTTAAACGAAATCCTAAATGGTGACTTGACCGAAGTGATAGATGCACTGACGGCAGCTGACCAGGCTGCGAAGCTGGCACGGATGGCAGAGAATTAAGAAACAGAAATTTTAGTGCAGTAATCAGAACCTTCCCTGTGCAATCCAGGGAAGGTTTTTGAATTTTCTTTCCATTTCTGAGAAAAAATGGTATAATCATAAGCAGAGAAGCCTGACAAAAAAGAGCTATAGAAAAGAGAGGATTGGAGCCTGTGATGAAACGGGAAGAGATTAATATCAGAGATCCGTTTGTGCTGGTGCATGACGGAAAATATTACCTGTACGGTACAAGAGGAGCTACCTGCTGGGGAGAGGCTGACGGCTTTGATTGCTATGTCGGCACGGATTTAGAAGAATTTGACGGACCGTTTGAGGTGTTTCACAAGACCGAGACATTCGCACCTCATATGAATTACTGGGCACCGGAGGTATATGCCTACGAAGGAGCCTTTTATATGTTTGCTACCTTTTTTACGGATGGCGTGGGAAGAGGAACGCACTGCTTAAAAGCGGATACGCCTCTGGGGCCGTTTGTGCCGCACAGTGACGGGGCACTTACGCCAAAGGACTGGTATTCCCTGGATGGTACGCTTTATGTAGAGGAGGATGGAACACCTTACATGGTTTTTTCCCATGAATGGGAGGATACGGACGGGGACGGCACGATTTGTGCAGTGGAGCTGACGAAAGACCTGAAGGAGCCGGTAGGCGAACCGCGTTTTTTGTTTAAGGCTTCCGATGGGGCACCGGCCGTAAAGACGATTTTTCACCGAAGAAAAGGGAATATTTATGTAACGGACGGACCGTTTTTGTTCCGGGATAAGGAAGGGCGGCTTCGTATGATTTGGTCCAGCTTTGCAGAGGGAGAAAATTATTGTGTGGCACTTGCGACTCCGGAAAACGGAATGTTTTCTGATACATGGAAGCCGGAGGAGAAGCTGCTGTTTGCAAAGGACGGAGGGCACGGTATGCTGTTTACGGGACTGGACGGGAAGCGGTATCTGGCACTTCATTCCCCTAATGAGACATTATTAGAACGGCCAAGATTTATTGAGATTGATATTTGATGCGGTTCTATCCGGAAAAGCCGGAGTAAGGAGGAGTTATGCGGGAGCAGTTAACCAAAAAGGATGTTGAACGTATTGAAAAGGAAATTGAGCATCGAAAGCTGGTGGTGCGGAAGGAAGCAATCGAGGCTGTCAAGGAAGCCAGGGCCCACGGCGATTTGAGTGAAAATTTTGAATATCATGCGGCGAAAAAGGACAAGAATAAAAATGAAAGCCGGATTCGTTATCTGGAGCGGATGCTAAAGACCGCAGAAATTATTTCAGAAGAGTCCGCAGAGGATGAGGTGGGGTTAAATAATACGGTAACGCTGTATTTTGAAGATGACGAAGAGTGTGAGGAATTCCGTCTGGTGACATCCATTCGCGGAAATTCTTTAAAAAATCTGATCAGCATTGAATCGCCTCTGGGAAAAGCGGTGTACGGAAAGAAATTAGGCGACCGTGTGCTGGTGCCGGTGGGAAGTGACGGCGGGTATTATGTGACAATTCGTGCGATAGTAAAAACCGGGGATGACGGGAGCGATACGATACGGTCATATTAGGAAATGTGTGGTCGGGACAGCAGGACCGAATGAGGGATCTTGCAAATTACGGCAGGGCATACTTGAATTTTAGGCGTGTCTATGATATAATTCTGCTATGTGTATAAAATGCCCCCGAATGGCAATGTGGAGGTAGAAATGAACGACAATTATGTGATTGTGTGCGGTGCCACAGCGGATTTACCGCCGCAGGTGATTGAGGAGCTTTCGCTGGAAATCATCCCCATGAATGTTCGCATTGGCGAACAGGACTATTTGTTTCATCCGGATGAAAGGGAGCTGACCTGCAAGGCTTTTTACGAAAGACTTCGGGCAGGGGAGGATTCTGTTACCAGCCAGATTACGCCGCTTGTGTTTCAGGAGCTGTTTACAAAGCATCTGAAAGAAGGAAAGGATATTTTATATATTGCATTTTCTTCTGGACTTAGCGGTACGTATAATTCTGCACGTCTCATAGCAGCCGAGCTTTCGGAAAAGTATCCGGAGCGCAGAATCGAATGTGTGGATTCCCTGTGTGCTTCCATCGGTGAGGGCTTTTTGGTATATCTTGCGGGGAAGCTCCGCAAGGAAGGCAGGAGCTTTGATGAGGTGACGGCATGGGTACGGGAGAACAGCACAAAGGTGTGTCATTGGTTTACGGTAGATGATTTGCTTCATTTAAAGCGAGGCGGCCGTTTAAATAGTCTTGAGGCAGCGGTAGGTACTGCGCTTAAGATTAAACCAGTACTGTCTGTAGACAGAGAGGGACGGCTTACGGTAGTTGCAAAGGTACGCGGTACGAAAAAGGGAGTGGAGTATTTAAAGGATCGCCTGACAAATGATGGCATCGATGTGCGCGGGCAGACAGTGATGATTGGTCATGCGGATGCCTTGGAAACGGCAGAGCAGTTAAAAGCACAGCTGTTGTCGGAGGGTCTGGTAAAGGATGTCATAGTTTCCAATGTTGGGCCGATTATTGGTACACATGTGGGAAGCGGCATGTTTGCGCTGGTATTTTTGGGAGAAAATTATAAATTTTAAATAAACCGGAGGAAAGGAAAACACATGTATTCATTTGAAGAAGTAATGAAGGCCGATGCAGAGGTAGCAAAGGCAATGGACATGGAACTCGGACGGCAGAGAAGCCACATAGAGCTGATTGCTTCCGAAAACTTTGTCAGCAAGGCTGTTATGGCAGCGATGGGCAGTCCGTTAACAAACAAGTATGCCGAGGGTTATCCGGGCAAGCGTTACTACGGTGGCTGCGAATTCGTAGATATCGTGGAAACACTGGCAATTGAGCGTGCCAAGGAGCTTTATGGGTGTACCTACGCAAACGTGCAGCCACATTCCGGCGCACAGGCAAATATGGCAGTGTTCTTTGCACTGTTAAAGCCGGGAGATACCGTACTTGGTATGAACCTTGCACACGGCGGTCATCTTTCTCACGGCAGCCCGGTGAATTTTTCCGGCTCTTATTTTAACATTGTACCGTATGGCGTGAATGACGATGGCTTCATTGATTACGAGGAGGTACTCCGTATTGCGAAGGAAGCAAAACCGAAGATGATTATTGCAGGTGCTTCCGCCTATGCGAGAAAAATCGATTTCAAGCGTTTCCGTGAAATCGCGGATGAGGTAGGGGCATATCTTATGGTAGATATGGCGCACATTGCAGGTCTCATTGCCGGTGGTGTGCATGAGAGCCCGATTCCGTATGCTCATGTTACTACAACAACAACCCACAAGACCCTGAGAGGACCGCGTGGCGGTATGATTCTTTCTTCTGCAGAGTTTGCGGAAGAGCATAAGTTAAATAAAGCGGTATTCCCTGGAATTCAGGGCGGTCCGTTAATGCATGTGATTGCTGCCAAAGCTGTCTGCTTAAAGGAAGCGCTGTCTCCGGAGTTTAAGCAGTATGCACAAAATATTGTGACTAACGCGCAGGCATTGGCAGAGGGGTTATTGGCAGAGGGCTTTAACCTTGTATCCGGCGGCACTGATAACCATTTAATGCTGGTTGACCTTCAGAGCAAGGGGATTACCGGTAAGGAAGCGGAGAAGCTTTTGGATGCCGTAAACATTACCTGTAACAAGAATGCGATTCCGAACGATCCGGCATCTCCGTTCGTTACCAGCGGAATTCGCCTTGGTACGGCAGCAGCAACCACCAGAGGCCTGAATGCAGAGGATATGAAGCGGGTAGCAAAGGCAATTGCCCTGACTGTAGATAAAAAGGAAGCGTCCGACGAGGCAAAAGCCATCGTAGAAGCGATTACAAAGAAGTATCTGATGTACGAATAGTATACAGGCCAGTGCCAAGGGAAATGGAAACCCGCATGGCGGGAGGAAGGAGTCAGTATGGGCTTAATTCAGGCAATTAAAACGGCAGGAAAAGACGTGTTTGCAGATACCTGGCGGGAATATTTTTACTGTGATTCGATGGATGATGACATTTTAATGGTGAAGGGGCAGAAACGTGTTTCCGGAAAGTCGTCCAATACGAAGGGCAGTGATAATGTAATTTCCAACGGTTCCATTATCGCGGTCAACGAAGGACAGTGTATGTTAATTGTGGATCAGGGAGCCATTGTAGAGGTTTGTGCGCAGGCCGGCGAATTCATTTATGACAGCTCCACAGAGCCGTCCATTTTTTACGGCGGTCTTGGAAAGAGCATCGGGGATTCCTTTAAAACCTTTGGACGGCGAGTTTCCTTCGGCGGCGATGTAGCAAAGGATCAAAGAGTTTATTTTGTAAACATCAAGCAGATTTCCGGAAATAAGTACGGTACGGCACAGCCGATTCCGTTCCGTCTGTATTATCCGAATCTGAATATCGACAGACCGGTACAGCTTCGCTGCAGCGGCGAATATGTATTTAAGATTACCGATCCGGTGCTGTTCTACAAGGAAGAAGCAGGTAATGTTGCATCCGAGTATGAGAAGACGGATCTTGTACAGAATACCTTAAGACCGGAGTTTGTCAATGCGCTGCGTTCTGTGCTGGGGGATTATGCGCAGAAGGGCATCCGGTATGATGAGCTTACATATCATTCCGAGGCAATTTGTACGGCACTTCAGGAAAAGCTGAGCCAGAAGTGGACGGAAAAGAGAGGTCTTACGCTTGTCAGCATAGAGCTTGCACCGAGTATCCCGGAAAAGGATCTGGAATCCATTCAGAAGTTTTCGGATAAGCAGTACTACAATAATATGCAGAATGCGTTTGGTGCATTGGTGGAAAGCCAGGCTGAGGGTACCATGATGGCTGCAAAGAATGAAGGTGGTGCAATGCTTGGTTTCATGGGAATGAATATGGCACAGCAAAAAGGCGGTTTTACGGCGCAGGATATGCTGGCGATGGCACAGGGACAGCAGAGCGGAATGATGCAGCAGCCTGGAATGGGTCAGCAGGGCACAGGGACTCCGGCACCGCAGGAAGCTGCGGCAGACAGCTGGATGTGTCAGTGTGGTGCAGTAAACACAGGAAAGTTCTGTACGGAATGCGGAGAAAAGAAGCCGGTGGCAGATGGCTGGACCTGTCAGTGTGGTGCAGTAAATAAAGGAAAGTTCTGTCCGGAGTGTGGCGCAAAAAAGCCGGAAGGTGTCCCGCTGTATCGTTGTGATAAGTGTGGCTGGGAACCGGAGGATCCGAAGAATCCGCCGAAGTTTTGTCCGGAATGTGGAGACCCATTTACAGATGGTGATATTCAGCGATAAGCATTTTTAGGCGGTACAGATGCAAAGAAGCATCTGTACCGCTTATTGAATTTTGCGCAGGGGGATTGAGAAGGATGGAAGGACAGGATAATTACGAAGGACAGGGCTATCGGGAGTCTGTATTAACGGAAACCAAAGAGGAGACCGACAGAAAATGTCCGCAGTGCGGTGGTGTTATGGATTTTGACCCGAAGTTTGGGAAGCTGCATTGCCCGTATTGTGACTATACAGAGGAAATTTTGCAGGAGGGTGAGGAAAACACGGTAGCGGAGGAATTGGACTTTCTTTCTGCAGAGAATACTGATAATTGTGATTGGGGTGTGGAGACGAAGACAGTGCTTTGTAAGGCCTGCGGCGGGGAGATGGTATATGACGCGCTGGAGATTGCCGGGGAGTGTCCGTATTGCGGCTCGAATCAGGTGATGGAGGCAAAAGCAGAAAATACATTGGCACCGGGCGGCGTTTGTGTGTTTAAGCTGGATGCGAAGCAGGCGGCAGAGAAGTTTAAACTGTGGATTAAGAGAAGATGGTTTTGTCCGAAGGAAGCAAAGGAAACGGCAAAGCCGAAAGATTTTAAGGGAGTGTATCTTCCGTACTGGACCTTTGATACACAGACAACGACACATTATACTGCAGAGTATGGAATCAACCGTCAGAAGAAGAATGCCAAAGGAGAAACGGTTACGGTGACCGACTGGTATGCATGCAGCGGTGTCCATGAGGAGTTTATTGATGATCAGGCAGTGTGCGGTACCGTAAGACATGAACAGAGTCTGTTAAATGGTATTTTACCGTTTAACACCGGGGATAACAAGACCTATAAGCCGGAGTATGTAGCCGGGTTTGCGTCAGAGCGTTATTCCATTGGTTTAAAGGCTGCCTGGGAAACAGCGAAAAAACTGATTTCCGGTCGCTTAAAGCGAAATATTACCAGAGAAATTGAAAATCAGTATCATGCGAATTCAGTACGTTCGCTCCGGATGAAAACCGGTTTCGATAGTATTAAGTACAAATATTTACTGCTTCCGGTATGGATGGCAAGCTTTAAATATAGGGATAAGCTGTATCAGTTTATGGTAAATGGACAGACGGGTAAGGTATCCGGTAAAATACCGGTTTCTCCGGTAAAGGTGGCAATCACCGTGGTAGGTGTAATTGCAGCAGTGGCACTGCTGTGGTGGATAGCGAATCTTTAAGGAAACAGAGAGTCCCTGCAGAATAGCTTCGAACCGCACGCATTTTGTTTATGGAGCGTGAGGAAGGCACTGTTCTGCAGGGACTCTCCGGTTTTATAGAAAATGAAGTGCAATGTACCGGAACAACTATTTTGCAGCCATCTCTTTTATGCGGTTCAGCGCAGCCCTTACTGCCGGAATGCAAAGGATGATGACGGTTGCAACACCTTCAATGAGAATGTAGGAGTAGTTATAGACAATCGGATAAATTGCAGTAAACGCCTTCGGGAAATTATCCGGCATATAATCCATCCAGTAGAGGTAACCGCCGAGGGAGTGGAATGCGCCACGGAGGAAAATGCCTAAAATATACCCTTTTAGTAATCCGTTTTTCTTTCCTGCAAACACTCCGGAAAAGCCCAGTGCCGTAAAAGCAAAAAAGTAATCGCAGCAAACCTGGAGCGGGGAAAGAATATAGGTGCCGCCACCCTGAATGAACTGCAAAATACTGTAGGCAAAGGCTACCGTCAGACCGACGCGAAGACCGTACCAGTTACCTGCCAGACAGATAAACAGCATGCTAAACAGTGTAACAGAGCCGCCCCAGGGCAGCTTGTACGGTTGGATGTAAGAAAGTACAAAGGCAAGTGCCAGACAAACCGCAGAAAAAACTAATTGCCGGGTATTCCGGTGTGATGCCGTATTTTTTTTTGACTTGATAAAAATCAGGACAAAAAGCAATAAAGCAATAACTGCGCAGGCAACATAACCCGCGGTAGTCAGGACGGCATACCCGTCCTCTTTGAAAACATTGAAAAACATAAAAAAACCTCCTTGCGTACTGCTTGGGAGGGGCCGTGAAAAACCATACGATACATATGGTCTGCTTCCTTACGCCGGAATTATCCGGATCAAGTTATGAGGGTCGGCAGAGTATACTGCCTCTCAGCAAAGGCTCCCCTAGCAAAATATGATATTTTACAAATTAAGTATATTTATTTTTTATAGTTTGTCAATCCTTTTTTTGATTTTTTTGGAAATTCTGACTTTTTTTTGAACGCGCGATTTGACATGTTGTTTTTCGGCTGCAGTTATGCTAGAATTAGTATTAGTAAAAGGAAGCCCTTAGTGTGAAGCGTATTGCAGGAATACTGCTGCTATGGATAGGATTGGCTGTGGCAGGCTGTAAGGGAACATTGCCCGGAAGCATGTCTGCGGCATCCGATTATCAGAAGGAAATAAAATATTACGAAACGGGAGAGTATTCGACTGCGGCGGAATACTTTGCGACAGCAGTAGACAAGGAATTGCCAAAGGAATTGGAAGTATATGCCTATACTTATATGGGACATTGTCATTTTGAACGAGAGAATTTTGACGAGGCTTATGTATGGTATCAGAAAGTTCCGGGGAAAAATCCGGCTCCGACTGCCGTACCGGCACCGGAAGCCGCTTCGGCGGAGGCTCCGATACCGACAAGCACTGTAATACCGGAGACAACGGCTGCGCCCGCGGTAACAGTGACGGGCGGAAAGCTCATTGCCATTGTTACTTTTAAACTGTGGGATGTATTGGAAGCTTTAGGATATCAGGCGTTGCTGGTACAAGGTATTGTAAAAGGAATACAAGAGTATTTTGAGAATTAGCTGAGGAGATACAAATGGAACAGGAAAAAACACGCAATATCAGGCTTACTCTGGAGTATGACGGCTCCCGCTATGCAGGCTGGCAGAAAATGCCGGGAAAAGAGCGCATGGTAACGATTCAGGGAAAGATAGAAGAAGTTTTGGAGAAGATGGAAGGTAAGCCGGTGGAGGTCATTGGTGCGGCACGAACAGAACCTGGAGCACATGCCTACGGACAGATTGCGAATTTTCATACCACGACCGGGAGGAACGTAACGGAAATAAAGCAATATCTGAACCGCTATCTTCCCATGGATATTGCAGTGCTGGAAGCGGTGGAAATGCCGACACGGTTTCACTCCTCCTACCTTGCGAAAGAGTTTGTGTATGAATACAGGGTGACGACAGGGGAAGTTCCGTCCGTGTTTGAACGAAAGTATAACTACTACAGCTTCAAACGTCCGGATATCGATAAAATGAAAAAAGCAGCAGCCTATCTTATCGGAGGACACGATTTTAAGGCGTTTTCCGATAACCGTAAAATGAAGAAGTCTACGGTGCGTGTGATGAAGGATGTTTCCATATACGGAGATGACAGGGAGCTTTTATTTATCTTTACGGCAGATGATTTCTGGCCGCATATGGTGCGTATTCTGGTAGGGACGCTGCTTGCGGTAGGAAAGGGCGAAATGATGCCGGAGGAGGTTGAACGTCTGCTTTTGAGCGGTGACCGGGAGGCTGCCGGAGAGACCGTCGAGGCAAGAGGTCTGTTCTTGTCTGAGGTACGCTATGAGACAGAGGGAAAGGAAGCAGGAAAATGAGAATTTTAATAAAAAACGGATATATGATTGACCCGGCATCAAAAAGAGAAGGCTTTTATGATATTTTAACCGAGGGAGAACGTATTTTTTTAGTTACGAAAACGATTAAGGAAGAAGAAGCAAGGGCAGATTTGGTGATAGATGCTGCAGGAAAGCAGGTGCTTCCCGGTTTTATTGATCTGCATGTACATTATCGCGAACCTGGACTTACGTATAAGGAAACCATAGCCACCGGTTCTGCAGCAGCGGCAGCAGGCGGTTATACTACAGTGTGTCCGATGCCGAATACAAAGCCGGCGACCGATTGTGCTGAGGTGGTGAGCTATGTTTTGGATATGGCAGGAAAAGCGGGAAAGGTGCGTGTGCTTCCGGTAGGCGCGGTAACGGTAGGTCAGGGCGGCACGGAGCTTTCCGATATGCAGGCAATGAAAGCGGCCGGGGCAGTGGCTGTATCTGAGGACGGAAAATCCGTAATGAATCCGGTACTTTATGCGGAAGGCATGAAGAAGGCGAAGGAGGCCGGACTTCCGGTATTTGCCCATTGTGAGGAAATCAGTCTGGTAAGAGGCGGTGTGATGAATGCCGGCGGCAGGGCAACGGAGCTGGGACTTCCGGGAATTACGAATGCGGTAGAGGATATTATTACAATGCGCGATATTCTTTTGGCAGAGGAGACAGGGGCACAGCTTCATCTTTGCCACTGTTCCACAAAATACAGTGTGGATTTTGTGAGATTTGCAAAGGAGAAGGGGCTTCCGGTAACAGCAGAGGTGTGTCCGCATCATTTTGCAATGTGCGATGAGGATATTCCGTGTGATGATGCCAATTACAAGATGAATCCGCCATTGCGCGGGAAAGAGGATGTGGAGGCATTGATTTCCGGCTTGTTAGACGGAACCATGAGTGTGATTTCTACCGACCATGCGCCGCACTCTGCGGAAGAAAAGCAAGGCTCTATGGTGGGCTCGCCGTTCGGAATTGTAGGCTCGGAAACAGCTTATGCACTGAGCAATACGGTACTTGTCAAGGAACGGGGGATGACACCGATGCAGCTTGCAGCCTGTATGAGCTATCATCCGGCACAGGTTCTTGGAAGGGCGAATGAGTTTGGCGGACTGGCAGAAGGATATTATGCCGATATAGCGATTGTAGCACCGGATGAGGAGTATGTGATTTGTCCGGAAGAGTTCTTTTCGAAAGGAAAAAATACACCGTTTGGCGGGAAAAAGGTGAAAGGCAGGGTTTATATGACCATCTGTGCCGGAACGGTTACGTATATGAAGGAGATGAAAGCTTGAAACTGTTTAAGAAAGAGATAAAGGGAATGTTTCGCGAGGATATGGATATCCGGGACAGACTTTTAAATTTAATACTTCTTGCCACTTTCGGCGGAGGTATGCTGTTTTTTCTTGTCAGTATTTTAGTCGGGGCGGCGGAGGAATTGATTGTTGCCATTTCCTTTCTGGTAGCGGCGGTAGCGATAGCATTATTTATATCCGTTACGCTGCGGCAGCCGCAGATTGCAGCAATTGTGGTTGTCATGGTAGCTAATATGGGAGTGTTTCCGCTGATGTATTTTATGGGAGGCGGAATTGCTTCCGGTATACCGGTGTGGCAGGTGTTCGGACTGATTTTTTCATGGCTGCTGTTAAAGGGAGCCTCCAGTATTATTATCTATGTATTAAATGCGGGGGTGACAGTACTATGCATTGTGCTTGAAATGCTGTATCCGGGAATGGTAAAGCCGCTGTCAAACAGCAATTCTGTTTGTATTGCAATGATACAGTCCATTTTTGTGGTGACCTGCATCCTTGGTGTTGTTTTTAAATATCAGATTTATGTATATGAAAAGCAGAAATCCCAGCTGGAGCTTCAGACGAAGCGGGCAGAGGCACGAAGAGAAAAGGTAGAACGTTTGTCGGAGCAGATGATGGTAGCACTTGCGAATACCATAGATGCCAAGGATAAATATACCAGCGGTCATTCTATGAGAGTAGCGGAGTATGCAAGGGAAATTGCGCGACGTGCCGGAAAAAGCGAGCAGGAGCAGCAGGAGATTTATTATATAGGACTTTTGCACGATATTGGCAAAATCGGTGTTCCGAATCGGATTATCAATAAATCCACCGGCCTGACGGAGGAGGAATACGAGGTAATGAAGGACCACCCGCGTATTGGTGCGGAGATACTGGAGAACATGACGGAGATTCCGGAGTTAAAGGTAGGGGCACACTGGCATCACGAGTTGTACGACGGAACCGGCTATCCGGACGGGCTAAAGGGTGAGGAAATTCCGGAAATTGCGCGTATTATCGGTGTGGCAGATGCTTATGATGCGATGACCTCGAAGCGAAGCTATCGGGATGTGCTGTCGCAGGAAGCCGTGAAAAAAGAGCTGGAAAAAGGCCGCGGTAGTCAGTTTGACCCGCAGTTCGCAGAAATCATGCTGGAAATTATGGCAGAAGATACAGAATATCTTCTGAGAGAGAATGGGGAAAGAGGCTTGTAAAATAGGAAAGCGGATTGAAAAATGCAGCTTGCGCATAAGAAAATAGTATGCTAAACTAATCGAAACGGAAAAAGAAAATACGGCATAGTGCCGGAGAAACGGAGATTACTATGGTAAAAGAGCTTATTTCGAAGATTCAGAAGACGAATGCACCGATTGTTGTGGGACTGGACCCGATGCTTTCCTATGTACCGTCTCAGGTAAAGGAAAAGGCATTTGCTGAGTTTGGTGAGACCTTAGAGGGCGCGGCAGAAGCAATCTGGCAGTTTAACAAGGCAATCGTGGATGCTACCTATGATTTAATCCCGGCGGTAAAGCCGCAGGTGGCAATGTATGAGCAGTTCGGTATACCGGGGCTTGTTTCATTCAAAAGGACAGTGGATTATTGTAAGGAAAAGGGACTGGTAGTAATCGGTGATATTAAGCGTGGTGACATCGGCTCCACCTCTGAGGCGTATGCGGTGGGACATCTTGGTAAGGTTACTGTGGGCAGCAGGGCATATTATCCGTTTCATGAGGATTTTGTTACGGTAAATCCGTACCTCGGCAGTGACGGTGTGAATCCGTTTGTAAAGATTTGTAAGGAAGAAAACAAGGGTCTGTTTATCCTGGTAAAGACCTCAAATCCGTCCAGCGGAGAGTTTCAGGACCGCTGTATCGACGGCAGACCGCTTTATGAGTATGTGGGCGAGAAGGTTGCCGAGTGGGGCGCAGATTGTATGGACGGCGACTACAGCAATATCGGTGCCGTTGTAGGTGCTACCTATCCGGAAATGGGAAGGGTACTTCGTAAAATTATGCCGAAGAGCTTTATCCTTGTACCGGGCTATGGTGCACAGGGAGGTAAGGCAGCAGATTTGGTACACTATTTTAACGCAGACGGGCTTGGTGCAATCGTGAATTCCTCCCGTGGGATTATTGCCGCATATAGGCAGGAGGCATATGCAAAATTCGGAGAAGCGGGCTTTGCGGATGCATCCAGACAGGCTGTCATCGATATGCGTGAGGACATTGCGGGAGCTCTTGCGGGAAGGTAAGAGTTATGCAGCTTTTTTTCTGCGTGAGCGGGAAATCAGAATCAAAATAATAACGCTGAGCAAAAGCGGAAACAGAAATTGCTTATAGCGTGCGTAATAGCCGGACACAGCGCCCCAGTTGTCCCGAAGGAAATAACCGACGGACAGCAGGGCGCTGTTCCATATTGTAATACCGAGAAGAGAATACGGAAAATAGACGGAAGGAGACTGCCCTGCAGCACCTGCCACAAAGGCTATATAGGTACGGCAGAGCGGAATGATGCGTCCGATACAGACAGCTCCGGCACCATATTTGGCAAATTTGTTTTTGGAGGCCGTGACAGCTTTTTTGCTTTTTGGAAACCGGCTTGTGAGCCAGACTAAAAGGGCATCACCGCCGAGCCTGCCGACCAAATAGCAAAGTCCGGTTCCAAGGAGTCCGGCGAGAACCGAAAGCGGAAGCAGGAGAAGAAAAGAAATGTTTTCTGCACGGGCAATGGCACCGGTAAAGGGCAGAACAATTTCGCTGGAGACGGGAAGACAGGCATATTCTAAAAAGATAATCAGGATCATGGCAAAAATGCCGTAACGGTCAAACAGTGACGAAAAGGTGTCCATAAAAATCCTCTCTGATATTATTTACGCATCAGTTTTTTTAATAAATCGAATCTTGCTTTGTCCGCAGGGGATAAATCTGACAGCAAGGTTGACATTAAAAAGTCACTTTCCTCTTGTGTAAATTGAATTCCCTGTGATTTCATGCGGCCTTGTGCCTTTAACAGAAGCGGCAGCATGGCATCGCCGGATACTTTGCCCGCGTCTTTGACAATTTCCGAGATAAGTGCCTGCTTTGCAGGGGAAAGCTGTTGATATTCAGGAAAAGTTTTTAAGGTTTCGGGATTCATGATAACTCCTTTTGAATGAACTCTGCTAACAACATATGCGGGAGGCTTACTCTGTATTCATCAGCAGCTCGTAAATCTCCTTTTGCTCCGGTGTCAGAAGGGCGGAAAGACTGTCATAGAGATCCTGCGAGGCAGCCGGTGCAGCTTCCGGAGACGAATCGGAGGATGACGGTTCTTTGCTTGGAGGTGCAGGAACCTCCTCAGTTGGCGGCTCCTGCACCGGCGGAGTGGTGGCAGAGGATGCCTGCTGGGTAGCAGGTGAGGCACTTTCGGCAGAAAAGTTTCCGGAAAACAGGGAGGCAAGCAGTTCCGGAGAAAGCTTGCCGAGGGATGAAGCTAAATCGGAAGAATTGCCGCCGAGTCCTGAGAAAAGCCCTGCCATATGGTCAAAGGAAGGAGAAGCATTTTCATTGCCCATTGCAGAAAAAAGTCCCGGCAGAATATCCTTATATGCGTGATAAAACTGCATTGCCTGCAGGAGACTTGCAATGCTGGAAAGAAGTGGCATATGAAACAGCTTCCCGTAAAAGGAAAGAGAATAAAGCATGGCATCTTTGTCGGAAATCAGGCTCTCTATACCGGAAGACCCGGAAAAGGGCGGAACCGGGGAAAGGCTTTTTAATTTGGTTAATTCTGTTATATGATAGGCAAAGGAAGCAAGCGGTTTGTATGGCTCCCGCAAGCAGGGCAGTACGGCAAATAAGAGCGCACTAAGCTCCGTGGAAGGAGGCAGCATCGGCGGAAAAGAAGAATCCTGATTCATAAGGTCTCCTTTCAGAGCAGCGGCAGTTTCCAAAATGACAGGAAACACATTTGCAACAGTATATGCAAAAAACAGAGAAAAAAGTACCTGGGTACATTTTGATGAAAGCCCTTGACAAAAAACGTTTTTCCTGCATATAATGAAAAGAGCAAAGAAAAACGCAGAGAAGGAAAGAGTAGCCCGTTTTGCGGCAACAGAGAGGAGCTGTCATCGGCTGAAAGCAGTTCCGGTAAGCAGATAGGGTGAAGTGCATTTCGGAGCGGACGGGTGAGCGCGTAAGCGGGTAGCCTTGTACGGCGGCAGTCGTTATCATGCAGAGAGAATGGGAGGAACAGGTGCGACTCCCGGAAAAGCTGAGTGGAACCGTGTAGAATACACCTCATCATAGGATGAGGTGTATTTTTGTCTTGAGGGAAGGCGTTTCCATTAAGACAAAGACGCTTAGCGAGGATGCGCACACGTACAAATTCGTCCCTGAAAAAAGGAGGTCTCCATGAGCTTTATTCAATATGTTAAAGAAGAGATGCAGGTGATAAAGGAGCGGGATGCTGCAATAAAAACCTCGTGGGAGGTGCTTTTGTATCCGAGCTTCCGAGCGATTTTGCGGCATCGGCTGGCTCATAAATTATATCTGAAAAAGCACTATTTCCTGGCGCGTTGGTATTCTCAACGGACCGCCAGAAAGACCGGTATCGAGATTCATCCGGGGGCGCAAATCGGAAAGGGTCTGTTTATTGATCACGGTCATGGCGTAGTGATTGGTGAGACAGCGATTATCGGTGATAATGTAACGCTGTATCAGGGGGTTACATTAGGCGGTACAGGAAAGGAGCAGGGGAAACGTCATCCTACGATTGGCGATAATGTGATGATTAGTGCAGGTGCAAAGGTGCTTGGTTCATTTACAGTGGGTGAAAATTCCAAAATCGGAGCAGGCTCCGTGGTACTAAAGGAGGTGCCGCCGAACTCTACGGTAGTGGGTGTTCCTGGAATCGTGGTAAAACGGGACAATGTACGTGTTCCGAGAGAGGATTTGGATCAGGTGCATCTGCCGAATCCGGTGATGATGGAAATCGAACGGCTGCAGCAGGAAAATACGAAGCTGAGGGAGCGTTTGGAGGAGCTTGCGGCTGCAGTGGATAAAAAGTAACAAAGAGCAGTGCGTGGCAATAGAAAAGGAATGGACTGATAGAAACAATAAAAAACAGTAAAAATAAAAAGGAGTACGATATGGAAAACAAGTTTCAGTTATTTAATACGCTGACAAGAAAGGTTGAGCCGTTTATCCCAAATGAGGACGGTAAAGTGAAGATGTATACCTGTGGACCAACGGTGTATCATTTTGCGCATATCGGGAATCTGCGCAGCTATATCATGGAGGATGTGCTGGAAAAGTCTCTCCGTTTTGCGGGCTATGATGTAAAGCGGGTTATGAATATTACAGATGTGGGTCATCTTTCCAGCGATGCGGATACCGGTGAGGATAAGATGTTAAAGGGGGCAAAGCGTGAAAACAAGACTGTAATGGAAATCGCAAAGTACTATACGGATGCGTTTTTCTCCGATTGCGGTAAGCTAAATATTAAAACTCCGGATGTGGTAGAGCCGGCAACAAATTGTATCGGCGAGTTTATTCACATGGTAGAGGTGCTGTTGGAAAAAGGCTATGCTTACGAGGCCGGCGGGAATATTTATTTTGATACTGCAAAGCTGGACGATTATTATGTATTCTCAAGCCAGAGCGAGAAGGAGCTTTTGGTGGGAGTCCGTGATGATGTGGAGCAGGATGAAAATAAAAGAAATAAAAGCGACTTTGTACTCTGGTTTACGAAGTCCAAGTTTGATGACCAGGAATTAAAATGGGATAGCCCGTGGGGTATCGGCTATCCGGGCTGGCATATTGAGTGCTCCGGAATTTCGATTAAGCATCTGGGTGAGAATATGGATATTCATTGTGGTGGTGTGGATAATATTTTCCCACATCATACCAATGAAATTGCTCAGAGTGAAGCCTATCTCGGACATAAGTGGTGTAATTACTGGTTCCATGTACACCATCTGAATGACCGTTCCGGAAAGATGAGTAAGTCCAAAGGGGATTTTTTGACGGTTTCCCTTTTGGAAGAAAAGGGCTACAATCCATTGGTTTACCGTATGTTCTGTCTGCAGTCCCATTACCGTAAGCCGCTTGAGTTTTCCTACGAGGTTCTGAATCAGGTGGCAGCGGCATATCAGAAGCTGGTAAAGCGTATTGCAGGACTTGTAAAGGACGGCGAAGTGGATACGGAAAAGAAGATGGTTTACCGCGAAAGGTTTTTAGAGGCACTGGCAAACGATATCAATACCTCCAGTGCGCTGACGGTTGTTTATGATGTGTTGAAGGATGATATGAACGGTGCAACGAAGCTTGCGCTGGTAGAGGAAATGGATTCTGTGCTCGGTTTAAATCTGACGACAGGGACAGCGGCAGAAGCAGGAGCAGAGAATGCGGGAAATAGTGCGGATGATGAAATGACTGCATTTGTACTTGCAAAGCTTGAGGAACGTAAGGAAGCAAAGAAGGCAAAGGATTTTGCAAAGGCGGATGCGATTCGGGAGGAGCTGCTGGCAAAGGGAGTTGTCATTAAGGATACGAGAGAAGGCGTGGTATGGGAAATGGTATAAATACGGAATTGCCTTTGTTTGACAGCATATGCAAAAGCTTTTCCCTGACGGAGCAGGAGGCAAAGCAGTATTCACCGTTAACGCTGGCGTATATCGGAGATGCAGTGTATGAGGTGATTGTCCGTACTGTTCTGGTGGAGCACGGAAACGCACCGGTGAATATACTTCACAGACAGGCAAGCAGACTTGTGAAGGCAGAGGCACAAAAGGATGCTTATCACCGGCTGAAGGAGCAGTTAAGTGAAGAAGAAATGTCGGTATTTCGCCGCGGAAGGAACGCAAAGTCCTATACCAGTGCGAAAAATGCCACCATTGGAGATTACAGGATAGCGACCGGCTTGGAGGCGCTGTTCGGGTATTGGTATCTGACAGGGCAGACGGAGCGGATGCTTCAAATGGCAAAAGCGGGAATGACGGAGGAAAAAGCATGCGATACGAGGAATTGACAATCGAGGGCAGAAATGCGGTCATGGAAGCCTTTCGTTCCGGAAAGACCATTGACCGCCTGCTCGTACTGGAGGGCAATAAAGAGGGCGCGATGAGTACCGTTCTGAAGGAAGCGAAGAAGCAGAATACAGTGGTTTCGTTTGTGAAAAGAGAGCGGCTTGACCAGATATCCGCTACAGGAAAGCATCAGGGAGTGATTGCGTTTGCAGCAGCCTATGAATATGCAGAGGTAGAGGATATTCTTGCAATAGCAAGAGAGAAGGGAGAAGCACCCTTTCTGGTGCTACTGGACGGCATTGAGGATCCGCACAATCTGGGGGCGATTATCCGTACTGCAAATCTTGCGGGAGCCCATGGGGTTATTATCCCGAAGCGTCGTGCGGCAGGTCTTACTGCCACGGTAGCAAAAACCAGTGCGGGGGCGTTAAATTATACGCCTGTGGCGAAGGTGACGAATCTTGTTCAGACAATGGAGGAGCTGAAAAAGGAAGGCCTTTGGTTTGTTTGTGCGGATATGGGCGGTGAAGTGATGTATCGTCAGAAGCTGACCGGACCAATCGGACTGGTTATCGGAAATGAGGGCGAAGGAGTCAGCCGTCTCGTAAAGGAAACATGTGATTTTATTACGAGTATTCCGATGCAGGGGGATATTGATTCTCTGAATGCATCGGTGGCAGCAGGTGTGCTGATGTATGAAATTGTGCGTCAGCGTTCGTTCCGGCAGGAACTTTAGCGGAAGGGCAGATACAGCCCTTGAGAATGCATAAGGAGGGGAGCAAAATCGGCAGAAAGGAAGAAAAACAAGCCGGTGGGACGTGGACGGTAACAGAAAGGGAGCTTCTTTCCCTTTGCAGGTCGGGGAATGAGGAAGCAATGGAGGAAATGCTCAACCGCTATAAAAACATGGTCAGAAGTAAGGCGGCGGCGCTGTATCTGGTCGGTGCGGATAAGGAGGATCTGATTCAGGAGGGAATGATTGGGCTTTTTAAGGCAATCAGAGAGTACAAACCGGAAAAAAATGATTCCTTTGCTGCCTTTGCAGGACTTTGTATTACAAGACAGATGTATTCCGCGATTAAATCTTCTAATACAAAAAAGAATCAGCCGTTAAACAATTATATTCCCATTGATTTGTTTGAAACAGCAGAGGAAGCGGAGTCCGGAAGCGCAGGCGGAGCACTGGAAGGAATGGAATCATGGCAGAAAAATCCGGAAAATTCCGTGCTTGATAAGGAACGTGCCAATCAGCTGGAGGAGGTGTTTTACACGAACCTCAGTAAAATGGAGCAGCAGGTGCTTGCGTATTATACGGCGGGCTTTCCGTATCAGCGGATTGCGGAGCTGATGGAAAAGGAGCCGAAGTCCATTGACAATGCCCTTCAGCGAATCCGCAAGAAGCTGAAAACGGTGCTTGCGGGAACTATCTGAATGTGATACAATAAAAATAATAGCGGGAGACTCCAAAGAATAATGGATGGAGGCGATTGCTTATGGCAATGATTAATGTAGAATACATCAACCCTTTTTTGGTGGCAGCGTCCAGTGTGCTGCGTGATTTCGGAGTAGAGACAACGGTGGGAAAGCCTGTCGTTAAGGCTGCGGCATTTGAAAACGATTCACTGATTATTATGATTGGTGTGACCGGAGAGATGAAGGGGCAGGTTATGATTGCATTCCGTCATGATGTAGCCTGCGAGATTGCTTCGAAGATGATGATGATGCCGGTAACAGAAATGAATGAGCTTTCAACCAGTGCGATTTGCGAGCTTGGGAATATGATTCTCGGTAATTCCGCGACAATTTTTTCTACAAAGGGTATCGGAATCGATATTACACCACCGACGGTTTGCTTCGGTGATGTCGTTTTTACCACAAACTATGCTTCGAATATTGCAATACCGTTATCCTTTACGGACGGAAAGTCAATAGAAATCAATGTGTCGATTAAGGGTGAATAGCTTCACCCTTTTTTCACTTCATGAAGATGCAGAAAACCTGCATTGGACTTGTCCGTGCGGATGACAGGAGGTTACAACATGTTAAATATTGTTTTGCTTGAGCCGGAGATCCCGGCAAACACCGGAAATATCGGGCGTACCTGTGTGGCAACGGGAAGCCGTCTGCACTTAATCGAACCGCTTGGCTTTGATATTTCTGAAAAGGCAGTACGCCGGGCGGGGATGGATTACTGGAAGGAAATTGACCTTCATATCTATAAAAATTTTGAGGACTTTTTAGAAAAAAATCCGGGAGTGCGGCCGTATATGGCGACAACAAAGGGGCAGGCTCTGTATTCCGAAGCAGAGTTTGAGGAGGGTGCGTATATTATGTTCGGAAAGGAAAGTGCGGGGATTCCGGAGGAGATTTTGATGCGGGATAAGGAGCGGTGTATCCGGATTCCGATGCTTTCACAGATTCGTTCCCTGAATCTTTCCAATTCCGTTGCGATTGTGACCTATGAAGCACTCCGCCAGCACGGCTTTTCGCATATGCAGCTGCAGGGCGAATTGCATCGGCACAGCTGGAGTGAGGTTTAGGCAGTTGTTTTGATAAGAGGTAGATAGAAATGTCGAGTGTAAATGAAAAAGCATTGCGTACATTGGAGTATGGCAAAATCATAGAACGTCTGCAGCAGTATGCGGGTTCAGAGCCGGGCAGAAAGCTTTGTGCAGACTTAAAACCGCAGACAAAGCTTTCCGGGATTTTGGCATTGCAGCGGGAGACATCCGATGCACTGGCCAGAGTGTTTCAAAAGGGAGGTCTTTCCTTTAACGGAGTACCGGATATCAGAGGTACGGTAAAGCTTTTGGAGGTGGGCTCTGCTTTGCTTGCAGGTGAACTGTTAAAAATCAGCTCGGTGCTGACGGCTACTTTGCGCGTAAAGCAGTACGGAACCGGCGGACAGGAGGAAATAAGCGATTCCCTGTCTGAGCGTTTTTCGTTACTGGAGCCGCTTGTGGCACTGAATAACGAAATCCGGCGCTGCATTTTGTCCGAGGAAGAAATTGCAGATGATGCCAGTGCAGGCTTAAAACAGGTAAGACGGCAGATTCGGATTACAAACGATAAAATCAGGGAGCAGCTTTCTTCTATTATGAATGCACAGGATAACAGGCTGATGCTGCAGGATACGCTTGTTACCATGCGAAACGGGAGATATTGTCTGCCGGTAAAGCAGGAATACCAAAGCCGTTTTTCCGGTATGCTGCATGACCGTTCCTCAAAGGGAGCTACCGTGTTTATGGAGCCGATGGCGATTGTGAAGCTGAATAATGAGCTGGCAGAGCTTGCTGAAAAAGAGAAGCTTGAAATTGAAAAGATTTTGGCAGAGCTTTCTGCTTATGCGGCAGAACATGTTGAGAATCTGACCTACAATATGCAGACCTTGACAGAGCTTGATTTTATTTTTGCAAGAGCAGCACTTTCCAGAGCCATGAAGGCAACGGAGCCAAGGTTCAACGAACATGGTTATATCAATATCAAGAAAGGCCGTCATCCGTTGATTGATCCGCATAAGGTCGTGCCGATTGATATTTATTTAGGCGGGGAGTTTTCCATGCTTGTTATTACGGGACCGAATACCGGTGGTAAAACCGTTTCCCTGAAGACAGTGGGCTTGTTTACCTTAATGGGGCAGGCAGGGCTTCATATTCCGGCGTTTGACGGTTCGGAGCTTGCGGTGTTTCAGGAGGTATTTGCGGATATCGGAGATGAGCAGAGTATCGAGCAGAGTCTTAGTACCTTTTCTTCTCATATGACGAATACGGTATCTATTTTAGAAAAGGCAGATGCAAATTCGCTGGTGTTATTTGATGAATTAGGTGCAGGAACCGATCCGACAGAGGGAGCGGCACTTGCCATGGCGATTTTGACCCATCTTCATCGTCAGGGCGTTCGGACCATGGCAACTACCCATTACAGTGAGCTTAAGGTATTCGCGCTTTCAACGGAGGGAGTGTCGAATGCCTGCTGCGAGTTTTCCGTGGAAACGCTGCGTCCGACATATCGTTTGCTGATCGGCATTCCGGGAAAGAGCAATGCGTTTGCGATTTCTAAAAAGCTGGGTCTTCCTGATATGATTATTGAAGAAGCAAAAGGCTTTATTGGAGTAAAGGATCAGAGCTTTGAGGATGTTATCGCAGAGCTTGAAAGAAAGCGGCTTGCTACGGAGCGGGATGCAGATGAGGCGGCAAGAAAGCTGAAGGAAGCGGAGCAGCTAAGGAAAAGGTACGAGGAGAAGAATGCAAAGCTGGACTCGGCAAAGGAGCGTGTATTACGTGAGGCAAATGAGCAGGCAAAGGATATTTTACAGGAAGCAAAGGACTATGCAGACACGACCATAAAAAGGTTTAACAAGCTCGGTAAGAACGGTGCAGGCCGCGAAATGGAGCAGGAGCGTAGTGCCCTGCGCGAAAAGCTGGGAGAAAAGGAAAGCTCTCTGGCGGTAAAGCGCAAAAAGAATAAGCAGAGTAAGCAGATGACGGCAGAAGATATCAAGGTAGGAAATACGGTAAGGGTGCTGAGTCTGGATTTAAACGGTACGGTTTCAAGTCTTCCGAATGCAAGGGGTGAGCTGTATGTGCAGATAGGAGCGCTGAGAACCCAGGTGAACTTAAAGGAGATTGAACCTGCAGAGCCAACGATGGAGCCGGAGAAGAAGGTAAGGACGGAGACCGGTAAAATTAAGATGAGCAAGAGTATGAGTATCAGTCCGGAATGCAACCTAATCGGTATGCGTGTGGATGAGGCGCTTCCTGTATTGGAAAAGTATTTGGACGATGCTTATCTGGCACATTTGTCACAGGTAACTATAATTCATGGCAGAGGAACCGGTGCCCTGCGGGATGCGGTACACCAGTATCTGAAACGGCTTCGTTATGTAAAGAGCTACCGTATCGGTTCCTTCGGAGAGGGAGACCACGGTGTTACGATAGTAGAGTTTTAAAGGAGGAGAGGGAACATGGCGGTAAAGCAAAAGATAATGATTGTAGACGATGATTCCAGCATTGCGGAGTTAATTTCTCTTTATCTGATGAAGGAATGCTACGATACCCTGATTGTGGAGGATGGAGAGGAAGCATTGAAGCAGTTTGGAGAATATGAGCCGAATCTGGTGCTGCTTGATTTGATGCTTCCCGGCATTGACGGTTATGAGGTGTGCAGGGAGATTCGTAAAAACTCCAAGGTGCCGATTATTATGCTTTCGGCAAAGGGTGAGGTGTTTGATAAGGTGTTGGGGCTGGAGCTTGGTGCGGATGACTATATGATTAAGCCTTTTGACTCAAAGGAGCTCGTGGCAAGAGTAAAGGCAGTGCTTCGCCGTTTTGCACAGGAGCCGGAAAAAAAGGAAACCTTTCCGAATGAGAAGCAGGGCGAGTGTGTTATTTATCAGGATTTGCTGATTAATCAGACCAATTATGCCGTAACGTATCTTGGGCAGCAGATAGAAATGCCGCCGAAGGAGCTGGAATTGTTATATTTTCTTGCATCTCACCCCAATCAGGTATTTACCAGAGAGCAGCTGTTAGACCATATCTGGGGATATGAGTATATCGGCGATACAAGAACGGTGGATGTACACGTAAAGCGCGTGCGTGAGAAGATAAAGGATCGCGCAAATTGGAGTATTGCAACGGTTTGGGGCATAGGCTACAAATTTGAGGTAAAGAAAGTATGAAAAACAGTCTGCTAAGAAGGCTTGTAGTGATTTATCTGTTGATAATCAGTGTACTGTTTCTTTACATCAATCTTGCCGGTACAAAGTGGGTAGAGGAGCGGGTAACAGAGTATCAGGAGCAGGAGCTGTATGAAGAAACGGTACTTGTATTAAATGGGTATATTGAACGCTATTATGAAAATAAGATTACCATCACGAAGCTGATGGAAAATCTGGCTCCTGCGGCGAAGCTGATGAATGCCAGAATTTGGGTTACGACTACCGGAGGGAAGGTAGTGGGGGATACGGCACCGTTCGGAAATGGTACTATTTCCCTGGATAGCCTGGAATCAGATTTTGAAGCGTTTGTATCGGAAGTATTTCACCGAAATGTGTTTTACAGGGGCGTGACGGAAAAGCCGGTTCATATGGTTGTGATTCCATTCTCTTATGAATACCGGCTGCGCGGCTATGTTTGTGCAATGATTACGGCAGACTCTGTGCTGGAGCAGGTGAATGAGTGCGTCGTGTATTTGAATGTTATCTATTTATTTTTGTGTCTGCTGCTCCTGGTGGTTTTTGCCGGAATTTATGGTTTTCTTGTGTATCCGCTTAAAAAAACCATTGCGGCGGCAAAGGCATATTCCCTTGGAAATTTTGAAAAAAAAATTGAGACGCGGGCAGGAGGCGAGTTTAAAGAACTGGCTGATATCGTGAATTATATGGGCGATACGATGAACCGTTTTAATGAGTATCAGAGAGAGATTATTGCAAATATTTCACATGATTTCCGTTCGCCGTTGACCTCGATTAAAGGCTATGCGGAGGCAATCAAGGATGGCACCATTCCGCCGGAAATGCAGGAAAAGTATTTGGATGTGGTGTTGTTTGAGGTGGAGCGTCTGACAAAGCTGACCTCGAATCTGCTTACGCTAAACACCTTTGATCAGCAGGGGATGATTTTACAGACCTCGGAGTTTGATATCAATGAGACGGTAAAGAATGTGGCGCTTGCATTTGAGGGAATTTGTAAGAAAAAGCATTTAGTAATACAGCTCGTTTTTTCGGCAAAAAACATACCGGTGCAGGCGGATTGCGACAAGGTAGAGCGTGTGATTTATAATTTGGTGGATAATGCAATTAAGTTCAGCAAAACGGATGGTGTCATCCGCATCGGTGTGGAGGAAAAGGGACGGAAGGCAATGATTTCCGTGAAGGATGAAGGAACCGGTATTCCAAAGGAGGATTTGGCAAAAATATGGGATCGTTTTTATAAATCGGACAGCTCCCGCGGTAAGGATAAGAAGGGAACGGGGCTCGGACTTTCCATAGTAAAGGACATTATTGCTGCACATAAGGAGAATATTAACGTAATCAGTACAGAAGGTGTAGGAACCGAATTTGTATTCACATTGCCGCTGGTAAAAGAAGAGTAAGCTTTACACGGCAACCGGTCGTATCGGGAGGTTACGGTATGGATGAAAGAAAAGAGAACAGGCAACAGGAAGAATATCAGGTAATACAGGAGCAGATTGTAATAAAGAAAAAAAAGCTTAACTGGAAACGAATTGGTAAAGGGGTCCTTCGGACGACGCTGTATGGTATGCTGTTCGGCATAGTAGCAGCCGTTGCCCTTGCGTTTGCGGGGCGCTTTCTGATAGACAGGCTGGGACTGGAAGATGTACTGCGGCAGCTGGTAGCAATCGGGGATGTAACGCCGACACCGCGGCCAACACCAACGCAAACCGTTACGGAGCAGAAAAAAACGGTGACAAAGCTACCGACACAATCTCCAAAGCCAACGGCTGACACAGAGACGGTTACTCCGGAGGTGACAGTATCAATTGAAGGAAACGGGGAGCAGGGTTCAATCGGGAGTCAGGAGCAGCAGGAAAGCCTGCAGGAATTTTTGAATATCTATGCCGGTGTGTCGCAGCTTGCGAAGAAGCTGGAGAACTCTTTGGTACATGTTACGGCAACGGTAAAGGGTGTAGACTGGTTCGAAGAGGACTATGAAACAAAGAAGAACGCGGTCGGTCTTTATGTAGCGGACAATGGAGTGGATATGCTGTTTCTGGTGAATCTGGACAGCATTGAGGGAGCTACCAGGTTTGAGATTAAGCTGACTGACGGGACAGCTCTTCCTGCAACTATTTTTTCCTACGATACTAACTATCGTCTTGCTGTGTTGTCTGTGCGTCTTTCCGCAGCAAACGGCGTACCGCAGGAGGCTCTGCCGGAAAAAGCGCGGTTTGCACTGGAAAATGTACAGGCGGGGATGCCGGTGATGATATTGGGGTATCCGAATGGCCATGCGGGTGCCATGGAGCTTGGCATGACGACAGGGGTAAATCAGGTCGTGCCGGTGATTGATGATGAGGTGATGTACTTTACTATGGGAATCACCCGTTATGCAGACGGTGATGGCTTTGCATTTAATTTATCGGGAGAGGTCATCGGTATTGTCAGCAGCCAGCTGAACAACGGCGAGACCGGCGTTTTTACGGCGGCAATGGTGAGTGGTATGCGGGAAATCATTGATAAGCTTTTAAATAAACAGCCGCGTATTTATTGCGGAATGCGGTTGGAAACCATGGCTGAAGAGGCGAAAAGGGAGGAACAGCTGTCAGATGGAATTTATGTAACAGAAGTGCTTCCGGCATCTCCGGCCATGATAGGTGGGATTAAGAACGGAGATATTATTCTTTCGGTTGAAGAAATACCGATTACGGGAGTGCGCCAGTTTTACGAGGTAATCAGTGAAATGGGGACCTCGTCCGGCATTCGGATTACGGTCAGCCGTGAGCTGAAGAAGGAGCGAAAGAAGCTGTCGTTATATATAACCCCGGAGGAGAGAATGCACTAGGGGGAGGAGCAAATCAAAACGGAGGATTGGATTGATGAGGTATTTAAAGGAATTGCGGGACGGAGAGATGTTTTCCGAGAATTACTTCTGTAAACAGAAGCAAACGCTTCAGACGAAGGCAGGAAAGAGCTATTATTCGTTGCTGCTGCAGGATAAAACCGGCACTATGGACGGAAAGGTATGGGAATTAAACGCAGGAATTGAACACTTTGAGGCACTGGACTATATCCGTGTGGAGGGGCAGGTAGTCAGCTTTCAAGGAACACTGCAATTAAACATTCGCAGAGCCAGAAGGCTGTCTGAGGGAGAGTATGATGTCAGCGATTTTATGCCGTGTACGAAGAAAAATACCGGAGCGATGTATCAGGAGCTTTTGGACTACATAGCATCGTTGAAGGATAACAAATTGAGAGAGCTGGCAGAAAGCTATTTTAAGGAAGATGCCAGATTTAAAGAGATGTTTTTAAAGCATTCTGCGGCAAAGACCATGCATCATAATTTTGTGGGCGGTCTATTAGAACATACGCTTTCCGTAACAAAGCTTTGCGCATATCTGGCAGAGCATTACCCGGTGCTGGACCGTGATCTTTTACTGACGGCGGCAATGTTTCATGATGTTGGTAAGCTCTCTGAGCTTTCTGCATTTCCGGAGAATGATTATACGGATGCAGGACAGCTTCTCGGTCATATTTACATTGGAGCGGACTGGCTTTCTAAACGTATGGAGAAAATCGGCGGCTTTCCTGTAAAGAGGAAGAACGAATTGCTTCACTGCATTTTATCTCATCATGGTGAGCTGGAATTTGGTTCGCCGAAAAAGCCGGAGCTGGCAGAAGCGATTGCGCTTAGTATGGCGGATAATTTAGATGCAAAGCTGGAAGGAGTAACTGCACTGTTTGAAGGCACGGAAGAGACCGGATGGCTCGGTTACCAAAAGATGTTTGAGACAAATATGAGAAAAACAGGAAAGTAGAGGGAAAAAGAAATGACGATTTTGGTTTTGGGCGGGGCCGGCTATATCGGTTCCCACATGGTGTATGAACTGGTGGCAAGAGGCATTGATACGGTGGTTGTGGACAATCTGGAAACCGGTCACAGGGAGGCGGTACATCAGCAGGCGCGTTTTTATGAAGGAGATATCAGAAACCGTGCATTCCTTGATTCCGTGTTTGAAAAAGAGAAGATTGATGCGGTAATTCATTTTGCTGCAAATTCTTTGGTGGCGGAAAGTATGTCTAATCCGCTAAAGTATTATGACAATAACGTATGTGGTACAAAGGTACTCTTGGAGTCCATGCTGGCGCATGATGTGAAAAAGATTGTATTCTCTTCTACGGCAGCAACCTATGGCGAGCCGGAGCGGATACCGATTACAGAGACGGATAAGACCTCTCCGATTAATGCATACGGTGAAACGAAGCTAGCCATGGAAAAGATGATGATGTGGGCAGATCGTGCCAATGGCTTAAGGTATGTGGCATTGCGTTATTTTAATGCCTGCGGGGCACACCCGAGCGGAGTGATTGGTGAAGCCCATCATCCGGAATCTCATCTGATTCCGCTGGTATTGCAGGTACCGCTCGGACAGCGTGAACATATCAATATTTGTGGGGAGGATTATGCTACGAAGGATGGCACCTGTGTCCGCGACTATGTTCATGTAATGGATTTGGCACAGGCGCATGTGTTGGCAGTGGAGTATCTGATGCAGGGAAATGAAAGCAATGTATTTAATCTCGGCAGTGGAGAAGGCTATAGCGTAAAAGAGATTATCGAGGGAGCGAGAAAAGCGACCGGTCTGCCGATTAAAGCAGAGCCGGCAGAACGTCGTCCGGGCGATCCGGCAACGCTAATCGCATCCAGTGAAAAGGCGAGAACGGTATTGGGGTGGAAGCCTTTGTATACCAATATGGAAGAAATTATTGCGACAGCATGGAAGTGGCACAGCAGTCATCCGAACGGATATGAAAAATAGGATGTATTTGTGTCCGGAGCGTGAAGTGGAAAGGCTTTGGAAGGCAGTAGCATCAGAAGCCTGAGAGGTAAGACCAAGTTAGAAAGAGATATAAATTATGACACCTAAAAAGAATGAGCTAGTGACGCTGGAGATTACCGATATCGGAAGCGGCGGCGAGGGAATTGGACGTGCCGACGGGTTTACACTGTTTGTAAAGGGAGCCGTGATTGGTGATGTGATTGAAGCAAAGGTTTTAAAGGCAAAAAAGACCTACGGCTATGCGAAAATTGAAAAGCTGATAGAACCGTCCGAATGCCGGGTAGAAGCAGCGTGTCCGGTGGCGGGACGCTGTGGCGGCTGTCAGCTGCAGCAGATGAGTTATCCGGCGCAGCTCCAGTGGAAGACGCGCAAGGTGAAGGAGTGTCTGGAGCGTATCGGTGGAGTTTTATTTGAGGAAGTAAAAGAACCGTGTGAAAGGAATGCATTTTCCGGGACTACCTCGGCAGCGGGAGCTGAAAAAGTGCAGAAGGCGCAGCTTCTGCCGATTCTCGGTATGGAGGAGCCACTGGCGTATCGTAATAAGGCACAGTTTCCGGTAGGCAGAGATAAAGACGGACGGATTGTTACCGGTTTTTATGCGGGGCATAGTCATGTGCTGATTGCCAGTGACTTTTGTGCAATTCAGGCACCGGTAAATGAAGTAATCTGTAAAACGGTTTGTGCTTACATGGAGCAGTTTGGTATTGCGCCGTACAACGAAGAGACACATACAGGTCTGGTGCGTCACATTTTAACACGCGTGGGTGCGACGACCGGAGAGGTGCTGGTGTGCCTTATTATAAACGGAAGAGGTCTGCCGAAGGCGGAGATGCTTGCGGAGCTTTTAAAAAATGCGATAGAGGGTGTTGGGGGAGAAGAAGCAAGGTCATTAAAGCAGCATGTGGGCCGGCGGGGGCAGCATGTGTCTGAAATAAATGCGAAGCCTGTATTAAAGGGAATGTGCTTCAATGTAAATTGTGAAAAAACAAATGTGATTCTCGGCAATGAAATTATTCCGGTATGGGGAGATACTTATATTACGGACTATATTGGTGATGTGGCCTATCGGATTTCTCCGTTATCCTTTTATCAGGTAAATCCAAAGCAGACAGGAGTATTGTATGAAAAAGCCCTGGAGTTTGCAAACCTGACGGGTAGCGAAACCGTTTGGGATTTGTATTGTGGCATCGGGACAATTTCCTTGTTTCTGGCGGCAAAGGCAAAAAAGGTTTATGGAGTTGAAATTATACCGCAGGCGATAGAAGACGCAAAGGAGAATGCACGTCGGAATAGCATTTCAAATGTCGAATTTTTTGTGGGAGCGGCAGAGGAGGTTCTTCCGGAAAAGTACCGGGAAAGTAACGGTAGTATGCGTGCGGATGTGATTGTTGTGGATCCGCCGCGCAAGGGCTGCGAGGAACAGCTGCTGCAGACGGTCGTAAGCATGGAGCCGGAACGGGTGGTATATGTGTCCTGTGACCCGGCAACGCTGGCAAGAGATGTAAGGTATTTGGAAGAAAAAGGGTATCAGCTTAGGAAGGCTCAGCCTGTGGATATGTTTCCGATGACAGGGCATGTGGAAACAGTCTGTTTGCTCACGAGAAAAGCCCAATAAATCAAAGGTTTCTGCCAATCCGGAGTAAAAATAGATGTGTGTTTTTGTT
>CAZAUP010000005.1:0-36596 GCA_964488415.1 uncultured Lachnospiraceae bacterium
TACGATAACCGTAAGCTTTAACTTCAAACGGTTTACCAGCTCCATAAACTGTATTCCGTTCATCTTCGGCATATTGATATCCAGCAGTACAACGTCATAAAGCTTCGGATTCAGCGTTATCTTGTCAAATGCTTCCAAACCGTTGCTTGCGACATCACAAACGACGAATCTTTCATCCGATTTAATTATATCAGATATCACTCTTCTCATAAGTGCAGAGTCATCAACAATTAGAATTTTTTTCTTGTTCATGCCATCACTCCTTTACTCAAAACCGGATTCCTTCCTCCGGCGCTTCCGCTCCTCGGAAAAGATATACCGGATAATACGCTCTCTCTCTGCATTGGTAATAAATACAAACTGTGCCCTGTGTTCAAACAACCCATTTCTGTTTTGTACCGGCGATACCGTAAGCACCCTTGCAAAAAGCAATGGAAGCTTTATTGCCTCGCCGGATAAAAGTGCAAGTTGCAAGGCAATCACAGCTCCGCTTTCTGCCTGAAACTGTGAATTAAAGCGTATGCCGCCTCCGCTGATATCCAGCGCCACTCCCTCGTAATAACGCACCTGCCGCGCTTCCTGTTCAGTACTTTCGTTTTCTTTGTTTGCCGTAAGCTTCGCGTCATTCTCCTTTTCCCGCAAAAGCCCGTCCAGCTCCTCATCCTCCACTACCCTGAAATTCAAATGAATCAGGCACTCCATACGATAATACTGACGACGCTGCAGTTTTTCAAACTCCGAACGGAATTTAATCACCGCTACCGGCAAATGATCCTCATAAAACCGCTCTGTCACCAGCGCCTGACACTGATACAACCCCTTGTTCGTATAAAAGCAAACCTGAAACGCTTCTCCCGGCTCCAGTGTAATTACACTTCCCGTTTTCACCGGCATGGCAACCACTGCCTCATCCGACGACCTCTCATAAAGATAACGGCTGACATAAACCGTCTCATCTCCCGTTTCGATATGCCTGATTTTCCGCAATTCCAGCTTTGTCCCCGTCTCCATCAGGTAACTCATTTCTACTTCTCCTCTTTTTTGCTGTGTGCCCTCCGAAACTTTATCCGTATCATTTCAGAAAACAACCCCGTAATTCCCTTCCTTCCTTCTGTCTCCGGTATATCGCAAAGCTTCCATGCGATTTCCTGCAACGCCTTTGATGCCGGACAATTCGGATATGCCAGCGTCACCGGTTTTTGCAGCATAACCGCTTTCGAAATCAAATCATCCTGCGGAATAATGCCCATAAACTCCGGCTGGATATTTAAAAATTTGTCTACCACAACACTCATCTTATCATACAAATTCTTTCCTTCCGCCTCACTGCCAACGCGGTTGGAAATCAGCTTAATACTGGTATATTCTCTGGAAAACCCCGTTCTTCGGTTCAATGCCTTTAACAGTGCATAGGCATCGGTAATGGAGGTCGGCTCCGGTGTCGCAACTAAAAGCACCTCGGAGCTTGCCGTTACAAACTCCAATACATTGTCAGCAATGCCTGCTCCTGTATCCACCACTATCACATCCGCCATGGAATCCAGCTCTACCAGCTTTCTGGTCAGATATATCACCTGTTCTTTTGTCATTCTTGCCAGCTCCTGAATACCGGAGCCGCCGGAAATAAACCCGATATTCTCCGGTCCTCTGGTAATAATCTCGGATAGGGCCTTTCCGCGGAACATCAAATCCGCCAGATTATATTGCGGGCGCACTCCAAGCATGACTTCAATATTGGCAAGTCCAAAGTCTGCATCGAGAATAATAACGCGCTTTCCCATCCGCTGCATCTGAAGTGCCAGATTTACCGCAATACTCGTTTTTCCGACACCGCCCTTTCCGCTGGTCACCGTGATGACACGTGCCGCGGACTGTACCTTTTCCTGCCTGCCTACAAGCTTCCTAAGCTGCTCTGCCTGATCCATATCAGTTCCCACCTCCCAACAACTGCTTTGCCACATTTTGCGGATTAATCCTGCTGATATCGTCCGGAACATTCTGTCCGTTTGTTGTATAGGAAAGCGGTGCTCCGGTCAGCATCTTAATATTGAAAATATTTCCGATACTTCCGGTTTCATCAAGCTTTGTAAAAATCAACCGATACTCTGCCATTTCCGAATAAGCTTCCGTAATTTTTACTAAATCCCTGTACTTGGTCGTTGCACTCAGAACAAGATAAACCTCCCTTGCTTCTGCCGGTACCGACTTAATTAACCGCTCAATATCATCCCGCTGCTCTTTACTCCGATGTGAACGTCCTGCAGTATCCACAAGAATCACATCATATTTCTGCAGCTCCTCTCTCTGCTCTGCAAGCTCCGTCTCACTGTAAATCACATAAAGCGGAATGTTCATAATCTCCGCATAGGTACGAAGCTGATCCACAGCCGCAATACGATAGGTATCTGCCGCAAGGAGTGCTACCTTTGCTTTTTTCTGCTCCGCCAGGCTGTAGGCAAGCTTTGCAATGGTAGTGGTCTTACCTACTCCGGTCGGACCGATAAAGAAAATATATCTGGTCTTTCCGCTTACTACCTCTAATGTCTTTGTCTGACCAAGCTTTAACACTATCTTCTGATAGATATTTGCCAGTATCTTACTGACATCCGTTTCCTTCTTTAAGGACGCTTCTATCTCCGTAATGATTTGGTTAGCATACTGCTCTTCTACCTCATTATCAAGCAGCTGTTTGAATATCAGCTTGAGAAATGCAATATTTTTATCCGGTATATCATTTTCCGCTGTTTCAGACCGTTCCTCCTCTGTGGTCTTCGGGTGCCCCTGCTCCCGGATTCGCTCCTCAAAAAGCTTTGTGAGCGTATCCAGCTTCTGCTCAATGGCATTGGAGGTACCCTCCTTCTTTTCCTCAAACAAAAGCTCCTGATTTCTGGCTGCTGTACCGGTCGGCATATATCGGTCCTCTGTCTTATCTGCAACCGGCTTTTTCGGAGTGCTTCGTTCAAACACATCCGGCTCATCCACTGCCGCAGTCACTTCCCATACAGGCTCTGAAAATAGCTTTTTAAAAAATCCCTTCGGCTCCGCTTTTCTTGCTGCCATTTTCACGGCATGCTCACCAAGCTCCTTCTTTGCCTGCGCCATTGCTTCCTCTTCGGTTTTTCCCTTAAATGTCTTAATGTTCATACTATGCAGTCACCATCCCAACTGATTGTAATTCAACATTGGACTCGATTTCATTGTAAGAAATGACAATCAAATCCGGATAATAATCTTTCGTTAAACGCTTAAAATACATCCGCACAATCGGCGATGTTACTACAATCGGATTCTTGCCGAGGTTCTCCAGTTTCTCCGCCTCGTCCTTTACCGACTTCATCAGCCGCTGTGTTTTCTCCGGCTCTAAGGTAATATACGCTCCCTGCTCCGTCTGTTTTACGGAATTCATAATCTCCTGCTCCGCTCTTGGATCAAGTGTTACTACGCTTGTAGTCTCGCCTCCCGGAAAATACTTGCTGGAAATAGCTCGTTTTAATGCCTGTCTCACATATTCCGTCAAAACATCCGTATCTCTTGTCGTCGGGGCATAATCTGCCAGGGTTTCAAGAATCGTAACCATATCGCGGATTGCAACACCCTCCCGGAGCAGATTCTGAAGCACCTTCTGTACCTCGCCGATGCCAAGAAGCTTTGGAATCAGCTCAGACACAAGCACCTGATTTGCTTCCTGAATATTATTAATCAGATCCTGTACCGCCTGTCTCGTCAGAAGCTCATCCAAATGTGCCTTAATCACTTCCGTCAAATGTGTCGCTATAATAGACGGCGGGTCTACAACCGTGTAGCCGTAGGACTCTGCACGCTCACGCTGCCCCTCCGTAATCCAGATGGCCGGCAGGTGATAGGACGGTTCAAAGGTCGGGATACCGGTGATTTCTTCTTCGACATATCCCGGATTCATTGCCATATAATGGTCAAACAGGATTTCCCCCTCACTAACTGCAATTCCCTTTATCTTAATAACGTACTGATTCGGATTCAGCTGAATGTTATCACGCAGCCGGATTGTCGGCACCACGCAGCCAAGCTCCAAAGCAATCTGTCGCCGTATTAGCACCACACGGTCCAGAAGGTCGCCACCCTGATTCACATCCGCCAGCGGAATAATACCATACCCAAACTCCAGCTCCACCTGATCCGGCAGAATAATCTCCCTGACATTTTCCGGCCGCCGGATTGGCAGCTCCTCGTCCTCTTCGGCCTTTGCTTCTGCCTCCGTTTTCTGTACCTCGATTTTTGCCTGAATATTCCGCCCCACCATAATAAAAATAACACCGTACGCCACGAAAATAATCGTCGGAAGCTTTGTGAAAATACCAAGGACTAAAAGTCCCGCACCTACCATGTAAAGCACCTTTGGCGTAGAAAACAGCTCCCTCATGAGCAAATCGCCCACGTCCGCTTCTTTGGACACCTTCGTTACCATAATACCGGTTGACAGTGAAATAAGCAGAGACGGAATCTGGCTTACCAGACCGTCACCGATGGTAATAATGGCATACTTTTCAAGTGCCTCCATCATTTCCAGACCTTCTCTGGTAACTCCCATGATAAGACCGCCCACAATGTTTACCATGGTAATAATCAAGCCTGCCGTAGCATCACCCTTTACATACTTTGTGGCACCATCCATAGATCCGAAGAAGGCCGACTCCGCCTGAATCTTTTCACGACGAAGCTTCGCCTCCGCATCCGTAATAGCTCCGGTATTTAAGTCAGCATCAATCGCCATCTGCTTTCCCGGCATTGCATCAAGGGTAAATCTGGCCTGTACCTCGGATACTCGTTCGGAACCCTTATTGATTACCATAAACTGTACTAAAACAAGAATAATAAACACAATTACGCCGACTACCATATCGCCGCCGCCAACAAAGCTGCCAAAGGCCTCTACCACCTCACCCGCATAGCCCTGCGTCAGAATATTTCTCGTGGATGACACGTTAAGACTGATTCGGAAAATTGTCGTAAACAGCAAAATCATCGGGAACGTGGACATATTTAATACTTCCTGGGAAAACAGGGCATTAAACAGGATAATTAACGAAATGGATATATTAAGTGCCATCAGCACATCCAACAGGGCGGTCGGCAGCGGAATAATCAAAAATACAATTGCCGCTAATAAATAAATACCAACAACCATATCATTTTTCTTCACTGTCCTTCCTCCCTTCTGTAAATTTCATAAAGCCTTTTATTCCGTACCACCGTTCTTAAGCTTATAAACATAGGCAAGTACCTCGGCGGTCATCTGGTACAGCTCTCGCGGAATCTCACTTTCCAAATCCACGTTATAATAAAGCATTCGTGCCAAAGGCTTGTTTTCCACAATCGGAATATTATGCTCCTTTGCCACATCCTTAATTTTCTGTGCCACATAATCCGCACCTTTTGCAATCAGAACCGGAGCCTCTGACACTTCCTTGTCATACTTAATCGCGCATGCAAAATGCGTCGGGTTGGTAATTACAACATCTGCCTCCGGAAGCTTTTGCATCATACGACGCTGGGAGCTTTCCCGCATCTTGGACTTAATCTGTCCCTTTACCTGCGGATCTCCTTCCTGTTGCTTATATTCGTCCTTTACCTCCTGCTTTGACATCATTAAATCTTTTTTGAACTTTATTTTCTGATAGATATAATCCGCAAAGCCTACTACTAAATAAACCGCACTGAGTTTCATTCCTAAATTAATTACAAAATCTCCGGTATAAACCACTGCCTGTTCCAGAGAAAGGTCATACAAAGAAACGACTGCCCCCGCCGCCTCTGTCAAATCAGAATAGGCAACATAAAAAATAAGTGCAATTTTTATTACATCCTTTATCAGCTCAAACAGCTTATCCTTAGAAAAAATTCTCTTAAACCCCTTTAGCGGATTTAACTTACTGAACTTCGGCTGCAACGGCTTTGCAGTTACCTGCCACTTTACCTGTGCTATCGTTACTACAAAGGCTGCCACAACAGCTACTGCAAAAACCGGAAGACAAATTATTAAAACATCAACTAAGCCTTCCCGCAAAAAAGCACCCGCCATGGCAGGTCCGAACTCATCCAGTGCATATACATCTATCACCTGATAGATTTCGGTAAAGCACCCTAAAAAACGAGTGCCGATATAACCTATAAACACCTTCAAAATCAGAAACAATGCTAACAGCATCACCGCCGTGGAAAGCTCCTGACTTTTTGCTACCTGACCTTCCTTTCTTGCATCGGTCAGCTTTTTCGGGGTAGCCTCCTCCGTCTTGTCCGCTCCGCCCTCATCAGCAAAGAACTGGAGACGTAGTGTAAGAAAGCGCGGTGTTTTTTTCAGCTCTTCCAACAGCATTTCCGCTCACTCTCCTTCATCCGCGTCGGAAACGTATCCCTTACTTAGTCTCCGCCTCCTCCAAGATACGGAAGCGTTTCACGAAGCATCGACATCATTTCCTGAAAAATCAAATCCGTCACACCGGTCAGCATCATAATCATCAGTACTAAAACAAACAAACCCACAAACACCTTCAGCTGCATACCAATCACAAACATATTCATCTGGGGTGCCACTCTTGCCAAAATCGCCAAAATCGTATTTACCACAAGCATACCGGCAAAAATCGGAAGTACAATCCGGAAACCAAGTACAAAATAGTCTACTATAAAACGCTTCATTACCTCATAAATATCAAAATCCAGAGCCACACCTCCCACCGGAATTACCAAAAAGGAATCCGTAATTGCCCGGATTAAATAATGATGCATATTCGTTGCAAACAACATCAGCATCACCGCATAGGTATATAAATTCCCTGTTATCGTAACCTGGGCACTGGTAATCGGATCATACTGGTTTACCATGGAAAAGCCTATTTCCTGGTCTATAATCTGTCCCGCAAAGGAAAGAATATAGTACGATACATTCGCCATAAAGCCCATAATAACTCCCGCCAGCATCTCGGTAATTACAACAATTGCATATTCTATCGTTGTAGAGTACACAACCTCCTCATACGGAACCACATGAAAGACAAGAATCGCAAGCGCTATCGCTAAAAGCGTTTTGACACGTGCAGGAATATTCCGCAGGGAAAAAACCGGTGCCGCCACCATAAATCCGCTGATTCTCACAAGTATCAGCAGAAAAAACTCCAAATGATATAAGGAAATGGTCATTGCTATCCGTTGATGTAATATTCAAAATTAATGCACAGCTCCTTCAGCAGCTCCACGGCTAGTCCCATCATCCAGTTTCCCGTAAGAATCAGTACAAGAAAGACTGCCAACAGCTTTGGAACAAATGTGAGGGTTTGCTCCTGAATGGAAGTAACTGTCTGCAAAATGCTAATAATCAATCCCACTACCAAGGAAACAATTAGCAATGGTGCTGAAGCCTTGATAATTGTAACAACTGCCGAAATCAAAAGCTCGATTAATACCGCTTCATCCACAGTCTACCGCCTCCTCTTTACTATCCGCCAAAAGTATGAAAGGTTCGCAAAACATTTTCTATAATCAGTGTCCAGCCGTCTGCCATAATAAAAAGCAAAATCTTAAACGGCATTGATATGGTCGTCGGCGGAAGCATCATCATACCCATTGACATCAAGGTAGACGAAACTACCATATCAATGACAATAAACGGGATATAAATCAGAAAACCAATAATAAATGCGGCTCTGAGTTCACTGATAATAAATGCCGGAATCAGAACCCAGGTCGGAATATCATCCGTCGTCTCAATCACTTCAATCCCCGCTATATCCACAAACAATGCCAGCTCTTCGTTCCTTGTTTCCGCAAACATAAACTCACGAACCGGCTCAATCGCAAACTCAATCGCCTGCTCCCCGGTAATTTCACCGGCAGACAGCGGTTCAATTGCTTCCGTATTGATTTTAGATAAGGTAGGGGACATAATAAACAATGTCAGAAACAACGCCAGTCCAATCAATACCTGATTTGGAGGTGTCGTCTGCGTTCCCAAAGCAGAACGCACAAAATGCAGCACCACAAGTACTCTGGTGAAAGATGTCACCATGATTAAGATAGACGGTGCCAATGAAATAATCGTTAAAATAAACAGCATCTGCAACGTTGTGGCAAGAGAGCTGTCCTCTCCTTCCCCGGAAGAAATCGTAAAATCAACGTTGCCCACGGTTCCGTCGATGTCAATTCTGCTTTCCGCGACACTTTCTGTTGCATATGCTGTTTTTTCTGCATGACAAATAAAGGTTAACATACACACCGCAAGGAAAAATCCCAAATAAACCGGAATTTTCTTCATTTTTCTATTTCCCTGCATCTTCATGTCTATCAACCTTTACTTTAAATTCTGATAAAATCTCTTTGAACGACTTTTGACTGCCAACTCCGTTTTCCTGTCTCACGGAAATCTCCTCTTCCTTCATCTCGGCTATCAAACTGACAGTTTCCTTTGTAACCGAAATAACAAAATAACGGGTTCCGACCTGTACCAGCTGTAAATAGCGGTTCTGCGCTATCTGATAGGTCTCCAGCGGCTTGAAATTGCTGTTCCTGCCACGCTGCATCTGCCGTCCGGCAATAAATCTGGTCGTAAAGATGCAGGCGGCAAGAACCAATGCAAAAATAATCAAAAGTACTACCAATTCAGCAATGCTCTTTCCGAGTGAACCGGATGTTAAAAACACCCTCTGATTCCATAGGACTTCTGCCATAAAAACTCCTTTGAAGCTTAGCCCACTGCCTTACGGACTGCTTCCAGTACACGATCCTGCTGAAACGGCTTAACGATAAAATCCTTCGCTCCTGCCTGAATGGACTCAATCACCATTGCCTGCTGCCCCATTGCGGAACACATAATAATGTTTGCAGACGGATCCTTCGCCTTAATTTCCTTCAACGCCTGTATTCCGTCTTTTTCCGGCATGGTGATATCCATCATAACCAAATCCGGCTTCACTTCAGAATATTTATCTACTGCAACCTGTCCGTTTTCTGCTTCACCTGCAACGTTATAACCGTTCTTCGTCAAAATATCCTTAATCATCATACGCATAAAAGCGGCGTCATCGCAAATTAGAATGTTTTTAGCCATAGTACTCTCTCCAATCTTTAAATGTAATTCGCCTGACTTACTAGCTTTGTTATTACTTGATTACCTCGGTTACTCGGATACCGAAGGCTTCTTCAATAACAACAGCCTCTCCCTTAGCCACATACTTTCCGTTAACTAAAACGTCAATCGGTTCACCGGCCAACCGGTTAAGCTCAACAATGGTACCCGGAGCAAAATCAAGTATTTCCTTAATGGATTTACTGGTTCGTCCAAGCTCTACCGTTACCTCCAACGGTACATCCAATAACAAATCAATGTTTTCGGTCTGTAACAGAGGACTTTGTACCGGCTGAAATGTCTGGAACTGCGCCGGCGCAATATTAACCTCCTGTATCGGAGGTACTGCATACGGCATCGCCGTCATTTGCGGCGGCATCATGCCCTGCATATTTGCCATTGTATTCATAGCCTGCATCGGAGCCGCCGCCTGTTGCGGAACCGGTGCCGGTTGTGGTGCTGGTTGTGGTGCCTGTGCCGGAGTCGGCTCCGGCACAGTTTCCGAAGCCTCTGCCTCAGAACTGCTGAATCTGTTATACAGATTTTTTGCAAACTCAATCGGATACAGCTGCATAAGCTCACTGTCGATTAAATTGCCGATTTCCATACGGAAAGAAACCTTTACGAAATCATTCTTTAAGAATTCTTCGATATTCTCTCCACCTACGATATCATTTAAATCCACCAGACTTGCGGAAGGCGGACTGATATCGATCTTCATTTCAAACATGGAGGAAAGCGAGGTAGAGGAAGCTCCCATCATCTGATTCATTGCTTCGCTGATAGCACTAAGGTGCATATCATTTAGCTCGCCATCCGTATCGGTGCCATCACCGCCCATCATAAGGTCTGCAATTACCTTAACGTCCTTTTCCTGTAAAATCAGTATATTTTTTCCGTCTAAGCCTTCCTTGTAAGAAATCTGGATAAAAACACAAGGTCTTGGGTACTCTACCGACAGCTCCTCCCACTTGCATACAGAAACCGTAGGTGTAGAAATATTCACTCTTTGATTTACCAGTGTAAACAATGTTGTTGCGGAAGAGCCGAGACTGATATTAGAAATCTCACCTATGGCATCCTTTTCAGCCTCCGTCAGTAATTCCGATGAACCGCTCGTTCCGGAGGCTGGTTCGTCTTCGACATCCATACCGCTGAACAAAGCATTGATTTCTTCTTGTGATAACATACCGTCCATGCGCTTATTCCTCCCTCACGATACTTGAGATTTTTACCGCATACGTGTCCGAGGACGAACCCGGCAAAGCCGTAAACTTCCATATATTTCCGACAAACACGTTTAACTCATCATCCATTTTTGTATCTAATTTAATGATATCGCCTTTTTGCATATTAATAAAGTCATTGACCGAAATAGTACTTCTTCCCAAAACTGCCTTAATCGGCACCTTTGCTTTGGAAATAGCTGCCTCAATAAACTCCTGATAGGCTTCGTCACCCTTTAATTTTTCGGACGAATACCACGATTTCGTATTTAATTTATCAATTACCGGCTCCAATACCCCATAAGGAATACAAATATTCAACATTCCCTCTGTGCTGCCGATTTTTACATTGAGTGTAACGATAGAAACCGTTTCATTTGGTGCAATCATTTGTGCAAACTGAAAATTGGTTTCGATTCTTGTCAGCCGCGGAATAATAGATACAACATTTTCCCACGGATCATGCAGCAGATTCGTAATAATCGTAAAAATCCGTTCAATAATTACCAGCTCAATTTCCGAGAAATCCCTGGACTTTTCAAGTGGCATTCCAGGTCCGCCAAGCATACGGTCTACGATTGCAAAGCCGAGATTGTCGGAAAGCTCTATGATAATATTGCCCTCCAACGGCTTAAAGTCCACAACACCAAGTAGTACAGGATTTGACAAGGCATTGGTAAACTCAGAATAAATTACCGCTTCCGAATTGATTACCTCTACATTTACCGTCCTTCTTAAGTATGCCGGCAAATGCGTTGACAACAATCTTCCATAGTTCTCAAAGATAATTTCCAGTGTACGGAGGTGTTCTCTGGAGAACTTTGTAGGACGATTAAAATCATAGTTTTTTACCTGTTTTTCCGTGGTCCCCTTCATCTCCTCGGCATCTATCTCGCCGTTTGAAAAGGACGCAAGCAGGTCATCTATTTCCTTTTGGGATAAGACATCACCCATACCGAAACCTCCCTACGAAACAGACAAATTTCTCTGCCTACTTACATAATAACACATATTGTTCAAAAAAGCATCAAAAATTTTAATTTGCCGCAAGAACATTTAAGGTTGCCTCGATAATACAGTCCGACTGGAAAATTTCCTGAATCTTTTCCAGAGAATCCTTATTGATATCCTTCGCATATAATGAAACCTCTGCTGCGGTATAATCGCTTAATACCTGACTGACTGCCGCCACAATCTTATTTTCCTTTCCGGTAATCAATGGCTGTACCGTGGCATAATCCTCATGCTTTTTGTTCAGGGTAATCGTAATACTTACCTGTGCAATGCTTACCTTGTCTCCGGTAGACTTTAAATTGATTACCTTCTCAGAAAAGGTATATTCATCCTGATCCTCCGGCGCAACCTCACCATATTGCTTTCCGATACCGGACTCGGTTTCAAGCTCTACCGCCGCCACAATTTTTTCGATTAACGCATCCGTCCGCTTTGCCTTCGGAATTACCGTAAAAATCAAGACTGCAGACAACGTCAGATTAATCAGTGTTGCTGCCAAAATAACAATTGCAAGCATATTTCTCTTCATTCTCGTTCCTCCTCTGAATGCATCGCCGTCAGACGCTGCTATTTATCAAGCGGTGCGTAAATTCTGAATTCGATTCTCCGGTTTCTTTCCCGTCCCTCTGCCGTTGCATTGGTATCTACCGGTTCCCTTTCTCCTCTGCCGGAAAAGGAAACCTTTGCCGGATCCAGATTTTTTGTATCAATCAGATATTGCGCTGTTTCGATAGCACGGGCTGCGGAAAGATAATCATTGTCCTTATACGGCCCCGACTTAATCGGAATATTGTCCGTATGACCGATGATTTCAATGCCAAACCCATCATATTCCTTTAAAATATCGCCGATTTTTAACAATACGGGCTTTGCATCCTCTTTGATGACTGCCTTGTTAGATTCAAACAGCACGGAGCCCTTCACATCTATTTTAACATAATTATAGGCTTTGTCCATGCCAAATTCCACATAATCTCCCAGGTTATACCTGTTGGCAAGCGCGGTGACTTCATCGTAAATTGCGGAAGCGTTCTCTTCCTTTTCTTTTTCTGCCGCTTGTCCGGCATTTTCCAGCTCGTCTACCTTGCCCTCCAATTCAGAAATCTTATTTTGATAATACTCCAGCAGCTCCTCCGTATCACCGGCATTTTCATAAATATTTTCTCTGTCCTCCTTCGATTCCGACTCCTGCCCCATGGTGTTCGTATGTTCATCCAGATTATTTAACTGGGTAGCACCATTTGCTACAAGATTACCGTCGCCAAAGAAGGCTCCTCCTGCTTTGAAAATGCTAAATGTATTGGCAAAGGACTGTGCCAGCTCGTTAAACTTTGCCGTATCCACCGAAGACATGGCAAAGAGCAGTACGAAAAAGCACAGTAACAGATTCATAAGGTCACTGAACGTCGCCATCCACGCCGGTGAACCGGGTGCCGGAGCTTCTTCTTTCTTTTTTGCCATGCTTATTCACCGCCTCCCGGAGTCAGGTTCTGTCTTGCCGATGGGTCAATAAAGGACTTTAGCTTCTCTTCAATTACACGCGGATTCTCACCTGCCTGAATTGATAACAGGCCTTCTACCACAATGGTCTTTAACATAATCTCCGCAGCATTTTTCTCTTTTAGCTTTGCCGCCGTCGGCAGACAAATCCAGTTTGCAAGTATCGACCCGTAGAAGGTTGTAATAAGCGCAACTGCCATATTCGGACCAACGGAGCTGATATCCTGTAAATCCTTTAACATCAGTACCAGACCAATCAATGTACCAATCATACCCCATGCAGGACCCATGGAAGCAAGATTCTCCCAAAAGGTGATGGTGGATTTATGTCTGTCCTCGATACATTCCAGCTCTGTCTCCAAAATCTTACGTACAAATTCCGGATCTGTACCATCTACAATCAAAAGGATGCCCTTTTTCATAAACTCATCATCAATGCTGGAGTTCGCCGCTTCCTCCAACGCCAAAAGCCCTTCCTTACGAGCTACATTTGACAAATCAATAATCTGCTTGATTTTCTCGATCTCGTTGTATTCCACATTCTTCATGGCAATTCCAAACGACTTAAAGCCATTCAAAAAGTCTTTCACACTCGGAGACATTACCAGCGTAGCCGACAATGCTCCGCCGAAGGTAATGAGAGCAGACGGCAAATGCAGGAACGACCCGATTGCTTTCATCGCATCCGCCTGGCCGACTACCATACCGAAGATACACAGCACTATTCCGGCAATAATACCGATTAATGTAGACAAATCCACAATTTTTCACCTTCCCATCAAGTGTACTTTCTCTATCGCATAAAATGTAGAAACTATTTACTCATTTATTTCCGTAATCTGACGAAAAATCTCCCTCTTATATGATTTTACTAGATTTTCTATCTTTTGTCTACTTTCTTTTACAAATATTTTTTTCCCTGTTGTCAAAGTGATTACCGTATCCGGAATTTCCTCCACGGTCTCTATCAGCTCTGCATTTAACGTAAGTTTCGTATCGTTTAATTTCGTAACCTCAATCATGGACATTCCTCCCAAAAAATGCCTGACAGGTCAGTAAGGGCGCCTTGCAGCAGCCCCTACTGACCTCAGTTCAAAAAGCTTATCTCTTTAAGTTAATCAGTTCCTCCAGCAACGTGTCCGAAACCGTAATAATACGGGAATTTGCCTGAAAGCCTCGCTGCGTCACTACCATATCCGTAAACTCGCTGGCAAGATCCACGTTAGAGCTTTCCAGCACGCCCACATTAAACTTACCGCCTGACATCGTAATATCTTCACCGATGCCGTCAAATTCACCGGAGTTCTGCGACTCTGCAAACAGGCTGTTGCCTATCGCCTCCAGACCGGAATTGTTTGCAAATCTCGCTACCACAATCTGTCCCAGCAGTTTGCTGACACCATTATCATACACGCCATAAATCATTCCGGCATTGTCAATGGACACACCTGACATATTGCCCGCAGTACGTCCCTTTCCCTCATTTTTCAGGTTGCCCTTACTGCCCTCAATCGTCGTCTTACCACTGTTTGCAAACATCGTCATTGCCGAGAAATCTACGTCAATATCCTTAAACGGATGTTCTCCCCCAATGTTAATGGAAAAGGTAAGACTCTTTACGCCCTCCTCATCACCAATGCTGACCATCTTACCGGTTGATGAGTTAAAGCTTAAAATCGGTGCCTCGCCGTCTAACGTCGGCTTTCCCGTAACATCATCAATGGAAGCCACGCTAAAGGTATAATCCCCTAAGGTCACCTCGGTAATGCTGCTCTCGGAATATGTAACATTTCCGGCGCCATCATCCTCCGCCGTGGAGAAAATTGACTGTCCGTTGGAATCCAGTACATCCGTAATGGCTACCGAATATTCATTTTTAATCAGGGCGTCCGCCTGCGTGTTCTGCTTTACCAGCATCTGTACCGTATAACTCTGCCCAAGGCTGTCATAAAAGGTGAAATTCGTAACACGTCCCGTTCCGGCAAGGTCCGTATCGGCGCTGTCGATATTTCCCTCAAAATGAACCGCTGTTGTTGCCTCCGGCTCAGAATACATATTTTCCGCACTCATCACATGCAGGGCGGAAACCGTATCCTCGCGGATGGACAGCGGATTTTCCGGATCCACCTGCCAGCCCATTACACTGTAACCGGTTGCGGTACAAAGCGTACCGTTCGCATCAAGGGTAAAGGAGCCTGCCTTTGTAAAGTAATTCGCGCCGCCATTATTTACGACAAAGAAACCGTCTCCTTCAATCATCAGGTCAAACGGATTATCCGTTCTTGTGGAGCCGCCTGTGGTATCCATTGTTGTTTTCACGGACGCAAAGTTCGCACCCAGACCAATCTGCTTTGCATTCGTACCTGCACGTCCGGATTCTGCATCCGGACCGGAGGCTGCCGCCGATGTCTGATACAGCACATCCGAAAAGGTTACCTGACTGGATTTAAAACCAACGGTATTTACGTTAGAAATATTGTTACCGATAACATCCATCCTTGTCTGATGGACTTTTAAACCGGATACTCCGGAATAAAGTGATCTTAGCATAATACATGACCTCCTTTGATACTTCCCCTTCTGTCAGTCCGGGGAATACTGCCTCCTCATCAGGTCCGGCAGCTATGTAATAATTGCACCGTCAATGTTGGTAAATATTTTGTCATCGCCCTCACCGACTGCGGTAATTACCGTCCGGTTTGTCACATTCACGATGAATGCCATATTATCCACCAGCACCAACGAATCCTTGATTCCCTTCTGCGAAGCTTTTTCCACTCCGCCCGACAGGCGCTCCTTCTGTTCTGCAGTCAATTCGATATTTCGACTGGCAAGCCGTTCGTTGGCATGCTTGGAAAAACGAAGTCCCTCGGCTTCCGTCTGCTTCCGAGTCAAAATCTGCTGAAACGTAAGCTCTGTCGCTTGGGAAACATGTGTCTGACTACGTTTGCCGGTCTTGTCCAAATACTGGCCTGCCATTTGCTCCATGGACACGAACCGACCGCTTTGTAACTGATTCATAAGCTTCCCTTCTTTTCACGCGCCTCCTGCGCAAACCATCCTTGTTTTAAGCTACTCCGCTGCTTCTGTTTGCTCGGTATCCTCCTCCGACTTTTCTACCGGATTGTCGCGTACAAATACCTCGGTATCCTCCTTCGGCTCGGAATTAATTACATCGACCTCAATCACATCCTCCTTGGTCGTATAATACGGATCGTTATTGAACATTACGGAAACAGAGTGCTTTCCGGGTGTCAGCTGATGAAATACATCCTGATTGATTGTAAAATAATTGCCGCTCCGTCTGATATAATCCGGATTCACAATCTTCTCTCCGTCTACAATAACAGCAATCTCCGTTGCCTTTGCCTCGTCCTTTCCGAAATCCACCTCAAAGGAAAAGTTCTTCGGGCTGTCTCCGTCATAGGCAAAATACTGGTTCTGCATATCCGGCATCTTCTGCTCTAACAGATAACCTTCCTCGTACACCTGCACTAAATTATCAGCCTCATACAGGCTTCCGTCTACCTCAAGATATGCTTTTCCGCCACTGACCGTTACGGCACTGACCGTACCATCCTTATAAGAAATCGAACCGTCTGCATTTTCTACGGAAACACAAACCTCCTTACCAACCAAAGAAAGCATCTGGCTATTCTCATTCGTTGCCGCAAGATTCTGCATCTGCTCCAGCTGAGAGAACTGTGCAAGCTGTGCGATATACTCCGTATCCGAGGTCGGATTCAATGGATCCTGATACTTCATCTGTGCAACGAGAAGCTGCAAAAACGCGTCCTTTCCAAGCTCCGAGGTGCCCTTTGTTTCTTTTGCGGTGCTTTCAATCGCAGTATTCGATTCAATTTTTCCGTCCTTTACCGATTGAATTAATGCCATATCTCTTATCCTTTCTACGCCGAATAATCAACACTGCTGTCCGTTACATTCATAAAATCCGTCATACCAGATGCAGTTTCGTCTGATTCCTCAACGCGGAATGAGCTGCGTCGCTTCTGCTTTCCGGATTCCTCCTCTGCATTCTGCTTTGCATCCCGGTCTCTTTCAAAGCCAAACTCCGATACAGTCACCTCAATACTTTCCACCTTGATGCCCTGATTCTGCAAAGATTCACGTAATGCAGCCATCTGACTCTCGATTGCTTCCTTCGCCACCTCAGACTGTGTGGTAAACTGTGCTGTCATCATACCTTCCTTTTCAGTAATCGTCAAATGCACCCGTCCTAAATGCTCCGGATTCAGCTGAAGCTCCATATTTGTCTGGTCCGGCTTGATTACGATTTTGATTTGCTCCATAATCTGGTCTGCAATATCCCGCAGCTGTGCCGCCGCTTCCACCGCTTCTTCTCCGGCTCCTGCCGAAACATTGGCAAGCGTGTCGATAAACACATTCCTTACATTGGCATCGGTTTCAGAAGAAATCACCGTATCCTTTCCATCCTCTCTTGCACTGACGGTATGCTTCTCGTTTCCGGTGCCCCCCTCTGCTGTCTGCGTCTCAGTCCGTACTCCGTTCCGTACGGTTGCCGTCTGCGTATCAACCTGCTCCTCCGTTCCTTCGTTCTGTGGTTCATCGGAATTTTTTTCCGCCTTCTGCAGTTTTTCAGACATCACCGCTGTTTCCACAGTCTCCTCCGGCTCGTTTTTCCCGGATACGGTTAAAGCTTTTGCTTCCCGGAGCACTGTCTTCACCGTCTCCGGTGCCACTCCTGCCTCCCATAACGCCTGATCCACCGCCTGCAGCAAATCGGTAAAGCTGCCAAACAGCTCTTCATCGGTCAGCAGTTCTGTAGGCTCCGACACATTCTGCAGCCGCAGGAAAAGCTCCTGCAAATTACTTCTGTCAAGCAGCTCCTTCGTGCTCATTCCAAGCTCTTCCATAGCCGCGGAAAGCTCTTCCTCGGTAATTCCGAGTTCACTGCAAATCACCTGCTGTACCTGCAGTAGCAGCATGGAAACTGCTTCGATTTCTTCCCTGCCAGCCTCCGGCTGCCCGGTATTCTGCATCCCCTCAGCTTCCTTTACCCTGCACTCACCGGAAAAAAACTCCTTTGCACGGTCTTTTACTGCCGCAGAAGCATCCGTAATGTCTTTTACCATTCCGTTTACTTTCTTTTTCGATGTTTCCTGCACCCCGGACTCTTTTGAAGTTGTCATAAAAGCTTCAAAGGAGGTTCCGTTTGCTCCCTTCACAGATACATCCGGTGCTGAAAATCCGGCAAGCACGGAATTAAGATTTGAAGCAGAACTGCCTGTTACACCCTGTGCTGTCATCCTTATCCTCCTTTCTCAAATTTTTATAGAAACCCATCAGGGGATTTCCCGTCTACTCCTCCAACACCCAGTCATCAAACCTGGCTTCATCCATTTCCTTCATTTTTCTGGTAAGCTTTGCTGCAAACAATGGATCCATCTGCGCAAGAATATCGGAAACAGAATCCGTTTTCATACAATACAGCAGCTTGCAGACATACTCTAAATCCGCAGTCATATTCTCAAATACCTCCGCAGCTGCAGCTGCCTTCATCTTTTCATAGTAAGCAGCCTTTGCCTGAACCGTTGCACTGTACGCCTCCTTCTGGATTGCAATTTCGTAAATCCGCTCCGCATTTTCCGGTGAAATCGTCTCATACCACTTGATATACTCGTCCACCGAAGGCGCATTCTCCGCAAACACAATCTCCTTTTCGAACTTATACTTCCGATCCTCGAAATCCGCCATTTCCTTCTCTAATTCCTTCAGACGATTTACCTGCGCGGTCAGCGCCGCAATCTCCTCATCCTTATCCTCGCCCTCTATAGTTAATTTATCGACCAAACGCTCCAATTCCTTAATACGTTCATTTGCTTCAATAATATCTTTATATGCCAAATCGTTTTCCCACGCCAGCTCCTCGTCAGAAACCGGCGGTAAAATTTTATTTACAACCGGAATGTCTTTTAACATCGGACGAAGTGTAGTACCGATTCCGCCTACATCCAGATTAATTAACAAGGCAAAAATCGCAATCCAGATTAAAATAATCACCAGCACAATAATGACGGTAAGCAGCCCACCGCCCTTTTTTTCCTCGTTTTCATTACTATCTTTATTTCTTTTTGCCATTATGCTTCCTCCGTATCACCTCTGCCGTACTGAAAGCTTGTACGCTCATCGATTTCCTTTTGCTCCTCTGCATTCATTTCCTGACGGTACGCATCAAAAGCATTTTCGCGTAAACGCTCCTGCGTTTTCCGCTCCATCATAGAGTGAATCAATGCCTCCTCTGCCTTTTGCATGGCAAGCTCCGCCTTTTTAACTGCCTGCTTCTGCCTTGCAATCCGGTCATCCGTTGCCTCAATGGAAAGCTGCAGACGATTTAACCGCGGCACATCAAGTCTTTCAGACATTGCCTGCCGTTTTTCCTCCACATACGCTTCCCTTTGTTTTTGCAGCATAAAAAGTCCGGCTTCTTCCTCGTTCAGACGCAGCTTTGCGGCACCATAGGCCGCTTTTGCCTGTTCTTCCAGCTTCTGCTTGATAACTAAAAGACTTTGCATGGAATATCGGAACTTTTTCATAAGCCACACTCTCTCCTGTCAAATACCGAACGCACGGTCCGAAGCACAGACCTCCTGTTAAGCAAAAATACTTCTTAACTGTTCTACCGTTTCCTCAAAAGTAAACTTTTCCTCCGTACCCTGTCGCAAAAAATCGTTAATTGCAGCATTTTTCTGAATTGCTTCATCTATCTCCGGATTAGAGCCTGCCTTATAGGCACCGATATTAATCAAATCCTCCGCCTCTGTATAGGTTGCAAGCGTACTCTTTAATTTACTTGCAAGCTGCTTATGCTCCTTGGTCGCCACAGCACTCATAACTCGTGAAATGCTTTGTAAAACATCAATAGCCGGATAATGATTCTTGTGTCCAAGCTTTCTTGATAAAATGATATGTCCGTCTAAAATACCACGGGCCGTATCGGAAATCGGCTCATTAAAATCGTCACCGTCTACCAGCACGGTATAAATACCTGTAATAGAACCAACCGCACCGTTTCCGGCACGTTCTAATAGCTTTGGCATCTCCGCATACACGCTCGGGGGATACCCTCGTGATACCGGCGGTTCTCCCGCAGCAAGACCGATTTCTCTCTGCGCCATGGAAAAACGGGTCAGATTATCCAGCATCAGCAAAACATCCCTTCCCTGATCCCGGAAATACTCTGCAATCGCGGTCGCGGTCTGCGCCGCCTTCTTACGAATTAATGCCGGCTTATCAGAGGTTGCAATCACCAGTACGGAACGACGCATTCCCTCTTCTCCGAGGTCATGCTCGATAAACTCTTTTACCTCCCTGCCTCTCTCACCGATTAACGCAATCACGTTAATATCTGCTTTTGTATTTCTGGCAATCATGCCAAGTAAGGTACTCTTACCAACACCGGAGCCTGCAAAAATACCAATACGCTGACCCTTTCCCAGCGTCAGCATACCATCAATTGCCTTTACTCCAAGAGGCAGCACATCCCGAATCAGCACACGGTCCATCGGATCGGGCGGAACCGCATTCACGTCGTAATAGGCAGACACCTGAAGCTCACTCCCGTCCAACGGTCTTCCCAGACCATCCAATGCCATGCCAAGAAGCTCGTCACCTACCGGTACCTTTAATGCTTCTGAGCATACCTCTACCATATCACCAATGCCGATACCGGTTACCTCCTCATAAGGCGTAAGCAGCACTCTGTTCTCCCGGAAGCCGACCACCTCAGCTCTTACCTGTCTTGACAGATCCGTGGATGAAATGGTACAAACATCCCCAAGCTTCGCCTCCGGTCCGAGAGATTCCACCGTCAGACCGACAATCTTTACAACCTTTCCATATTTCTTTACATAGGACTGCTCACGCAGCCGCAAATAATCATCGGTTACAAAAGCCATGTTACGCCCTCTCCCGTACACTCAGCAGTCGGATGTCCTCCTTCAGACCCTCCAGCTGCGTTCCTAAACTACAATCCAGCACATTGGTATCGGTCTCTATCATGCACTCACCTTTTTTTAACAAAACATCCGGCACCACCTCTAACGAAACCTCTCTGTCAAATAATGCACGAAGCTCCTTTGCCGCTGCGCGAACCTCCTCCGCATCCTCTTTTGAGACCTTAATAAGAAACGAATCACTGCGGTCTGCCTCTAACAGTGCCTTTGATACTAAATGTGTCACAAGCCCCCGTCTGCTCTCTAAAAGAACGCCGGTCAGACTGTCTAACAGCTGTATTACAACCTCTGCCGCCTTTGGCTCCAGTTCTTTTGCCTTCTGCTCAAACGCCAATGCCAGCTCCTGCTCTTTTGCAGCATACTCTTCCTCTAGCTTCGCAAGCTTCTGCTGCACCAGCTCTTCTCCGGCAGCATAGCCCTCCCGCTTTGCCTTTTCAAAAAGCTCTGCCTTCTCGGCTTCTGCCGCCAGCCTTGCCTTCGTCTTTACCTGCTCTCCCTGTGCTCTTGCCTGTTCTAATATAACATCCGCCTGTGTGCGAATGCTTTTCTCCATCTCAATACGAAGTGCCATTTTTTCCGCATCTGTCAGTTCTGCCTTTATCCGCGCTGCTGCTTCAATTTCAAGTATCTCTCTTCTTGCAAGCTCTTCCGGAGACATTGCAGCAGTCTCACCGGCTGTATCCAGCTCCTCCACATTTTCACATAAACTCTCTTTGCTGCCTGCTTCTCCTTCCGCAGCATCAGAACCTTCTTCACACTCCTCTAAAGAAATCGCTTGCAGCCCGCCTATAAATGATGCAGCCTTCGCATCAGCTGCCTTAACCTCGTTTGCCGCCAATAAAGCATCCAATGCCTCAGCACGTTCCGAAACATCTACCAGCTTTTTCTCTTCCTTGTAGCGTATGGAATACGCCTTAATCATATTAGACAACGATTTCGTCACCTCCGCCCCTGGAAATAACAATTTCACCGGAGTCCTCAAGTTTTCGAATAATATTAACAATTTTCTGTTGTGCTTCCTCAACATCCTTCAAACGAACCGGACCCATAAAATCCATATCGTCCTTAATCATGGAGACCAGACGCTTGGACAGATTATTGAAAATAACGGTCTGAACCTCCTCATTTGCACTCTTAAGTGCCGTTGCAAGCTCATTATTATCCACCTCACGCAACACGCGCTGAATAGAACGGTCGTCCAAAGACAGGATATCCTCGAATACGAACATCTTTCTTCGAATCTCATCCGCAAGCTCCGGCTCTTCAATTTCAAGTGTTTCCATAATATGCTTCTCGGTACCGCGGTCCACGGCATTCAAAATTTCTACGATTGCATCCACGCCACCTGCAATGGTGTAGTCCTGATTCACAAGGGATGCCAGCTTTCGCTCCAACACATGCTCGACATCACGGATTGTATCCGGTGAGGTACGGTCCATCTGCGCAATACGCTTTGCAACATCCGCCTGTTTATCCGGCGTAAGCGCACTTACAATCGTAGCTGCCTGTCCCGAAGACAGATAGGATAAAATAAGTGCAATCGTCTGGGAATTTTCATCCTGAATAAAGTTCAACAGCTGGCTCGGATCAGTCTTTCGCACAAATTCAAACGGGCGCACCTGCAGGGAATCCGTCAGCTTTCCGATAATCTCCCGTGCCTTTTCCGTACCGAAGGACTTTTCAAGCAAATCGTTTGCATAGCTAATACCGCCCTCCGTCACATACTGCTGGGCAAGACACACCTCGTAAAACTCATCCAAAACCTCGTCCTTTACGGAGGGCGTAATATTCTTCGTATTCGCAATCTCCAGGGTAAGCTGCTCTACCTCGTCCTCTTTTAAAAACTTAAAAACCTTAGATGCCTTCTCCGGTCCCACAATAATAAACAAAATTGCTGCTTTCTGCAAGCCCGTTAAATCTGTTGCTCTGCCTGCCATGGAAATTCCCCCTTCTGCCTTTAGTATTCATCGTTCAACCAGGACCGCAGCAGCATTGCCACTGACTCCGGATTTTCGTCAAAAAACCTCTCTATCAAAATTCTGGTTTCGGACTTTTCTCCGAACTCGACATCGTCTAAGGATGCATTTCCGCTATGCTCTGCAAGAATTTCGGAATAATTAAGCTCCGGCTCCACCTCAGTCACCTCTACCGGGGCCATACCACGGAATACTACATAAACCAGGAATGCAAGAATGAGCACCGCAAGCACAATGGTCAGGATAAACTCCCAATCTAACGGCTCTTTCTCGATTTCTACAAAATGATACTGCTCATAAACAGAAATATGAATGTTATCCTCTGAAATTCCGGTTGCCTTTGATACCATGTCATACAAATCCTTCGGCGTTTCTTTTTTTTCCGGCTTTCCATTCAACAGCTTAAACTGCTCGTAAGTAATCTCCTCGCCAATCAGTCCCTTTTCCCTAAGCTCAGCCTCCGTTACCTCCTCTATATGGGTTGCCACAACACTGATGGAGGAATTATCCTTATCCACCACGCCGGTTTCGTAAATCTCATTCGTAATCTGTTTATTATAAATATAATCTATAGATTCGGAATCAATCGAAGAATTCGTTCCAAGCGTTCCTACCAGCATATAATCCTTCTCATCATTGGTGTCCGTTCCCGGAATATCCCCGTCCCCGCTTGTTCCGGTTGCAGAGTAGGAGTCATAGTGGGACATATACCCCTGCTCCATGTCCTCTCCGTCCGGATAATACCGTTCGGTATAGGTTTCCCTCTTATCCATGTTTACGGTAATGGCCGGCATAACCTCCGTAAGCTCATAGCCACAGGCAAGAAAGCCCGCATATACAAGCTTCTCATAGGCATCAGAAATAGATGCCTTAAACAGTGCCACCTCATCCTCCGTCATGTCCTCCTCTTCTTTCGGACCATCATACAATACCAGACCGTGCTGATTCACAATACGAATTTCCTCTGTGGAGGAATTACCAAGTGCATATGCCACCAGTACTGCAACAGCTTCCGGCGTATTATCCTCATCAAATTTATCGTTTACCGTCAAAAATACACTTGCCGGCGTATCCTTTTTCGCTGTCAAAATCGTTGTGGAGGAATCCTGTATCACATAATTGATTTCCGCATTTTCCACACCAACCATCTTCTCGATTTCTTTTTTTAAATTAGACTGTGAATACAGATGTGCCCTTGTCAGCCGTTCACCACTGGTTGTACTGATACTGATATTTAATAAATCATCAATACCAAAGCCGGACTCCTGCAAATCACTCTGCGCCACTAAAACAATCGCATCTGTCTGATTTTTACAGTCAACCTCAACCGTCAGATTGTCCTCCAAAAGCTTATATTTAATCCCGTTTTCATCCAAAAGCTTAACAACACCTGTCGCAATCTCAGTCGTTTCAAACGTGGATAACGCAACATATTTCGTCCTGCTTAAAAGCACAATAAGAATAGCAAGAGCCAGAACGACACCGGAAAATACGCTGATAATAATGGTTTTCTGCTTGCTTGTGTATTTATTCCATATTTCCAAAAGTCTTTTCGGAAGCTGTTTTAACCTCTCCTGCATCTTACCTGCTCCTTTGTACTGATTTCAGCCATACATTGCACCTGAAAATGTAACGCTCCCCCTGTTGCCTTAGAACTGCATCTGCATCAGTTCTTTATACGCATCCAATACGCCGTTGCGAATAGCTACGGTATACTGCAGCGACAAATTTGCTTTGTTCTGCGCAATCAGCAAATCATGAACATTGTCGTTTAAGCCCAATGCATACGCCAGCTGTGCTTCTTCTGCCTCATGTGTGTATTGGTTGGTTTCTTCAATCAGTCCGATGGCTGACTGATACATTTTTTCAAAAACGCTTTCACCCTCGGTCTTTTCGGTGACAGCCGCAGTCTGATATACATTGCCGAGACTCTGAATCCCCTGCACCGGTGCTATCGAACTCATCTGTCCTCATCCTTTCTTACTTACTACTTGCCGATTTCCAAACTTTTAAGTGCCATATTCTTTGTTGCATTGAACGCCGTCACATTCGCCTCAAAGGAACGGGATGCATCAATTAAGTTCGTCATCTCCGTTACGGTATTTACATTCGGGTAAGTCACATACCCATCCGCATCCGCATCCGGATGTGCCGGGTCATACACCATTTTCATGGCGGTAACGTGGTCCTCCGCAATACCGGTAATCTTTACCCCGTCACCAAGCGAATCGCTCTGACGGCTGATGCCGGTCTGCATGGAACGAAGCACCGACTCAAAATTAGAATCATTTTTTTCTGCAAATACAACCGTCTGACGGCGATATACCTCACCGTTCTCATCCCGTGTCGTATTAACATTTGCAATATTCTGAGAAATAATATCCATTCTGGTACGCTGTGCCGACATACCACTGGCACTGACATTTAACGAACCCATAAGAGACATAGGCTCCTCCTTTCCGCGCAAGCACACTTACGCCTTACAAACTACTTTTGCAGCACGGAACGTATCCGTGAAAACTCCTGTGTCATGGAATCCAAAAGGGCATAGTATTTCAGCTGGTTATCCGCCAGATATGCCTGCTCCGTATCAATATCCACATTGTTACCGTCCTTACGGTAATCCAACGTAGCATGATCCACATAGGTTGTAGAGCCAAGTTTGGACAAATCCATATTTTTTACCTTCTTCGACAACGTCTCATTGCCGGTCAGTTCTTTTGCCAGATAGGTTTCAAAGGTTACATCACTTCTTTTGAAGTCCGGCGTATCCACATTGGCAATATTATTCGCAATTACTTCGTTACGCTTCCAAGAAGCATCTGCTGCTTTATTCAGCACATTCACAAAACTAAATGCATCTGATCCAATCATTCGACACACTTCCTTTCAATACTATTATAACTAAGTTTTGTAAAAACACAAGATATATTTACAACTTTCCTTAAAAATCATCAAAAAATACTACTGGTTGTGGTAACAGTTGCCAATTTACGCACCTTGCGACTTCGTCGCTCGGTCGCGGGCGCGTTCACTTTTTCCTTCTTCTTGCGTGTAGGCACGCGCTTCGCGCTCCGCCCTCGCACCTCGCGACTTCGTCGCTCGGTCGCGGGCGCGTTCGCATATTCAGAATTTTTTAGAAGCGAGCTTCCAAAATTTCTGAATATGCTCACTTTGCCTACACGCAAAAAGAGACTTCCGAGTCTGACTCAAAAATCCCTTTTTATCTTGTCCGAATTTCCGTTTCGAACGTAATTATTCAATTCATCTGTAATTAAAGCTTCTTCAGTTCATCAAATACAACATCGTTTAATACCTTAATGTACGTACCCTTCATACCGGAAGAACGGGACTCAATAACCCCCGCACTTTCAAACTTACGAAGCGCATTTACAATAACGGAACGTGTAATGCCTACACGGTCAGCAATTTTACTTGCGACCAAAATCCCCTCATTGCCCTCCAGCTCGTTAAAAATATGAGTAATCGCCTCCAGCTCTGAAAAAGAAAGCGTGCTGATTGCCGAACGTACAATCTGTACCTTACGGTTTTCTTCTGCATTTTCCTCATTTACGGAACGCATCATTTCAAGACCAACTACCGTGGTGCCGTATTCGCTTAAAATAATATCATCGATGGAATAGGAAGCACCCTTCTTATAAATGAACAATGTACCAAGTCTCTCACCGGCAATGTCAATCGGCAGCACAATTGCCTGATATTTCTCCACCTCCGGGAATGAAAATCCAAGGGTTTCCAAATTGACATTCTCCTTCGTAGAAAGAATATTCAGCAGACGCTCATTTAACAGCGTGTCAATATGTCCACCTACCGCATCCTTAATCAGCTCGCCTATCGTCTCTACGTCATTCCGGTTCTTGATTCCGAGAACCTTACCTTTCTTACTGATTACCAAAATATTGGATTCCAAAATTTCTCCAAGCACCAGACAGATATCATTAAATACGACTTTATGAGAACTGTTATTGTGTAAGAGCTTATTAATCTTTCTGGTCTTGTCTAACAATTGTACACTCACGGCAACTCCTTTCTGGTAGAAAACGCTACCTCTCGTTATCAATTATTTCATATTATATCACAGATTTTTTTCAAAAACAAGTACAAATTGCAAATTTGACACACTTCATTCTCTTATTTCTCAAAAAATCAAGCCTCTTCCTTTTTTTCCCATTCTACCGCATAGCCGCATTCCTCCGAAACACAAACCAGCCTGGTTCCCTTTTCCAGTAAAACACCGCCACATTGCGGGCACCTCTTTCCCGAAGGCTTCTGCCATGACATAAAATCACATTCCGGATTTGCCTCGCAGCCATAATAACGTCTGCCTTTCTTTGTCTTGCGGATAACCACTTCTTTCCCGCACTGCGGACAAGCTACTCCGATTTTTTCAAGATACGGCTTTGTATTCCGGCATTCCGGAAAGCCCGGACATGCCAGAAACTTTCCGTGCGGTCCATATTTGACTACCATCCGTCTGCCGCAAGCCTCACACTCCACATCGGAAAGCTCATCCTCGATTTTGATGTGTTCCAGTTCATTTTCCGCATTTTTTAACGACTCTTCCAAATCCGGATAGAAATTACGAATAATAATCTTCCAGTTAATATCGCCGCTTTCCACAGAATCAAGAAGTGCTTCCATCGTTGCCGTAAAGTTTACATCTACAATCGATGGAAACGCTTTTTTCATGATATCATTTACAGCCTCTCCGATTTCCGTCACATAAAGATTTTTATTTTCTTTTACCACATAACGTCTGGCAAGAATTGTTGTAATGGTCGGTGCATAGGTACTCGGTCGTCCAATTCCAAGCTCCTCCAGCGTCTTAACCAGCGACGCTTCCGTATAATGTGCCGGCGGTGCGGTAAAATGCTTTGCCGGAATAACTTCCTTTAAGGTGATTTCAGAAGCCTTTGTCAGGGACTTTAAAAAGCCGCCTCCCTTTATCTCATCGTTTTCCTCGTCCTCCTCCGGACAATACACCGCAAGAAAACCATCAAAAACAAGTTCTGAAGCCGTTGCATTAAAACGATAGCCGCCGCCCTCCAGCTTCACCGATGCCGTTTCGTATTTTGCCGCCTGCATCCGGCTGGCAATAAACCGCTTCCAAATAAGCTGATACAAGCGGAACAGGTCACGGGAAAGAGATTCCTTTACAGCCGCTGGTGTTAAATCCACATATGTCGGACGAATTGCCTCATGTGCATCCTGTATCTTCTTTCCATCCGCCTTTTTCTTTTCCGACTCAATTACAAATTCCTCTCCATAGGTTTCAGCCACAAACTGCTTTGCTGCTGCATCCGCTTCCTCGGAAACACGGACAGAATCAGTACGGAGATAAGAAATCAGACCTACCGTACCATGTCCCTTTACATCCACTCCTTCATATAACTGCTGTGCAAGACGCATTGTCTTTTGTGTGGAAAAATTCAATACCTTTGCTGCTTCCTGCTGTAAGGTACTTGTAGTAAACGGCGGTGCCGGCTGACGCTTACGCTCACCGGTCTTAATCTCCGCCACACGAAATTTTGCATCCTTTACTGCCGCCAGAACCTTTTCCGCCTCTGCCTCAGATTCAATGGCAAGCTTTCCGTTTGTATCTCCGTAAAACTTCGCGCGAAACGGTTTTTTTGCTCCCTTTGTCATAAAATCCGCATCCACCGTCCAATACTCCTGCGGCATAAAAGCATTGATTTCCTCTTCTCTGTCACAAATAATACGGAGTGCCACCGACTGCACACGTCCTGCACTCAGACCTCTTTTCACCTTTTCCCAAAGAAGCGGACTGATACGGTATCCAATCATACGGTCAAGAATTCTTCTTGCCTGCTGCGCATCCACCAGATTCATGTCAATTCCGCGTGCCTCCTTAATGGAGCTCCGGATTGCATTTTTTGTGATTTCATTAAATGTAATACGGTTTACATCTTCCTCTTCAATTTTTAGTGCCTGCGAGAGATGCCAGCTGATTGCTTCTCCCTCACGGTCGGGGTCTGTCGCCAGATAAACCTTGTCTGCCTTTTTCACTTCCTTACGAAGCTTCGCCAGTATGTCACCCTTTCCACGTATTGTAATATATTTCGGCTCATAATCATTGTCCACATCGATTCCCATACGACTTTTCGGGATATCACGTACATGACCGTTAGAGGCGATTACCTCATAGTTGGTTCCAAGGAACTTCTTAATGGTCTTCGCTTTTGCCGGAGATTCCACAATCAGTAAATTCTTTGCCATCCTATACCCTTACCTTTCCGAAAGAAATGTTTTATCATTCTATGCCTGCGTGTAGTGCGCCTGCCCACATCTTTTGATATACCCCTGTTCACAAAGGGAACCCAGCACCTCCGCCAGTCTCTCCGGCGAAAGCCGCGTTTCCGATTGTATTTCTTCTATATGCTTCGACCTCAAACGCAAACTAGCATACACCATTTTTTCTTCTGATGCAAGAGTATTTTTAAATTTTTCATAATTTATACAGTTTTTCTTTGCTTTTCCCTCTTTTTTTCGGGAAATCCGTTCCGAAAAGTCCTCCAAAATATCCTCTGCCGAAAGCGCCGGCTTTGCCCCTTCCTTTATCAGATAATTACAGCCTTCACTTACCGCATCATCCACACGTCCGGGTACTGCATAAATGTTTTTTCCATACTCAAGCCCAAACGTCACCGTAATCAGGGAGCCGCTTCTTTTCCTCGCCTCCGTCACTAAAATGCCATCGGAAAGTCCTGCAATAATCCGGTTTCTTTGCGGAAACAGACCCGGCAGCGGTTTTGTCCCGATCGCATATTCCGATAAAATCCCGCCTCCGGCTGCTAAAATTCTTTCATAAGTGCTCCGGTTGCTTTCCGGATAGCAGATATCTGCCCCACAGCCCAGTACAGCATAGGTCTTCCCACCCACAGCTACTGCTCCCTCATGTGCAGCCCGGTCCACGCCGCAGGCAAGTCCGGATACGATACCGATTCCCTGAGAGGCCAATATCTGTGCATACTCTCCGGCAAGCCGACTGCCGTAGGGTGTACAATTTCTGGCTCCTACAATTGCAAGCAAAGCTGCCTCACCGGGTAAGTTTCCCTTATAATACAGCCACCCCGGCGCATCATATAAGGAAGAAAGCTGCCTCGGAAACCCTGCCTCCTCCGGCAAAACCATACCGATTCCCCTTGCGGCAAGCTCATCATACCTCTTTTCATGGTCCCGGCTTCTCACCTCCGTAACTCTTTTTTTCTCCTCCTCCGTAATCTTTAAACGCTCTCCATAAAAAAAGAACTCTTTCCATTCCGCATCCTTTGCAGTCACTGCATTTTCCGCTGTCTCAAAAAAAGCAAGCACTGCCCGCTTAAGCAGCGGACGGAAGCCGAATTCTGCAAACGCATTCATAAGAATATGCCGTTTTTCCATACTGCTTACTCCCCCCAATATTTATAATCCGGCTCCCTGTACAGCAGCGTCTCTGCCAGATGCGCCTCCGAAATTTTATCCTCTTCTGCCAAATCCGCAATGGTACGTGCCGTTTTCAGGATACGATGATATGCCCTTGCACTGAAGGAGCAGCTTTCATACGCTTCCTCCAGCTTCCGCTTTGCCCCCTCTGTCAGCACACAGTACTTAAGCACCTCCGCTCCGGTTAACTCAGCATTACAGGATGCGTGAATTTCCGCGTAACGCTCTCTTTGCAAGTCTCTTGCCCGTTCCACACGTTTCCGGATTGCTGCAGAATTTTCCTGTACCTCCGTCCCTTTTAATTCCGTATAGCTCACGGGAAGCACTTCCATATATAAATCAAAACGCTCAAGCAGCGGTCTGCTGATTTTTCCGAGATAACGCTTTATTTGTGCCTGCGAACAATTGCACCTGGTACGGTCCGGATAAAAACCGCAGCCACAGGGATTCATAGCCGCCACCAGCATTCCGCCTGCAGGATAGGTATAATTGGCATCCAGCCTGGACACGGTAATACTGCGCTCCTCTAACGGCTGCCGGAGTATCTCTATGGTTTCTCTTCGAAACTCCGGAAACTCATCCAGAAACAGCACCCCCTTATGAGCAAGACTCACCATCCCCGGCATTGCTCTCCTTCCGCCTCCTGCAAATGCCGCCTGTGTTACGGTATGATGAGGTGCCTGAAAGGGAGGGCTTGTCACAAGACGAGGTTCTCCTGTCAGCAGTCCTGCTACGCTGTAAATCTTGGAAAGCTCCAGACTTTCCTCAAAAGAAAGCTTCGGCAGGATACCGGGAAGCCGTTTGGCAAGCATGGTCTTTCCGGTTCCCGGCGGACCAATCAGCAAAACATTATGCATTCCTGCCGCCGCAATTTCCAGCACACGTTTTGCCATTTTCTGTCCCTGTACCTCAGAAAAATCCGGAAGCTTTTCCTCATTTTCCCATTCCTCACGGAGCTCTCCCGCAGGATACGGTAAAGCATCCCCGTTCCCGCTTAATATCTCCACAACCTCCCGCAGGCAGGAAACGCCATACACGAATATTCCGCCCGCAACGGCTGCTTCCTTCACATTTCCTGCCGGCACAAAGCACTGTAAAAAGCCCTCTTCCTTCGCCCTGCAGACAGCCGGAAGTACACCCGGCACCGGATTTACCCTGCCATCAAGGCACAATTCTCCCAAAAACAAACTTCCTTCCACACTTTTTTCGGAAATAAGACCGAATGCGGTCAAGACGGCGATCGCAATGGACAAATCGAATGCTGTCCCCTCTTTTCTGATATCTGCCGGTGAAAGATTCACGGTAATTCTCTTCACCGGCAGCCGATAGCCGGAATTTTCAAGTGCAATACGCACCCTCTCTTTTGCTTCTCTGGTCTCGCATGCCAATGCACCAACCATAATAAAGCACGGCAGGCCGTCCTTTACATCCGCCTCTGCCGTAATCAGTTCCGCCGCAATGCCAAGCACTGCCGCGGAATACACCTTACCTAACATACACAATCCTTTCCTTGCGGAAAGGTTCGCTTCCACTGCCCTTTAAAGCTTACTTTGCATCCAGAATTTTTTTCAGTTCCTGCATAAAGGTATTGACATCCTTAAATTCACGATACACCGAAGCAAAACGGACATACGCAACTGCGTCAAGATCCTTTAGCTTGTCCATTACAATTTCGCCGATTTTGCTGCTCGGAATCTCCTTCTCCTCCAGACTGAAAATAATCGTTTCGATTTCATCCACCAAATCCGTAATCTGGTCCACAGAAATCGGGCGTTTATGACAGGAACGAAATACGCCGGACTCAATCTTTGCACGGTCGTATGGCTCACGCATATTGTCCTTTTTAATGACGACAAGCGGAATCGTTTCCACCTTCTCATAGGTAGTAAAACGCTTGCTGCATTCATCACACTGCCGTCTTCGCCTGATAGAACCGCCGTCATCCGCCGGTCTGGAATCGATTACTCTGGTATTCTCTTTTCCGCAAAACGGACACTTCATAATATCCCCCTTCTGCCGCTGTACACGACATCTCCGGAACTGCGCACCCTTCTCTTTTCCATGCTCCAGAATTTTCTATTCTCTTATCTCTATTATAAAAGAAATGTCAAAAAATGCAAGTAGTGAAATTAAATCTCCGGTACGATATATCCCTTTTCTTCCAGCATCTGTTCGATTAAATCCAGCGTTTCCTCGGAATCTGCCCTTACCGTGTGATAATGATACCCCTCGGTAAGATGCATCAGTTCTCTTGACTTACCGCTCTTGATACCGTCCATGAACTGGGCTATGCTGCGCTCCGAAAAAATATTCATGCCTGCCCGGATTTTACCATACACCTTATGCCAGACAAACACATCCACTACCGTGCCGCCCAGTGCTACGATACAGGACAGCTCGTCCTCGGTCTGCTCACTCGTATGGCGAAGCTTAAACACACGCTCAGCAAATGGCCCCTTGGTGATAACATAGCCCTGATGTGTGGAAAGCACCTCGTAGCCTTCCGCCCGCAGCACAGCAATATCCTGCACAATAATCTGGCGGGATACTCCAAGGCGTTCCGAAAGAACGGAGCCCGAAACCGGTTCCTCCGCCACCGTAATCATAGCCACTATTTCCTTTCTTCGTTCTTTACCCTTCATGTAGGTTCCCCCTTACACCGCATGCAGATTCTTTAAGGAAAGATCCAGAATCGGTGAAGAATGCGTCAGTGCACCGCTGGAAATGTAGTCCACACCGATATCAATCAAGCGCTGCACGTTTTCTCTCGTCACATTCCCGCTGCACTCAATTTCCGCTTTTCCCTCTGCAAGCCTTACCGCTTCTCTCATATCCTCCACGCTCATATTATCCAGCATAATGATATCCGCACCGGCCGCAAGTGCCTCCTGAAACATCTCTAAATTTTCTACCTCTACCTCTACCTTTCTTACAAACGGTGCATATTCCTTTGCCATCGCAACTGCCTTCGCCACACTGCCTGCAGCGCCAATATGGTTATCCTTTAACAACACACCGTCACTTAAATTATACCTGTGATTGCTGCCGCCCCCCACCTTAACCGCATATTTTTCAAAAATACGCATATTCGGGGTAGTCTTTCGCGTATCTAAAAGCTTTGTCTTACTTCCCTCCAGCAGTGCTGCAACAGAATGGGTATAGGTTGCAATGCCGCTCATGCGCTGCAACTAATTCAACGCGGTACGTTCGCCTGAAAGCAGCACACGGATATCTCCACGAACCACGCCAAGCTTCTGGCCCTTTGTCACCGTATCCCCGTCCTTTGCAAACAGCGTCACCTCGGTGTTCTTATCCAAAAGCTCAAACACACGTGCAAATACCGGAAGTCCGGCAATTACACCATCCTCCTTGCAAAGCAGCTCCACCTCACCGAGACAAAACTCCGGCATTACCGCATTGGTTGATACATCCTCACTGCTGATATCCTCCTTTAATGCGCTCAAAATCAGGTCATCTGCATTCAACAACATACTGATACTGTTCATGATATTCCTTCTCCTTTTCAATAGCAGTCAGAACTGCCTTTTTATAGTTTTCTTCATAGCCGGCATACGCCGAATCTTCTATTCGGCTGATTTCCTCAAGTACTGCCTTCGTCTGCCCCCCAAAGACCGCGGAATACTGCTCCTTTATTTGATTTGCGGCACGCCCCGCAAACACAAGACTTTCCAGCAGGGAATTACTTGCCAGCCGATTCTTTCCGTGAACACCGTTACAGGCCGTTTCTCCCACTGCATACAGACGTTCCATGGAGGTTTTGCTGAACTCATCCACGGCGACACCGCCCATAAAATAATGCTGTGCCGGCACTACCGGAATCGGCTCCCTTGTAATATCATATCCCTCTTCCAAACACTTACGGTAAATATTTGGAAAATGCTTTAAAATCTCTTCCTTTGGAATTGCTGCTAAAGACAACCATACATGCTTCGAGCCTTCCTTACGCATTTCCTTTAAAATAGCCTGTGTAACCACATCTCTCGGAAGCAGCTCGTCCACAAACCGCTCTCCCTTGGAATTTAGTAAAACAGCACCCTCGCCACGTACCGACTCAGAAATCAAAAACTTTCTTCCCGGCTTCGTCTGGTACAGGGTTGTCGGATGAATCTGGATATAATCAATGTTCTGCAGCTTAATATTATGTCTGAGTGCTACTGCCAGCGCATCACCGGTTAAATGACGAAAATTTGTGGAATGCTCGTAGAGTCCGCCGATGCCACCGGTGGCAAGCACTGTATAGTCCGCAGTGACCGTAGAATATTCTCCTGCTTTGTCTCTGCCCAAAATTCCATAACAGATATTGCCTTTTGTCAGCAAATCCACCATAGTATAGTTTTCGATTAATGTAACATTCGGCTGCTTTTTTACCGCCGCCAGCAGCTTTGACGTAATCTCCCTGCCGGTTTCATCCTCGTGGAACAAAATACGTGGTCTTGAATGTGCTCCCTCGCGTGTATAAACAAAACCGTTTTCATCCCTCTCAAAATCCACACCATAGCCTACCAAATCCCCAATCACCTTCTGCGAAGACCGAATCATCAGCTCCACGGAACGCGGATTGTTCTCATAATGTCCCGCCTTCATCGTATCCTCATAATAGGAAGCATAATCCTCCTCGTCCCGAAGCACGCAAATCCCCCCCTGCGCAAGAAAGGAATCACTGCACTCAAGCTCATCCTTAGATACCACCGTAATCTTCCTGTCGGAAGGCAGCTGTAACGCACAATAAAGACCTGCTACGCCGCAGCCGATAATCAATACCTCTGTTTGTAAGTTTTTCTTTTCCATCTATATCACATCTTTCTATAACAAATTGTTCCGGCAAACCTCGACCCACTGAATAGCCTATTTCCATACACCTGCTACCTTGCCAGCTCCAGCATCCGTTCCAGCGGCTTAACCGCCTCCTCACAAAGTTCTGAAGACAGCGTCATCTCATGTTCCCCGGTCGATAACACATGAAGCACCTTTTTCAATGTATTAAGCTTCATATCCGGGCACAAATACTCACCGCCGAAATAAAATTTCTTCTCCGGGTTATCCTCGCGCAGACGATAATTTACTCCCTCCTCAGTACAAACAATAAATTCTTCGCAGTCACTCTGGTTTGCAAAAGCAATCATCTCTGCTGTACTGCCGATATAATCTGCCAGAGAAAGCACCTCTGTCCTACACTCCGGATGCGCCATAACCAGTGCCTTCGGATGCCTGTCCTTCTGTGCCTGTACCCCGGCAGCCGTTATATTCTTATGTATCGGACAATAGCCCTCATTTAAAATAATATTCTTCTCCGGCACCTGCTCTGCCACAAAACGCCCAAGATTTTCATCCGGAATAAAGAAAATATTCCGATTCGGAAGTGCTCTCACGATCTTTACCGCATTCGAGGAGGTAACACACACATCACTGCAGCTTTTCAGCTCCGCTGTAGAATTTATATAGCAAACTACCGCCAAGTCCTCATACTTCTCGCGATACTCCTTAATTTTATCCACCTGCGCCATATGCGCCATCGGACAATCCGCCGTCATATCCGGCATCAGTACAAGCTTTTCCGGATTTAGCAGCTTCGCACTCTCCCCCATAAAGGAAACGCCGCAAAATACTAATACATCCGCGTCCGTTCCCTTTGCCACCTTTGCAAGATAAAAGGAATCCCCCACATAATCCGCGATTTCCTGCAGCTCATCATTTACATAATAATGCGCTAAAATAATCGCATTCTTTTCTTTTTTTAACCGCTTTATTTCGGTAATTAAATTATTCTCCATAGTTGTACCGTTACCTCCGGAGCATGGCTGTCAAGACTGCCGCATCCACCGGCGTAAGCTCTCCCTTTTCAAAATATTGGACACAGTATAGCACAGGATTTTACATCTGTCAAGTCAAGTGTAAAGTCAAATTCCACATTCACCCTGCATATAATGTAGTGACAAACCCATAAAGGAGAGCTTCATGCGTCTTTGCGATTTGCGTCAAAAAGAAGTCATCAACTGCCGCGACTGTGCCAGACTCGGATTTGTAGGAGATGTAGAATTTAACCTTTGCACCGGGTGCTTGGAAAAAATCATCGTACCGGGTCCCGGAAAACTTTTCGGTCTCTTCGGAGATTCCTGTGAATATATCATCCCATGGTGTAACATCAAACAAATCGGTCCGGACATTATTTTAGTAGACATTGAATGCAAAACAGCCCTGAAGGACAGTCCTTGCTGCTGACCTCACAGAGCTGTTAAAATCACGTGATTCTTTTCTTATTTGCTTGTAATCCGGTTCACATTTTTAATCAGCACGGAAATCGTAC
>CAZAUP010000006.1:0-34369 GCA_964488415.1 uncultured Lachnospiraceae bacterium
AAACCATACAGTTTTCAGCTTTTTTCAAAATAACTGTTTTACGAACCCCGCCCTATGCTCCGGGCTCTTCTTGTTTCTGTTGAATTTAAAATAACTTCTTATACCAGATTTTCCGCCGTTCTCAAAGAGAATCATCTGCATGCCATTATTTCCGGGTTTTCCGTCGGCGACGCTCCGGGAACCGGTACCTTCTATGATTTCCACAAACGGCTTTGGCTATCTGCCCTCTCGTACAATCCGCCAAAATCAAGGTTCTCCAGCTATTTTCAAGGTATTTCTACCCTCTAAAATCCCTTCACCACCTGGAAGATGTAAAACTTCAGATAATACGACTCCTCTGCCGCCCACAAAATCGGATGGTCCGCCGCCTGGGTGCGGTACTCCACCTGACGAAGCCGCACATGGGCATCCTTTGCCGCCTGCGCAATCGTTTCCGCAAAAAGCTCCGGCGTCATAAAATGAGAGCAGGAGCAGGTGCACAGGTAACCTCCGTCCTTCACCAGCCTTAATCCGCGGAGATTGATTTCACGATAGCCGCGAATCGCATTTTTTACGGAATTGCGGGATTTGGTAAACGCCGGAGGGTCTAAAATTACCACATCATACTGCTCTCCGGTGCGCTCAAGCTCCGGTAAAAGTTCAAACACATCAGCGCACTGAAAGCTTACAATATCCGACAATTCGTTTAAGTCCGCATTCTTTTTCGCCTGCTCCACCGCAAGCTCCGAAGCGTCTACACCAAGTACGCTTGCCGCACCTGCAATGCCGGCATTTAAGGCAAAGGAACCGGTATGGGTAAAGCAGTCTAACACCTTCGCACCCTTACAAAGCCGCTGCACCGCAAGGCGGTTATACTTCTGGTCTAAGAAAAAGCCTGTTTTCTGTCCGTCTGCTATATCAACCAGATAGCGGACACCGTTTTCCGTAATTTCCACCTGCGTGTCAAACGGCTCTGTCAAAAAGCCCTTGAACCGCTCCATCCCTTCCTGCTCTCTTACCTTGGCATCACTGCGCTCGTAGATTCCCTGCAGTACAATACCGTCCTCCGCAAGTACCTTCCTTAAAGCATCCAGTATCACCGGTTTAAAGCGGTCAATACCAAGTGCCAGGGACTGTACCACACACACATCGGAAAACTTGTCCACCACAAGGCCCGGCAAAAAGTCCGCCTCTCCGAAAATCAGGCGGCAGCATCCGGTGTCTACCGTCTTTTTACGGTATTCCCATGCAGCGCGCACCCGTTTTTCAAAAAACGCCTCGTTAATTTCTGCGTCTTTATCTCTGGTCAGCATCCGTACCGTAAGCTTTGACCTCCGGTTAATAAAGCCGGTGCCCAGAACAAATCCGTCAAAATCATTGACACGAACCAGGGCACCGTCCTCCACAGCACCTGTAATCGTGTCTATCTCATTATCATAAATCCAAAGTCCGCCTGCCTTTAAACTTCTGGCTTCCCCTTTTTTAACCGTTACAACGGCTTTCACAGAAAAATCCATGCTATTCATCCTTTGCAGTCTCCTTCTTTCCCCCGGAAATAAATACAAACAGCTTACTGATAACATAGTTCAAAATCGTTACAACCACGGCAAGAATCAGCTTTACCGGCCAAAAGGCAATTTTCAGCGTAGTCACAAACAAAAAAATACCAGCCCATTCCACAGCAAAGGTAAACAGCCTGCCTGCCACAAATTTGCCGAACTTTACCGCCTCCTCTGCCGTCCCCTCCTTTTTTTCCAGAAACACCCAGTATTTATTAATCACATAGGCAAATACCACCGCTACCACCCACGCAATTACGGTAACCAGATTTTCATTCCATTGCAGACAATCATAAAATACAAAGGAAGTAACAAAATTCACCAGCGTGGTCAGTACACCTGCGATAATGTAAGTAACCGTTTCTCTGTTCACAAACAGATTCCAGTATTTTTTAATCAAATCCTTCATGGCTTCTCCGTCTTTTCAAATATTTCCCGCCTACGATACCATAACAGTATAGCACCTTCCTGAAAAATACGCAAGCCGTTCCTGCGCTTCCGCCACCATCTCCCCTTTACTCTTCTGTCAGGAGCATCATACCTGCTGTCACAATTCGAATCCGTCAGTCTTAACAAAGCCCATGCACAAATCTAAAGGATTTCTTAAGAAATCTGCTACTGTTTTTTTTAATGAAATATGATAAGATAACAATAGCTTTTCTTTTAGGGAGGTTTTTCATGTATAAGATTTTAGTTTGCGATGACGATAAAGAAATCGTGGAGGCCATTCGCATTTACTTATCCGGTGAAGGCTACCAGGTAATTCCGGCCTATAACGGAGCAGAGGGTCTTGCCGCGGTTCACACAGAAACACCGCATCTTGCCATTTTGGACATTATGATGCCGGAGCTTGACGGCTTACACCTGACGGGGAGGCTTCGCGAAGATGGCTATACCTTTCCGATTCTTTTTCTCAGTGCAAAAACCGAGGACACCGATAAAATTCTCGGTCTTAACATCGGTGCTGACGATTATATTACAAAACCGTTCCGCCCGTTGGAGCTGGTCGCGCGAGTCAAATCTGCCCTGCGCCGCTACACCACCTTCGGAAGTCTTTCCGGAGAAGAAACCGAACACTGCTACACCGTAGGCGGTCTTACCGTAAACGATGACACAAAAACCGTTACCGTAGACGGTGAACCGGTGAAAATGACACCGACGGAATATTCCATGCTGCTTCTTTTGATTCAAAACAAAGGGCGGGTCTTCTCGACCGAGCAGATTTTTAATGCCGTCTGGAACGAACCCTCCTACGGTGCTGACAACATTGTTGCTGTCCACATCCGCCATATTCGCGAAAAAATCGAAATCAACTCGCGCGAGCCGCGCTACTTAAAAGTTGTCTGGGGGCTGGGCTATAAAATAGACTGGCAGGGCTAGGCAGAAGGGAGCCTTTTATGAAACGTGTCATTTATTCCGGCATCACTAAAACAATCCTCGCATTGCTGCTTTTGTTTTGCTGTACTGCCGCTGCTCATTTCGGTTTTCTTACCCTGCGTGCTCCTATTCTTTACGGCGGTGCCGACACGGTCTACGAAACCAGACAGTATTCCACACTTTTTGCAAAATGCATCGACCGTACTGCAGTTTATGCACGTTACCGCGAAGAGGGGTATTCTTTAAGTACCTCTGCCGAGAACCCGGAACTTGCTTTACTGTTAGACGGTGAGCTTACTTACGAGGATTTGGAGGCCGCCCTGTATAATGTTTACAGCTTAAATGAAACCGCCTTCTATTACTATCATTCCAAAATTAACGAGACACCTTCCAACTACCTGTACTACATAGTGAATCAAAAGACGGGAGCCGTTTATACCTCCGAAGCGTTCGCCCGGTATGCTGCCGCAGCCAGCGGAAGTGTCGAAGCGTTTCTTGAAGAGGGGATTCTGGATGAAAATGTTTATGTCATCTTAAACACCGGAAATAATCGGGTTCTGACCCGTGGCGGCAATCCCGATGTGTTAAGCCGTTCCAATCTGCTTTGGTCCATTGACTTTTTACAGCGAAATCTTTCCGAAATGGAAGAAGATACTTACTACGATTCAGCCTATACCATAACTGAAGAAATTTATGATTCCATTTCAGAAAGCAGCAAATTAACGGTCTCTGAAGCGGATGCTTTAAAAAATATCACCGGAGCTGCAGACAAGCTTCTGGAGTTTTCTGACACTGCACCCGAACAGGCTTCTGCCTATGACTCTTTATGGGACTCAGATTATCTTCTTACTCCCCCAGTCATGTCCCCAGCCGAGCCGCCGGCTTCACAGGAAAATTCTCCGCCGATGCTTCCTAATAAAGGACCATATCTGCTTTATGCCTTTGTCGCAGATAACCTTGTTACCGACGATTTTACCAGGCTCTGCAGCAGCTTTGACGATGCCAAAAAGGACTTTGCGGAGAACCTGCAGTTTACCGTTATTTTTACCCTGCTTTCCGTCTTTTTATTTACCATTTGCAATGTGTTATCCGGCAGACGCGGCAACGGCGAAATCCATTTACACTTTTATGACCGCATCTTTACAGAGCTTATTCTGCTTGCGCTGGCTGCACTGCTTCTGCTTCCCTATGGTCTTTGGGCATATGTGGCACAGCCGCTTTGGAATACCGGTATAAATGATTTTATTGCTTCGTATTCAAACTATTCCGGCTGGACACCGGCTTTCCTTGGCATCATGGTGCTGTTCCTGTTTTTTGCCGGTCTTTTATATTTCAGCCTGATACGCCGCATCAAAGCAGGAACGTTCCTTAGCAGTTCCCTGTTCGGCCGCTTTTTCATTTTACCGTGTAAAAGGATGATAAAGCATTTTCTGGGAAGCACTAAAGAGTTTCTTGCAAACCTTCCTTCGCTTTGGAAAACAATACTACTCCTCGAGGTTGCTACCGCATGGCTTATTCTGTCAGTATTACTCCTTTTTATAAAACCGGTATTCGGCGGGCTTGTACTGATTCTCGGTGCCGGCATTTGTGCCTTTCTCTGTCTGCGAAATATGCTGGATCATACCCGCATTACGAAGGGCACGGCACTCATGTCCGCAGGCAACCTTTCGGCACGCATTCCTACCGAGGCAATGCTTCCGTCGAACAAACGCCTTTCCGAGGACATCAATCAGATTTGCGACGGGCTTCACTATGCCGTGGAAGAACAGACAAAGAGCGAACGGATGAAAACAGAATTGATTACCAACGTGTCCCACGATATCAAAACTCCGCTCACCTCTATCATCAATTATATTGAGCTGATTAAAAACGAGCTGCCGGATGATGGGCAGGTGGCAGAATATGCCGAGATTCTTTCCCAAAAATCCTGGCGGCTGAAGGAGCTTATTGATGATTTGGTAGAAGCCTCCAAGGCATCCTCCGGCACCATACAGCTGGAGCCGATTCGCTTTAATTCCTTGGAACTGTTACGTCAGGCAATCGGCGATTTTGAGGAACGTCTGGAGGCTCAAAACCTGCAGCTTTGTATGACACTGCCGGAGACTCCGGTCAATGTCCTTGCGGACGGTGCCTGTACCCATCGCATCATTGAAAATATGCTGTCCAATGTGTGCAAATACGCCCTTCCCGGAACCAGGGTCTTTCTTTCTCTTGATTTACCGGAGGGCACAGGGCTTGCCCTGCTTACCATCAAGAACACCTCCGCTGCCATACTTTCCAAAACTCCGGAGGAGCTGCTCACCCGTTTTGCCCGTGGCAACGCTGCCCGCTCCGACGAGGGCAGCGGTCTCGGTCTTTCCATTGCAGAAAGTCTGGCAGCTCTGCAGGGTGGTTCCTTCTATGTAGAAATTGACGGAGATTTATTTAAAGCCAAGCTGACGATACCATTGGCAGAATAAAGTCAGGGTGCCCCGCACTACGATTCTGAACATCATAGTGAGGGACACCCTCCTTCGCATTCTTTTTACTATTTTGCATTGCTTGCTGCAATCTTTACTTTACTCCAGAGATTTCCAATGATTTTCTTTGTTTCTGCATTAAACACAAACACTTCATCCATCGGATGGTCCGTTCTTGGCAGATACGCATTTAAGCCCGCATAGCTTCCTTCCTCTTCTTCCGAGGACAAAAACTCCATAACCGCCAGATTCGGTGACGTATATCCCACATAATCCGAATTATCGTAAGCGTAGTCGTAGCTGCTGATAAAGTTCATAAACACATGGGCAAGCTCTACATTTTCCGCATTTTTCGGAATTACCATAGAATCATACCAAAGATTGGTTCCCTCCTCCGGCATATAAAATCCCATATTTTCATTTTCACACATAATGTAAGTAGCATCACCGGAATAACAAAGCCCCAGTGCTTTTCTCCCCTGTGCCATATTATCAATGATTTCATCTGTCACAATTTCCGGCTCCATGGTCGTTACACACTGTACCAGCCATTTGTATGCTTCCTGCAGTTCTTCTTCCTTTTCCGTATTCATGGAATAGCCCAGATTTTTTAATGCCATCATAAAGGAATCCCGCTCGGAATCATACAAATAAATATCACCCTTGTACTTTTCGTTCAGAAAAATACCATACCCCTGTTCCTTTAAATCCTCTTCCGAAACAATGGTCTTATCATACACAATGCCTACCGTTCCCCAGAAATAGGATACACAGTACTCATTGTCCGGGTCATACGGCTGTCCCATTACCTCCGGATTCAAATCCTTCCAACAGGTAAGCAGAGACGAATCGAGCTTTTGCAAATATCCTTCTTCCAATAAGCGCTGAATCATATAGTCACTCGGAATAATAATGTCATAGGACTCACCGTTCGTCACCTTGATATACATCTGCTCATTGGAATCGAAATTTTCCACAATAACCGTTGCACCCGTCTGCGCCTCAAAGGCCGGAATAATTTCTTCTCCCATATATTCTCCCGGCAAATATATGTAGAGGGTTTGTCCCGCATACGGCAGCCCGGAAGCTTTACGATTCATGCCGAATACCGACACCAGCACAACCGCAGCTACCGCAACGATACCGACCGGCACCACAACCCTTCGCTTGCTGATTTCTGCCTTCTTCGGACGCTTTGCCATAATCGCCGGCACCACATTAATAATCACCAGTGCCACCGTGATAATCAGCACCACAAGCGTAGACACTGCGTTAATACTCGGATTGATACGCTTGCTCATGGTATAAACCATAATGCTTAGATTCTTCACGCCACCACCGGTCACAAAATACGAAATAATAAAATCATCCACCGACATAGTAAAGGCAATCAGTGCACCGGAAAAAATTCCGGGTGTAATCTGAGGAACAATCACCCTTGTCAACGCCACCCACGGAGTCGCCCCCAAATCCATTGCCGCATCTGCCAGATTCGGGTCCAAAGAACGCACCTTTGGCATCACGGAAAGCATGACATACGGAATACAAAATGCAATGTGTGCCAAAAGCATGGTAATATACCCCCGCTCCACCTTAAATGTAATAAACAGAAGCATAAAACCAATTGCCGTTACAATGTCCGGATTCATAATGGGAAAGTTGTTTACCTGCTCCATCAAATCCCGGACAATTTTTTTCGACTTGCTAAGACCAATTGCTGCTATCGTTCCCGCAATCGTAGAAATCACCGTCGCAAGAAGTGCCACACTGAAGGTCGTATACAATGCGCTCATCATATCCCTTGATTCCAGCATATGCGCATACCAGCGCAGGGAAAAGCCGGAAAAGCTGGTCAGGGACTTTCCCTCATTGAAGGAAAAAATAATCATATACACAATCGGAAGATAAAAAAATGCAATGACCAACAGCATCATGATCCTGCCAAAGGTACGTTTTTCTTTTTTCATACGATTATGCTTCCTCCTTTCCGCCCTGATTCCGAACCTCTACCTTCTTTACCGCCATCATAAGCAGCATCATAACCGCCGCCATAATCATGGAAATGGCACTCCCGAAGTTCCATTCTCCAACCGTAATAAACTGGTTCTCAATCAGGTTTCCGATAAGGAAATATTGTCCGCCTCCCAGCAGCTTCGGAATAAAGAAGGCACTGATTGCCGGCAGGAATACCAGCGTAATACCGTTAATCACTCCCGGCAGCGACAACGGAAGTGTTACCTTTAAAAATGTCTGGCGCGGATTCGCTCCCAAATCCGCACTGGCATTTAACAGAGATTGGTCCATCTTACAAAGCGACGTGTTAATCTGCAAAATCATAAACGGCAGGAAATTATACACCATACCGAGGAGTACAGAACCCTCCGTATATAAAAGTGAAACCTCCTTGAAGCCCAAAAAAGCCAAAATCTGCTGGAACACGCCGCCGTCACTTAACAGTCCAATCCACGCATAGGTTCTTACCAGCATATTAATCCAGGTCGGAACCGTAATGCACAGCACCAGAATATTCTGGACATTTTCCCGGCTGCGGGCAATAAAATAGGCAATCGGATAACCAAGCAGCAGACAGATTATCGTAGTCTTTACCGCAATTCCAAAAGAACGCCAAAGGATTAACAGAAAGTCCGGGTCAGAAAAAAACTTAATGTAATGTTCCAGCGTAAAGGAGAAGGAAATAATACTGTTTCCGTGTTCCGTAAAGGAATACAAAAGCATCAAAAACATCGGAAAGATGAGCATCATTGCCGCCCATGCAATATACGGAATTGCCAATTGTGCAAACTTTTTCATTTAGTATACCATCCTTGACATAACATGAATATCCTCAGGGAAAAACGTCAGACCGACCTCCTGCCCTACCTCCGAGTAATCTGTCGTGTGAATCTTAAACTCACGACCGGTTGTCCAGAAGGTAATCTTATAAACACCTTCCTTTACATCCGCAGGGTCAAAATCATAATCCACACTAATATCAATTGCCTGATTCTCATTACTGAGCTTCCAGCCCTGGGCATTCGCCCACGTCTTAATATCGGTATCCAGCGTCTGAGATTCTTTGATTTCATCCACCGTGGTAAAGAAATTAAATGCCATAATTGCTTCGTTTGCCTTTTCGTTTTTAATGACCGGCTGATTTACTACAAACACCGTACGCTCTACGGATGTTCCGTTTGCAGTGGAGAACACAATCGGATAGCTTCCGATTTCCGGCTTAATATCATACGCAATGCCCGCAATGGAAATGTACTCATCATTTTCCGTATTCCATGCCATTGCATTGGAACGTGCAATCACTTCCTTATCATCAAGCTTTTCCACATCCTCCAAATCCACATAAAAGCTGCTGGCATTGATTTTCTCCCTGCCGTCCTCCGCCGTCACCTCATGATTGTGCATGACCCGCATATCTACCGTCACATTCGTACCCGGCACGGTTTCCACAATAATCTCATAATGTACGCCTTTAAACAGAACACTTAATACCTCGCCCATCATCTTTCCCTGCTCTACCGGAACTATATCAATATCCTCCGGACGAATCACCACATCAACAGCTTCATTGTGTTTAAACCCAAAATCCACACAATCAAAGGTAATGTCATCAAACCGCACCTTATAATCATCTAACATAACGCCCGGAAGAATATTGCTTTCTCCGATAAAATTTGCCACAAAACGATTGGCCGGCTCGTTATAAATTTCCTCCGGTGTTCCTACCTGCTGAATTTCACCGCCGTTCATAACAACAATCTTGTCCGACATGGTAAGAGCCTCTTCCTGATCATGGGTAACAAATACAAAGGTAATACCAACCTCCTGCTGGATACGCTTCAGCTCATACTGCATCTCCTTTCGCAGCTTTAGATCTAGCGCCGCCAGCGGCTCATCCAAAAGCAGCACCTTCGGCTCATTTACCAGTGCTCTCGCAATCGCAACCCGTTGCTGCTGACCGCCGGACAGCAGGGTTGTGTTCTTATTTTCAAAGCCCTCCAGACCAATGAGCTTTAACATTTTCATCACCTTCTGGTCGATTACATCTTTACTCATTTTCTTCAGCTTCAGACCGAACGCAATATTTTCATACACACTCAGATGCGGAAACAGGGCATATTTTTGAAACACCGTATTTAATTCTCTTTCATAGGGAGGCTTATGACTGATTTCTTCTCCGTTAAAAATAACATTTCCTTCATCAGCCTCCAAAAAACCACCGAGAATCCGGAGCAATGTGGTCTTACCGCAGCCGCTCGGTCCCAGCAAAGTTACAAATTCATTCTCATAGATATCCAAATTGATACCCTTTAACGTAATCTGCTTATCAAAGCTTTTCGCAATATTACGGAATTCAATTACTTTTTTTCGTTCCATTCTTACCCTCCTCAAAGCATCGGCAGTGTTGTAACCCATATCACCATTGCAATATAGCACTTTCTATTATACATATATCCGGTTAGAATTCAATAGGCTTTCCGACAAAAAAATCCCGGGGAAATTCCCCGGGAGACTCCCTTTCTTACTATGGATTTATCGGATTCTTTCCGGAAAACCAATCTTTTTTTGTACCTTACGAAGTGTTTTGGCAGCTGTATAGCCTGCGCGTTCGGCATTATTTTTAATCACGCCGTCAATGTATGCCTTGTCCCTGGAAAGCTCTGCCACACGTGCCTGAAGAGGCTTTAATATATCTGCTACAGACTCACCCACTGCAAGCTTAAAGTCACCGTAGCCCTTACCTGCGAACTCCCTTTCCACCTCTTCTACGGATTTTCCGGTAGCCGCTCTGTAAATATCAATCAGATTACTGATACCAGGCTTTTCCGGGGCATAACGCACCTCACTGTCAGAGTCGGTCACTGCACGCTTAAACTTGCGGATAATCGTGTCCGGATCATCCATCAGATAAATGCTGGCATTCGGATTTTCGTCCGACTTGGACATTTTCTTCGTCGGATCCTGCAGGCTCATAATCTTTGCACCCACCTTACCAAGATATGCCTCCGGAATCTTAAATACATCTCCGTAAATACCGTTAAAGCGCTGTGCAATATCCCTTGTCAGTTCCAAATGCTGCATCTGGTCGATTCCCACCGGAACCACATCCGCCTGAAACAGCAAAATATCTGCCGCCATAAGCACCGGATACGTAAAAAGCCCTGCATTAATATTATCCGCATGCTTTGCGGACTTGTCCTTAAACTGCGTCATACGCTGCAGCTCACCCATATAGGTGTAGCAATTTAAAATCCATGCCAGCTCCGCATGGCCGGATACATGTGACTGATAATAAATACAATTTTTCTCCGGGTCAAGCCCCGCAGCAATATAAAGAATCAAAAGTGCCCTGGCGCGCTGTCTGAGCTCCGCCGGATTCTGCCTTACGGTGATGGAATGCTCGTCCACCACACAGTAATAGCATTCATACGCTTCATTTAAGGAAACCCAGTTTTTTAAAGCTCCCAAATAATTCCCCAGGGTTAGGTTTCCGGTTGCCTGCATACCGCTGAACAACACTTTCTTGTCGTCTGCCATATTAGCTCCTTCTTCGCCCGGTATCAGCTCCGCTGTCCGGGGAATTTGTTTTGTCGTCTATGCTGCCTCCCTCTTACATGCTTTCCTGTCACAGCTCTTTGCAAAAGGCAAATACAGCAAAAGAAAAAGAGCAGATAACGGGAATCGAACCCGCCTCCTCAGCTTGGGAAGCTGATGTTCTACCAATGAACTATATCTGCCCGATGTATCTATCTTACCATTCTATGGTTCTCTTGTCAATAAGCGAATTACTTGAAATTATGTATTTTTACCTGCTTTTTCAATATTCCGTCAAGTTTTATGCAGCAGAACCCCTCCGGCAAATTACTCCTCGAACTCCACTGTCACATAGAACCCCTTACTGTTCTCCTCTACCTCCTTCACGACACCGCTCAGCTTTGTCAGTCTTTCACGGAACGGAATATTCCCGGACATGGCAACCGCCGGCTCAATCACATAATAAAAAATCGCATTCGGAAGTGCGGATTCACGTATTTCCACCGCATCCCCCGGCTTTACAAGTCCGGGACGCTCCATTTTAAATTGCATGGCTCTTGGCATAACCTTCCTCCTCTCCTGCCGCTTTTATATTTCTCTGCTCTGCCGCTTTTCGTTTTCCGTCTATAGCTCCTCCAACATTTCCAGGCTCTTAAACCTCCTGTCCATATGTACAGATAGAAACTGCTTTAAAACCCTCTTTAGCTCCTTTAACACCTCCGCCGATACTGTAAAGGTATACAGGCTCTCAATTGGCGTAGTCAAAATATACTGCATGGTATAAAGGGTAGAGCCGGACACCGTTGACAAATCCCCCGCATAAAGAGCAGACGCATTCTTCGCCTCTCCTTCTGCTCTCTGTGTTCGGCCGCAGACGCTGCAAACACAACCGCCACTCTTTGCCGAAAACCAGACAAGTGCTTCCCTTTTACGGCAACGGACGCATTCAAACACCTGCGGTGATACGCCGCACACAGACAGCATTTTAAGCTCAAACACCGTCCGGACCAGCTCTGCTCCGATGGAGCGTTTTAAGAGCGCACACAGCGAACGGTGCAGCACCTTCAGCTCTTCCTTTGCCGGAAGCCCTTCTCTGGTCACCGCCTCAGCAAATTCACAAAAATACACACCATAATACACCGTTTCCAAATCATTCCTAAGCTCCGCGAAATAATTCTCTGCCTCCACATTTTGCAGTGTATAAGAGGTTTTCCCTTCGTACAGGGTAAATTTGCCGAATACAAAGGGCTGGCTGCACCCGGACAGCATGGCGGTAGGCCGCCTTACACCCTTTGCGAAGGCAGAAATTTTTCCTTTTTCTTTTGTCAGCAGCACAAGCCTTCGGTCATACTCACCAATGGGCCCGGCCGACAGGATTATTCCTGTCACTGTAATACTTCCCGTCATAGGACTCTCCCTGTGCCGTCTCCTCCTTCCGGTTACCGGCCTTTACCGCATCCCGGTAGGATAAGTAATCGGTTATGCTTCCTGTAGTTGCAAATTTTGCCCAATACTCGTCTTCCATCGTCGTACCCCCATAATTTCATCTGCCTTTTCACTACCCTTTTAGCATCTCCGAATCCACGAAAAATACGCCGAGAAAAAAATACCATTATTCCTCTGAAGGCTCCACATATCCATAATTTTTCAGAAGAAAATCACTGTCACGCCAGTCCTTCTTTACCTTCACCCACAGCTTTAAATTCACCCTATATTCAAATAAAAGCTCAATTTCTTTTCTTGCCTCCGTGCCGATGCGCTTCAGCATCGCTCCCTGTTTTCCGATAATAATGCCTTTATGGGAATCCCGCTCACAGATAATGGTGGCATCAATATCTACCAGTCTGCCATCCGGGCGCTCCTTCATGCGTTCGATGGCAACGGCAATTCCGTGCGGAATTTCATCATCCAGCAAGCGCAGTGCCTTTTCCCTGACGATCTCCGCCGCTATCTGACGCTCCGGCTGATCTGTCACGGTATCCTCATCGTAATACATCGGCCCCTCCGGAAGCAGGGAAAACAGAAGAGACTGCAGCTTATCCACATTGCGGTTTCTAAGCGCACTGGCGGTAACAACTGCCGCAAACGGGTACTTGTCCCGATAGGTACTTTCTGCCTTTTCCACCACTGCCTTCTCTGCCGTATCGATTTTATTGATTACAAGCACCACAGGCGTTTTTGTATGGGAAAGCACCTCTAAAATATGCTGTTCACCTGCACCAATATAATCTGTCGGCTCTACCAGCCAAAGAATGACATCTACCTCGGAAAGTGTCCCCTCTGCCACATTTACCATATACTCGCCGAGCTTATTCTTTGCCTTGTGAATACCAGGGGTATCCAAGAAAATAATCTGTCCCCGCTCATCGGTATATACCGTCTGAATCCGGGTTCGGGTCGTTTGCGGCTTATTGGAGGTAATGGCAATCTTTTGCTTAATCAGATGATTCATCAGTGTAGACTTTCCCACATTCGGGCGGCCGATTAAGGCTACAAAGCCCGATCGAAACTCCTTCTTCTCCCGCCCGGTTTTCTGCTTCTTTTCTTTTTCCTGTGCCATAATATTCTCCGTTTTCTCATGCTCTTTTGTCATACTCTAGTGTAATAAGTCCTTTATCTGCATAAACCGTTCGCCGTCCTCCCGCACCTTCCTGCCGGAGCCGATGGTACAAATACAATTCTGTGACAGCATGGTACGCACACCCGCCGCAAGTGCACGGATATCCTCCACTGTAACCTTTAATATTTCCTCCCGCTTCTTCTGTACGGATGCATGGGTTCTTCCGGTAAAGTAGGAAAGATATCCTCTTTCTCCCTCCATACGCGGATTCCGCGGCATATCCACACTACTCATGGTACCAATGACATACTTCGTCATCTCTGCCTCGTCCGCATCAAAATTTTCGATATATTCTACCGCATCCTCATACACCTTCATGGTTCTTGCAAGGTGTGGGTCACGCCACGATACAAATGCCATTCTGCCGTTCTCTGCCGGCATAAAGCCTGCCCCATATGCACCGCCCTTCACCCGGACATTGTTCCAAAGATAGCCGTAGCTCATCGCAGTGCGAAGCACCTCATACGCACCCGTATACTGCGCTCCCTCTGCTTTAAAATCTCCTGCACAGCATACATACTGTACCTGTCCCGGCGTAATAAAGCCTTCGTTTTTCTTCTCCGGCACAAGCACCAGACCACTGCCCTTTGCTTTCCCCGCAAGTGCTGCAAACAAGGTCTCACTTTCCTGCTCTACCTTTTGATAGCCCTCCGCATCCGCCGTTACGCTGACAGTCAGTACATCCCTTGCAACTACACAGGCATACGCTTCGTAAAGCTTTTTCACAAGCTCTTCCTTACAATTTTCAAAGTCCGCCAGCAGCTCACAAATGAAATCATAATAGGCAATCCCGTCTGTCAGCTCCATCGCCGTACCAAATTCCGTAAAGTACGAGGTGGCACGTTTTAATGCATCCCGATGTGCCATATCACTATAGCGGCTTTCCAAACAGCTCTTCTGCTCCAGCAAAATCTCACGAAGCCGCTTTGTATCATCAAATACCGTCTCCGTCAGCAGCTCACGCATATATCCGAGCAGCTCCGGAATTTTGCCGTACAGCACCTTTCCGTCCACCACAAAATGAATCGAATACTGCCGAAAATCATCATAACGGGTATTCACACAAATGTCGGTATGAAGTCCTCCGGTGTTAATATTAATTTCATTATTCAGATCAAGATAGCTGTGCTTCCTCGTATTCATCTTACAGAACAGTCCCTGCAGAATCCCCGCATACGGCAAAAGCTCTGCCGAAATCCTCTTCATATCAAAGAACAGCTTCACATACGCTATTCCGTTGGAAAACAGCTCCTGATGCAGTGCAGTCACCCCATTCATCTGCTTTACCTCATTTATAATCGGATCCGACTCCTTCTTCAAATCCTCTCTGGTAAGGCGCGGAATCGTAGCCAGCTCTTCCGCCGTAGAAGGCTCTTCCTGATACTTTTTAAGTGCCCTGGTAGCCTCTTCCATGGCAAGCAGCTCCTGTCTGGTCAGGCCGCTCTTATACAAGGCCAGCTGCTCTGCCAGCTTTCTGTCCTTTTCTTCCTGCAGCCCAATCTTCGGAAAGAGCTTTAGGAATACACCGTGCGGGTTCTCTAATACAGACTCCTGTAACAGTCTTTCAAAATAATCCGTAGCAATTAACTCTCTAAGCTTATCAAAAACCGGAGACCAATGCAGATTATCAAATACCCCGGCATCATCATACAGCCATGTGGTATACATCATCTGAAGGTAGCGAAGTCCCTTCGGATAGTTCCCGGTATCTGCTTCCCGGCAGGAAAACTCCATACGGTTTAATTCTGCCAGCAGCGATTTTTTATTAATTCCCTCTCTTACACATTTTGCAAGGGTTTCGGTTACAATTCGTAAAAACTCTTCTCCTTTTTCCTCCGGTGCATTGGACGCTCCGATGGAAAAAAACGGCTGTAAGCCGTCATCCGCATACATGGCATACGCATCCTCACCGATACCTGCCTCCGTCAACGCCTGCTTCACCGGCGTACCCGGCATATTCACAAGTGCACCACACAGAATATGAAACGCCGTATCCTTCACCGGATCCTTTTCCGCGCCCAGTGCCACATTATAAGCAAAGTACGCCGCGTTCTCGGCTTCCTCGGCTGTGTTTACAGAATAAAAACGCTCCGCCTCTCTTTTTTCGGAAAACGGCTCCTGCACCGACAGGGCGGAAGCTATGGAGATTTCCTCAAAACGGTTTAAATATTCCTTATCCATCCATTCCAGACGTTCTCTCACATCCATATCACCGTACAGATAAATATAGCTGTTTACCGGATGATAATAACGCTTATGAAACTCTAAAAAACGCTCATAGGTAAGACTCGGAATCACCTCCGGGTCACCGCCGGATTCTACGCCATAGGCAGTATCCGGAAACAGCGTCTGCTGCGTCTCGGCATACAGCACCTGGTCCGGGCTCGAAAATGCCCCCTTCATTTCACTGTAGACAACACCGTTATATACCAGCGGCTTCTCCGTATCCTCCAGCTCGTAGTGCCAGCCCTCCTGTAAAAAGATTTCCTTATGCTTGTAGATGTCCGGAAAAAACACGGCATCCATATATACCTCCATCAGATTAGCAAAATCCTTCTCATTGCAGCTTGCTACCGGGTAAATGGTCTTATCCGGATAGGTCATCGCATTCAAAAAGGTATTCAGCGACCCCTTTACCAGCTCAACAAACGGCTCCTTTACCGGAAAGCGTTCCGAGCCGCACAGTACGGAGTGCTCTAAAATATGCGCCACTCCCGTGGAATCCTCCGGCGGGGTACGAAAGCCGATGCAGAACACCTTGTTGTTATCCTCGTTGGAAACCACTGCCACCCTTGCTCCCGACTTTTTATGGCGAAGTACAATACCAAAGCCTGAGACATCCGGCAAATCCTCTGTGGAAACAATCTCATAGGCAGATAACCCCTGTAAGGTATCGACATTTTTTATGCTATGACTCATAATGTATTCTTCTCCTTATGCCTTTTTGCTTATCTTACCACATTACGCACAAAAAATCCATAAAAACAAGCGTCCTCATTGACAATTTTAAGAAATTGTGCTATGGTAAAGCTAGGTCGTTAAAAACGATTAATTTATTATTTTTAAGTTTCGGGAGGAACATACGATGAACGGAACAGTTAAGTGGTTCAATGCAAAAAAGGGGTTTGGCTTTATTTCCGATGAAAACGGAACAGATGTATTTGTACACTATTCCGCACTGAACATGGACGGATTTAAGGTTCTGGATGAAGGCGACAAGGTAGAGTTTGAAGTGGTAAACGGAGAAAAGGGTCCGCAGGCTGCAAACGTTACGAAGTTATAATTCTTATTCCCAACCAAACCGAGAAGCAGGTCCAAAACGGCCTGCTTCTCTTTTCTTTTACTTTTTATCCCGGCTTTTTATTTACCGGATTGCTTTTCCGGCAATTTAACACACCGTTTATCTTACTTCCAGCTTTTCCGCATACTCATCAAAAATGTATCCGAGCACCGGAGCCAGACCGATAAATTCACAGCCATAAATAATCTTTCCGTTTTCACCTTCTGCACTGCGGATAATCTTTACCACCGTATACAAAACGGAGTCGCTGCTTCCCATCTCAAGTCTTGCATTAAAATAATATCCAATCGGAAGAATACTCTCACTTTCAAAGCCGATACCGCCTTTGGACACATCAGTTACCACAATCGGAGCATTCTTTACCTCCACCTTTACATTATCCTGTTTAAACAAAGACGATACGCTTAACTCCAGCGCAATCGGCAAACGCTTGGTTTTTCTCTTTTCTTCCATATGTCCTCCTTTTCCTGCCCGGATGTATAAGATACAGCTACAGTATACCTTTTTCTGCACAAATTGACAAGTAAATTTTCTGTACTTTACAGTCCCCCGCAGGACATCGCATCTCTGCTGCTTAACGGCACTCCGTATGCAGCACTGCCCTTCCGTCAGTCACAAAAAGGTCTGCCATTGCACCATTAATCATCGTCAGACGCGGTGCCTTATGTCCAATATCCGCTTCATAAACAATCGGCACCGAAAGCCCGCCCAGCACTGCTTCCACTGCCTCCTTGTAAGGAATCCCATTCTCACCGGAAAAGAACGCCGGTCTGCCGAATACAAAGCCCTTTGCATGTCGAAACCATCCGGCTTCCTTTAAGTGCCAAAGACCGCAGGTCAGACGCTCTGCGCTAAGCGCAAAGCTTTCCAGATACCACAAAATACCATCCTCTTTATACCGCTCACACCATTCCGCCGTCTTATCAAACCGTGTTCCCACTAAATCCAGCAGTACATCCAGACAGCCTCCCAAAAGGCGACCGGAAAGCGTCACACTCTCCTTCTCACATTCCCAGCGCACCGGTGTATCCTCCTGATAATCCTCCAGACCCGTAATGCGCTCCGCAAAGCCGTTTTTATACAAAGGAAAGCTCTTTTGGCAGGACAGCTTTCCTTCTAAAAGCTTAATATTATTCTCCAGGCAGGGATGCCACGTTTCCATACCAAAATCCGCAAAATTTCCTGCATATACCGTTGCCATGTCACAATTTACGGTAACCGCATACAAAAGTCCCGTCGGATCGGAATATCCCTGATACCACTTTGGATAGCTTTTTATAAGCTCAAAGTCTACATAGGACAGCATTTCTGCCAGATAATCCCCTCCGGAAGCCTGCACCACACAGGAAACCTCCTGCTTTTGTACCAGCGAATGCAGCTCTGCCGCACGAACCTGCGCCGCTGCACTCCTTCCTTTTTCATTTGTTCTGGTATCCGGTGTCTCAAGCACCAGGTAACCTCGCCGTTCCATTTGTACCGCTGCATTATCCAGACGAACCAAATCCACAGGCGCTGTTTTTCCTGCAGAGCATGCCGTCACACCGATACAGTCTCCTTTTTTTATCCACTTCGGGAAAATCATACCGCTCTCCTTATAACTTTCTGATACGCTCCGCTGCCTCTGCCGCATCCTCCGGTGTTGCAAAAGAGGTCAGACGGAAATATCCCTCTCCGTTCGGTCCGAAGCCGATGCCCGGAACACCAATGACATTTGCATTTGCCAGAAGAAAAACAAAAAACTTCCAGGAATCCATATCCTCCGGTGTCTTAACCCATAAATACGGTGCATTAACACCGCCATGCACCACATACCCGGTCTCTAGAAAGGCCTGCTTAATCAGTCTGGCATTCCTTAAATAAACCGCAACCTGCTCTGCCGCCTGCTCTCTTCCCTCCGGTGTATAAAACGCCTCACCGGCGCGCTGTGCAACATAGGAAATCCCGTTCGACTTCGTTCTCTGCCGCCTTGCCCAAAGAGAATTCAGGGAAACCTCACCACACTTTAAATCCTTCGGAACTACCGTATAGCCAAGACGTATCCCGGTAAAACCGGCACTTTTAGAAAAGCTGCGGAGCTCTATTGCACAGTTTTTTGCTCCGTCGCATTCATAAATTGTGTGCGGAATATTTTTTTCAGAAATAAAGGCTTCGTATGCCGCATCAAAAATGATAACAGAACCGTTTTCATTCGCATAATCCACCCATTTCTGCAGCTCCTCCTTCGTCATTGATGCTCCTGTCGGGTTGTTCGGGAAGCAAAGATAGATAATATCCGGGACCGCATCCTCTTCCCCCGGAAGCTCCGGTAAAAAATGATGTTCCGCAAGACACGGCAAATACATTACATTGCTCCACTGTCTGGACTGTTCATCAAATACACCGGCCCTGCCTGCCATCACATTTGCATCAACATAGAGCGGATATACGGGATCACATACTGCAATCCGGTTATTATCCGAAAAAATATCTCCGATATTACCGGAATCACTCTTAATGCCGTCACCAATAAATACCTCATCGATTGAAATCTGTATCCCCCGATTCACATACTCGTGTAACACAATCGATGCACGTAAAAATTCATATCCCCTGTCCGGCGGATATCCCTTTATGGTTTCCTGTTCTCCCATTTCCGCTGCCGCTTTATGAATTGCTTCCACTGCGGCAGGAATTAACGGAAGTGCCACATCCCCCGAACCAAGTCTGATTATTTTTCTGTCCGGATTTGCCGCACAATACATCCGTTCCTTTTTTGCCACTGCAGAAAAAAAAGAATTCCCGGTTGAGCCCAAATAGTTTTCGTTGATTTCTAACACTGCTGCCACACTCCTTCGCACTATGTACCATATTCATAACGTTTTATTATTATTTTAACAATGCTTCTTAGTCTCTTGCCATATATCTTTCTCTCATGTGTTAAAGCTTATCAATAGGATTATATCATAATTTTATGCATAAAACAATAAATTTTGCATACTTTTTGCTTGCAGTGCCGTTTCATTTATTGTATAATTATAGTGAAGGATATTATGTTTTTTGTTAATTTTTTGTTAAGGAGCTTTGCATATGACAATTTTAGACTTGGACGAGGGGCATCAGGTCACACTTTGCATCACTTTAGGCATCAAATCAAAAGACCTGTTCACTACAATTGCAGAAATTCATTCCGACTATGTATTGCTTCATCCGATTCTGATTGACGGACGTACCGTAGGTTTCGGCAACACCTGTACCATTGATTTTTTATATGTTCAGGATCAAGTCGTATATGCATGGCACGATGTGGAGCTTCCTTTGGTTAAAACCAAGAAGGGAACCTTTTATAAAGCCGTTTTGGAGAACGAGGCAAAGCCGTACAACCGTCGCGCTTCTTTCCGGGTATACATCGGCGAAACCATGGCAATCACCATATTCCAGAGCTCCGGTCCGCAGTCCTTTAATGTACTGGTCCGCGACATCAGCGAAACCGGCTTCGGTTTTGTCAGCAAGGAAGAATACGATATCGGACGTACAATCCGCTTATCCATTCCGCTTACTGAGCGAAAAACCCTGGTTCTTTCTTCTACCATCGTGCGCAGAGAATTTATAGAGGAGAAGGGCACCTACAGCTATGGCTGCAAGTTCATCGAGCCGAACGCATATCTCTCCAATTATCTCATGGTAAAACAGCGCGAACGCCAGCAGGAACGTACCCATGCTTACTCTGCAGACAAGAAGCATTAACACCATTGCTTTATTTCCTTGAAAGGAGGCCGCATTATGTTTATTTCTGCAAATCAGTTTCATAAGGAATGGAACTACCCGGTCTCCGTTTTGTCAAATCCAAACACTGCTCCTGCCTCTGCCGCCGATACCGCTTCCGGCGATGCTGTCAGCGTTTCCGGAAACCGCACGGAAAAAGCTGTCCCAAAAGGCGAATGTCAGACCTGTGCAAAACGAAACTATGTTGATGGCTCCGATGAAGGAAATGTTTCCTTTAAAGCACCGGGGCATATTGCACCGGAGGTCTCGGCAGGTGTTGTTATGTCGCACGAAAAAGAGCATGTTGCAAACGCAACACGCGAAGGCAGCAAGCCCGGAAACGAGCTAATCTCTGCCACCGTTTCTTTAAAAACCGCCATTTGTCCGGAATGCGGGCGTTCCTATGTGGCCGGCGGGACTACCCGCACACTGATTAAGTACGGTGATTCCGAATATGATAAAAACAGAAAAGCCGCTGACCTTGATGCAGTTTTAGGTGCAAACGTGGACACGGCAGTTTAAACTTCTATGTAATGCCATAACGTCGAATGAGGCAACGCATCTGCGTTGCCTCATTTATTCTGTAACTAATTTCTCTACTTTCTGGAAAGCTTTAAGGACATCTGAATCATATCCTCATCCAAATCCTTCTTCATAGCAAGTGCATCTTCAATATCATAATCGACTAAGCTGCCGTTTTTATAGGCAACCACACGATTACTCTTGCCTGCACAAAGAAGCTCCGCTGCTTTTGCGCCCATCATGGAGGCATACACACGGTCACGACAGGTTGGACTTCCGCCACGCTGGATATGACCTACAATCGTAGCTCTTGTCTCCATACCGGTAGCCTGTTCAATACGCTTTGCCATCTCATAGGAATCGCCCACACCCTCTGCATTGATGATAATGTGATGCTTCTTACCTATCATCTTCTTTTCTTTAATATTCTCAATAATACGCTTCTCGAAATTATCTTCGTAACGCTCCGGCAGAAGAATATCCTCTGCACCGTTTGCAATACCACACCATAATGCAATATAACCGGCATGACGTCCCATTACCTCGATAATACTGCATCTTTCATGAGAGGTGGAGGTATCACGCACCTTGTCGATTGCTTCCATTGCCGTATTGATTGCGGTATCAAACCCGATGGTGTAATCCGTACATGCAATGTCAAGGTCGATGGTTCCCGGTACGCCAATGGTATTAATTCCGCGTGCTGCAAGCTTTCTCGCTCCCTGAAAGGACCCGTCACCACCGATTACGACAACCGCATCAATGCCATGCTTCTTACAAATGGCAGCGCCCTTATCCTGCCCCTCCGGCGTGGTAAACTCCGCACATCTTGCCGTATATAAAATGGTTCCGCCGCGCTGAATAATATCTGCAACGCTCTTTGCATCCATATCAATAATATCTTCATCCAGAAGTCCCGCATATCCTCTGCGGATTCCCTTTACCTTCTTACCATTTGCAAGAGCGGTCCTTACTACGGCACGAATTACCGCATTCATCCCCGGTGCATCGCCGCCGCTGGTTAATACAGCAATCGTCTTAATATGCTCTCCGGATGTCTTTTCCACCGCTTTACTCTGTTCTGTTCTTTTTGTTGCCATCTTTATTTCCTCCGTGTTGCTTTAAGTCCCAAACATATTCCCATAGTATTGTATCTCGTTTATCCCTTTTTTTCAAGTGCTTTTTCTACAACTTTTACGGAATCTTTCCCGAATGCTGCATAAAGCCGCTCCATAAGTGCTTCTGATATCTGCGTCGTGTGGCTTTTCGGCAAACGCCTGATTGCCCTTTCCTCCACACAATATACTACGGTTTCATCCTTTCCGTCAACGGAGTCAAGTATTCCGTATAATTCCGCTTCCTGCTTTAAAAATGCAGCCTTATCCGAAAAACGTACCCAAACCTCCCGTGGCATGCTTGCAAACGGAATTACCTCACTGCAAATTAACCTTGCTTCCCGTTCCTCCTCCACTGCAGCCCTGCCCCGAAGTAATACTTTATTCTCCTCATAAAGCTCCTGCTTATACTTTTCAAACTCCCGCGGAAACACAATCACCTCTACCGTTCCGAGCACATCCTCCAGGGTAAGAAATGCCATCACGGCGTTGTTACGGGTGGTCTTTCGGTTCACCGCAGTAATAATCCCTCCGATGACAGCAGCTTCCCCATCCGTAACTCTGGCTTCTCCCGGCTCGTCCTCCTCCTCCGGAAGAAACTCGGAGGAATACCTTGTAACATTTTTTTTCAGCATATCGCTGTATTCATCCAACGGATGCCCGCTTAAATAGATTCCCAGGGTTTCTTTTTCAAAAGCAAGCAGCTCGCTTTTTTCATACTCCGGAACATCCGGCAGACGCACCTCGAAGTCTGATTTTTCTTCCGGTGCCGCAAAATCAAATAAGCTTAGCTGCCCCGACAAATTCTTTTTTTTCTCTGTCACTACACTATCCACAATGGCAGCGTAGCATTGCATCAGCTGCTTCCGGTTGCCTTTCAGGCAATCAAAAGCTCCTGATTTGATAAAGCTCTCCAGCGTTCTTTTATTAACCTCTTTTCCGGACAACCGCTCTACAAACTCCTTCAGGGTAGTATACGGCCCGTTCTCCGTCCGCTCCGAAGTAACCGCCGCAATCACGGGCTTACCGAGCCCTTTAATGGCCGCAAGTGCAAACCGGATGGCTTTTCCTTCCGTGGTAAACTGCACCTCTCCTTTATTTATGTCAGGCGAAAGAATTTCAATTCCCATCTGGCGGCAGGTCAAAATATACTCGGAAATTTTTCTGGTATTATCCAATACCGATGTCATAAGTGCCGCCATAAACTCTACCGGATAATAACACTTTAAATACGCAGTCTGATATGCAACCACTGCATATGCCGCTGCATGGGATTTATTAAACGCATACTTTGCAAAGTCCGTCATTTCATCATAAATTTTATTTGCAACCTGCTCGGAAATTCCGTTTGCAATGCAGCCCTTCACACCCTCCTCTGCATTTCCGTACACGAAATTTTGCCGTTCCTTTTCCATCACTGCCGCTTTTTTCTTTGCCATTGCCCTGCGCACCAAATCACTCCGCCCATAGCTATAGCCTGCCAGATCACGTACAATCTGCATCACCTGCTCCTGATATACAATACAGCCGTAGGTCGGCTCCAGAATCGGTTCCAATTCTTTACAGTCATATACAATTCCGTCCGGATTTTGCTTTCCCTCAATATATTTCGGAATAAAATCCATCGGGCCCGGACGATATAAGGAAATCCCCGCAATGATATCTTCCATATTCCCCGGCTTTAATTCCTTCATGAAATTTTTCATACCGGTGCTTTCCAGCTGAAACACGCCCTCTGTTTTTCCCGAACCGATTAACTCATATACATTTTTATCGGCATAGTCTATCTCATCAATATCAAGCAAATCGGATGCTGTACGGGTTCGGTTTACAAGCTTTACCGCATCCTGAATTACGGTAAGTGTGCGCAACCCGAGAAAATCCATCTTCAGAAGTCCCAGCTCCTCTAACGTCGTCATGGTAAACTGCGTCGTAATCACATCATCCGCACCCCTGGATAACGGAACATATTCATCCGCCGGTGCATTACTGATAACAACACCTGCCGCATGCATGGATGTATGACGCGGAAGCCCCTCCAGACGTTTTGACATATCAAGCAGCTCCCTGATTTCTTCCTCCTGCTCGTACATCTGACGCAGCTCCGGATTCTGTACCAGTGCATTTTCAATATTGATACCAAGCTCATTCGGTATCATCTTTGCCACATTGTCCACCTTGGCATACGGAATGTCCATGGCACGCCCTACATCACGAATGACAAGACGTGCTGCCATCGTACCAAAGGTAACAATCTGTACTACCCTGTCCTTCCCGTATTTTCTGACTACGTAATCAATCACCTCCTGCCTTCGTTCAAAGCAGAAATCAATATCAATATCCGGCATGGTCAGACGCTCCGGGTTTAGGAACCGCTCAAACAGCAGATTGTAGCGAATCGGGTCAATATTCGTAATACCGAGGCAGTAGGATACAATACTGCCGGCTGCACTGCCACGTCCCGGTCCAACGGCAATTCCATGGTCACGACTGTATTTGATAAAATCCCAAACGATAAGAAAGTAATCTACAAACCCCATGTCCTCAATCGTTTTTAACTCATATTCCAGACGCTCCCGTAAACTGTCTGCTGTGTCCGGATAGCGGTCCTCCAGCCCCTTCGCACAAAGACAGTGCAGATACTCCTTTGCGGTATAGCCCTCCGGTACATCATACCGCGGCAGTTTATATTCACCGAACACAATCTCTACCTCACAGCGGTCTGCAATCTCCTTCGTCCGGCGAAGTGCTTCCTTTGCATACGGAAACAACGCTTCCATTTCCTCCGGCGATTTTAAATAATACTGTCCGCCCTCATAACGCATGCGATCCGTATCCGTCACCTTTTTCTGTGTCTGGATACACAGCAAAATGTCGTGTGCCTTTTCATCCTCCGCGAAGGTATAATGTACATCATTTGTCGCCACTAGCGGTATCCTTGTCTCCACACTCATACGAAGCAGTGCCTGATTTACCGTGCGTTGCTCCGGAATCCCATGGTCCTGCAGTTCCAAAAAAAAGCTTCCTTCTCCAAAAATTTCCAAAAGGCGCAGTGCCGCAGCCTTTCCTTCCTCATAAAAGCCTTTCTTTAACTGGGTTGCCACCTCACCTGCCAGACACGCCGACAACGCAATAATGCCCTCATGATATTCCCTAAGCACCTCTAAATCCACTCGCGGCTTATAGTAATACCCCTCGGTAAAGCCCTTGGACACAATTTTCATCAAATTGGCATAGCCGGTATTATTTTCCGCAAGCAAAACCAGATGATAATATCGCTCGTCCGATACCCCGCCCTCCTTCTGAAAACGGGAACCGGGTGCCACATAAATCTCGCAGCCGAGTACCGGACGGATTCCTGCCGCTTTGCAGGCACGGTAAAAATCAATCACACCATACATAACACCGTGGTCGGTAATGGCAAGGCTGTCCATCCCAAGCTCTTTTGCCCGTGCAACAATTTCTTTAATTTTTGAAGAGCCGTCCAAAAGACTGTACTCCGTATGTACATGTAAATGCGTAAACTCCATACCTGCTCCTTTCCCCTTTTCTTCATGAGAACGCCCTTGCCACCGCAAATCCGTTCTCATGAAGAAAAAGCCGCAAAGATACGTAAAACCGCATCTTTACGGCAATTCATTCTATTTAGTTCGCACTCAGATACTTTTCAATCTCTGCAATGGCATTCTCTTCATCTGCGCCGTCTGCATTGACTACCACATGTTCCCCTGCCGCAAGTCCAAGCGTCATCATGCCCATAATGCTCTTCGCATTGACTGTCTTATCCCCGCTCTCGATATAAATCCTGCTGTCATACCGGCTTGCCACCTGCACCAAAAGTGCAATCGGTCTTGCTTCCAAGCCGGACGGGATATTAATTGTGATACTCTTCGAAATCATTTCTTAATCCTCCTTAAAAACTAACCTCGCAAACGTTCCGCATATTCACTGATTTTCTTCAGACGATGATTGACCCCTGATTTCCCAAGCTTCGGGCTTAACATTTCGCCAAGCTCGACCAGGGATGCCTCAGGATACTCCAGACGAAGTCTGGCCACCTCCTCCAAATTTTCAGATAATGCCTGCAGTCCTACACTGTCACGAATCAGTACGATATCCTCATACTGCTTTCTGGCAGCGTTCACGGTTTTACTGAGATTTGCCGTCTCGCAATTGACCTGCCTGTTTACGGAATTCCGCACATCCTTTACAATACGCACATTTTCAAATTTCATTAATGCTACGTGGGCTTCCATAATATTCAGCAGTTCCGCAACCTGCGCTCCTTCTTTTACATAAACCACATGGTAGCTCTTCCGCACAATCGGTTTCGCATCAACGTCAAAGGAACGGATTAACGCAACCAACTGTCCGGCACGTTCCACCTCCTGTTCGCTGATTTCAAAATGATAGGATTTCTGCGGATTGCTCACCGAACCGGAAGCTAAAAAAGCGCCACGCAAAAAGGCACGCTTACAACAGGTATGTACTACAACCATACCATCTGCCATAAGCCGTCCGTTTTTTCCGGAGGTTTTAAGCTTCAACAGTTCCAATACCTTCTTCACTTCTCTGTCTCCCACAATTTCAATCAGATACTGGGAAGATTTTTGCCGCCCCTTTGCCGTCCGCACCAACACCGTCGGCGACAGATGACACAGACGATTGAAAAGCATGTTGCACTTGCGTGCCACATATCCGCTTTCCGTTTGTAATTTTATATGAAGATGTCCACTTTTGTCAATATCTATTTTCCCGCTTTCCGCCATCAGAGCTGAAAGTTCCGCAATTTTGCAGTGTCTCGCCTGAGGAACCACATGAAAAAGTTCCTGCTTTACCTCCATTGAAAATGACATAGTTTCCTCCGAACCGTGTACGTCTAGAACCTTCCGAAAAGCTTTACCTCCGGCTCCAGCCGGATGCCGCTCTTTTCCTCCACGGTTCTTATTGTATGCTGCATCACGGCATAAATATCCGCCGCAGTAGCATTTCCTTTATTCACAACAAACCCACAATGCTTTTCCGAAACAGCAGCCCCACCGATTTGAAACCCAGCAAGGCCGGCTTCCATAATCAGCCTTCCGGCAAAATTCCCCTCCGGACGCTTAAATGTAGAACCGGCACTCGGAAACTCCAGCGGCTGCTTTTCCCGCCTCTTTCTGTTCAGTATTTCGATATTGGAAAGAATATACAGCTTGGAACCGACACAAAAGGAAAACCAGGCCCTTGTTACGATTGCTTTTTGCTCTGAAAAAACACTGTGGCGGTACGAAAGGTCCAATTCCTGCGCAGAATACACCTTTACCTCGCCTTCTGCCGTTACAGCCTCTGCTGAAATAATACAATCCTTTATCTCACCACCGTATGCACCCGCATTCATGACGACCGCGCCACCCACACTTCCCGGAATTCCTGCCGCAAACTCAAAGCCAGTAAAGCCTTTTTTGGCAAGCCGCATGGCAAAGGAAGAAAGCAACATGCCGCCTCCGGCCACAGCCTCTGCCGCTCCGTGTGAAATATCCTCCGTAATCCTGCATTCCGTAAATTCACCGGCAAGGTGCAGCACTACCCCCCGGATACCGTTATCGGAAACCAGTACATTGCTTCCGTTTCCCAACACCTCCCACGGAAGCCCGTACCGGTTGCAAAGACGTACTGTGTTCTGCAGCTCTTCTGTATTTTTTACGGTTACAAAATACTCCGCCGGACCTCCCACACGAAATGTCGTATGACGCTCCATTGGCTCCTCCCGCAGTACACAGCTTCCACCGGATAGCAGCGCACAAAGCTCCTCGCAAAACTTCTCCAAACCATCAGCCCCTTTGTTCTTTTACACAATCCAAAACCATTTTCGCACAGCCGTAAATTCCGGCATCATTACCAAGCGTAGCAAGACGAAATTCTTTTCCTGCCAGTGCCTTCATAATTCCCTTATTGTAATGACGTTCTATTGCATCAGTCAAAATACTGCCGGCTCTTGACACACCGCCGCCGATAACAAACACTTCGGGATCCACTACTGCCGCCACATGGGAAAGTGCCCTTGCCAATACCTCTCCCAGTTCATCCACAAGTGCTTCGGCAAACGAATCCTGTTCCTTTGCCGCATCAAAAATATCCTTTGCAGTCAGCACTTCTTTTTTGTCTAAAACGGTGAAAACCTTGCTCTGCGTCAATCGTCTTTTTGCCATGCGGACAATTCCCGTGGCAGATGCGTACTGCTCCAAATGCCCATAGCCGCCACAACCGCACTGGTCTGTTTCCTCCGGATGCATAATCATATGTCCCAGCTCTCCACCGGCACCGAAGGCACCTGCCACAATTTTTCCTTCCACGATTATACCACCGCCCACACCGGTACCAAGTGTTACCAGTACAAGGTTTTTTACCCCCGCACCGCCCCCCTGCCACATCTCACCAAGTGCCGCCACATTAGCATCATTTGCCGCGATTGCAAAAAAACCCGTATGCTCCGACATAACCCTGTTCACCTGCATATTTTTCCATTGCAGATTCGGGCAATGCGACACATAACCGTCTTCCCTGACCGGTCCGGGTACCCCAAAGCCCACACCAAGTACCTGTTCCCGTGCAATCTTCTTTTCCTTACACTTTTCCAGAACGGCTGCCGCAATTTCTTCCGGAACATACCTGCCCTCCTCTGCCCGGTTGGTTGGTATTTCCCACTTTTCCTTTAATCTTCCGTCTTCCGAAAACAAGCCGCATTTTACAGTAGTCCCGCCAATATCGATTCCGAAAACAAAACGCTCCATAAGTCACCTTTCCGTAAAAATAAATTAATTCTCGTTCTTCTTCATCAGGTTACTGGTCACACGGTTGTAAAGCTCCTGTGCCGCATTATAGCCCATCTTCTTCTGACGATAGTTTACCGCCGCAGACTCACAAATAATCGCAAGGTTACGTCCCGGACGAATCGGAATGGAATGACACACTACTTTATTCCCAAGGAACTCCATATATTCCTCCTCCAGTCCAAATCGGTCGTATTCTCTGTCCTTGTTCCACTCCTCCAGCTTGATTACCAAATCAATCGACTGGGTATTTTTCACGCTTTCCACACCAAACAGTGTTTTAACATTGATAATGCCAATACCGCGAAGTTCAATGAAATGTCTTGTAATGTCAGGTGCCGTACCGATTAAGGTTTCGTCACTTACCTTCTTAATTTCTACCACATCATCAGAAACAAGACGGTGTCCGCGCTTAATCAGCTCTAACGCAGCTTCACTCTTACCAATGCCGCTCTCTCCCATAATCAGGATGCCTTCACCGTAAACATCCACCAATACACCATGAATGGAAATGCTTGGTGCAAGTTCAACCTTCAGCCAGCGGATAATCTCTGCCATGAAAGATGATGTGGATGCCTTGGAACGAAACAGCGGCACGCCCTCCTCAATTGCTGTTTTCCGAATTTCCTCTGAAATCTCGATTCCACGACAGAACACAATACACGGCACCTTAAAGCCGAGCAGCTTTCTCATAATTTTAAGGCTTTCGTCCTTTCCCATTTTTTCCATGTATGCGTGCTCTACATTCCCGATAATCTGCACCCGCTCCGCATCAAAATAATCATAAAAGCCTGCCAGCTGCAATGCCGGACGGTTTACATCCGGATGAGTAATCAGAATATGGTCAATATCCAACTCCGGAGTACAATTTTCAAGCTGCATCTTTTCTACCACTTTTTTTAACTCAACCGAATACATGATTTCCCTCTTTTCTGCAGGAAGCGTAAGTGCTTCTCCTAAGCCTCCGTGCCATCTGATTTTTTCTGTTCTTTTTTATCATAGCACACTTTTTCCGAATGTACAACTTGCGCCAGAAAAATTGCCGCAAGCATCAGCATACAGCCGAGCACTTCCCGAAGCGACAATACCTGCCCTAAAATCACAAAGCCTCCAAGGGCTGCAAATACCGATTCCAGACTCATCAGCAGGGATGCCACCGTCGGCTCCGTATCCTTCTGCGCTACAATCTGCAGGGTATACGCCACACCGCTGGAAAGCACACCTGCATAGACAAGCGGGAGCCATGCCTTTCCTATCTGTGCTGCCTGCGGCTGCTCTGTAAGAAGCGTTCCCACAGCTCCCAACGCTGCGCACACAAAAAACTGAATACAGGACATTACTGCGCCGTCACTTTCCGGCGAAAAACGATCAATTACCAAAATATGACCGGCAAATGCCACCGCACAAAGAATCAGGTAACAGTCTCCACGGGCAATCCGAAAGCCGTCGGTAATACAAAGAAGATACATTCCCGCAAGCGAAACCGCAACCGCAAGCCACACCTGCCGGCTGATTTTCTTTTTACGAAAGATACCGCAAACCGGCACAAGAATAATATACAGTGCTGTAATAAAGCCTGCCTTTCCGGACTCCGGCGTGTACTGAATCCCGATTTGCTGCAGAGCGGATGCGACAAAGAGTGCCACACCGCAGACAATGCCGCCGGCGAGCGGCGTTTTCCTCCCCTCCGGCCTGCTTTCGCCCTCTGCCGCTCCGGTCTGTTCTTTTTTCTTATACCTCCGTATATAGCCCCGCATTCCCAGAAACACGAGCAATACCAGAAAGGCAAGAACATTTCGTACCGCTATAAAGGTAAACGGTCCCACATATTTCATTCCTTCGCTTTGCGCCACAAACGCCACGCCCCATATCAGAGCCGCTAAAAGTAATAAAAGGTTACCGCGTATCCGCTTTATCATCCTTTGCTCCTCGCTTTTATTCGTTTCTTCCAAGCAGCCGTTTTACTACAGCAACCGCTTCCTGTGCATCCTGCGAATAGCCGTCCGCACCAATCTCTGCCGCATATTCCGCCGTCGTTACTGCTCCTCCGATGATTACCTTTGCCCGAAGGCCTTCCTTATTACGAAGCTTAACTACCTCTGCCATACTGCGCATTGTCGTTGTCATTAACGCCGACAGCGCAATCACATCTGCATCCAGACGCTTCGCTTCTGCGATAATATGCTCCGCATCTACATCTTTTCCCAAATCCACAACATGAAAGCCATGATTTTTTAACATCAGCGTCACGAGATTTTTGCCGATGTCATGAATATCCCCCTCTACGGTAGCTATCACCACGGTTCCGGCATTTTTTCCGCCGTCCCGTCGCAAATGTGGCTCCAGCACTTCTACCGCAAGCTGCATGGCCTGTGCTGCACCGATTAGCTGTGGCAGGAAAAATTTTTTCTGTTCGAAACGGTTTCCTGCTTCTGTGATAGCCGGAATCAATTCCTCCTCCAGCACCTCTGTTGCGGTTTTACCATTCTCCAGCTCCTGTTCGGTCAATGAAGCAATGGTGTTACGGTCTCCCCGCAGCACCGCCGTAAAAAGCGGGTCTTCTGTTCCTTTTTTGGTACTTCCCGCTGCCTCTTTTCCGGCAGCAGCCGTCTTTTCCTTCTTTTCTGCAATCCATTCCGCCCGCCTGATGAAACGTCCGGCGGCATCCTCCTTTGCCCTTAATACCTCCGAGGCATACACAAGATTCATCAGCAGCTCCTGGTTCGGATTGATAATTGCCATGGTCAGGCCGCAGGTTACTGCCATCATTAAGAATGCTGTATTGATAAACCCCCGTTCCGGCAGACCGTAGGATATATTCGAGAGCCCGCAGATAGTTGCGACTCCCAGCTCCTCCCTGCAATACCGAATCGTATCTAACGCATCCAGTGCTGCATTTGGCTCTGCCCCCACTGTCATTACAAGACCGTCGGCCACAATAGCCTCCTTCGGTATTCCATACTCTCCTGCCTTCTGCACCAGCATCTGAAGATTGTCCCTCCGTTCCGCTCCATTCTTTGGCAGTCCGTTACTGCCAAGCGGAAGCACCACCACCATGGCACCGTACTTTTTGACAAGAGGAAACAGCCTCTCCGCCTTTCCTTCCTCCAGAGAAACCGAATTCACTAACGCACGCCCCGGATAAATACGAAGTGCTGCCTCCATAACCGCCGCATCGCTGGTATCAATGGACAGCGGAAGGCTGGTTGTCTGGGACACCCCCTCCAAAATCCGGCACATCATCTCTTTCTCATCAATTCCGCCCATACCAACATTAATGTCTAAAATTGCTGCACCATTCGCTTCCTGCTCCTTAGCAAATTCTAATGCCATCGAAGTATCTCCGGCACGCAGTGCTTCCTGAAACTTCTTTTTCCCTGTCGGATTGATGCGCTCGCCCACCGGCAAAAAAGAACCGTTTAAGGAGACATATACCGTATGACGTTCATTCGTCACCGCACTGACCGGCGTATCGGATATATACGGAGGACATACCCTTGCTAATTTCTCGTGCAGTGCATCTATGTGGTCCGGTGTCGTTCCGCAGCAGCCTCCGAGAATACCGGCACCGGTCTCCGCCAAATGTTTCATTCCCTCCGCAAACTGCTCCGGTGTCTGGTCATAGATCGTTTCTCCGTTCAAAAGCTTTGGCAGCCCCGCATTTGGCTTTGCAATAACAGGAACATTTGCCACCGCCTTCATCCGGCGCACAATTTCTTCACTCCGCTCCGGTCCGGCACCGCAGTTAACTCCTACCGCATCCGCTCCGAGTCCCTGCAATACAAGCATTGCAGTTTCGGGTTCCGTACCGTACAGCGTGTGCGCCGTCTCGTCAAAGGTCATAGTCACCATCACCGGAAGCTCACATATTTCTTTGGCAGCAAGAAGTGCTGCACGGGCTTCCTGCAAGCTCATCATAGTTTCAATCACAAGCAGATCGATTCCTGATGCCACCAGCACCCGCATTTGCTCTTTGTATATGTCTACCGCCTCGTCAAAGGTCAACGGTCCAAGCGGTGCCAGAAGTAAGCCTGTCATTGTCACATCTCCCGCAATATACGGAATCAGCTCTGCACTCCTTTTTTCCACCATATACTCGCCTACAGCACGCTTACTGAGTGCCACAAGCTGCCGGTTCATCTCTTCCAGGTTATCTGCAAGACCGTATTCCCCAAGCTTTATTCTGTTTGCAGAAAAGGTCGGGGCGTACAAAATGTCCGTTCCGCGATGCAGATATTGCTTCTGCAGGCTGATAAAGCATTCCGGATGTTCTAAAATCCATGCCTCCGGGCAGACACCGGCTGGCATCCCGGCCTTTTGTAAGTTACTGCCGGTAGCTCCGTCCAAAAAAATGATTCTCTGCTCTGCCAGTTCTCTGAATTCCTGTCTCGTCATACGCTTCACCGCCTAAATTAAATTCTTTATGTTATCACAAATGCGCTTTGCCACTACCGGATTGTTCATCGTGTATACATGAATCCCTTCCACATCATGCGCCACCAAATCTACAATCTGGTTTACCGCATATGCCATTCCGGCATCAAACAAGGCCTCCCTTTCAAATTCATATTTCTGCAAAATTCTCACAAATTTTTCCGGCAGAGATGCCCCGCACAGCGATACCATGCGTTCAATCTGGGAGCGGTTAATCACCGGCATAATTCCTGCCGAAACCGGCGGCTTAATATCTGCAATCGCCATTTTTTCCCGGAAGGAATAAAAAAGCTCGTTATCAAAAAACAGCTGTGAAATCAGGAACTCTGTTCCTGCCTCCGCCTTTTTCTTTAAATGGTGTATGTCCGCCACCTTACTTACCGCCTCCGTATGCCCCTCCGGATAGCAGGCACCGCCCACGCAAAGCCCGTCACACTGCTTTTTTAAAAATTCCACCAGCTCCGCTGCATAGAAAAACTCCTCCTTGGGGACAATGTCCGGATTCCGGTCGCCCCGCAACGCCAGCACATTTTCAATTCCCGCCTCCGCAAGCTCGTCCGCAAATGCCAATATCTCGTTTTTTGTATAATGAATACAGGTCAGATGCACCACCGGTTCAATATCGTATTCCTTTTTTATCTTCTTTGCCAGTGCTACCGTAAGACTGTTGGTTGCAGAGCCTCCTGCGCCAAAGGTAACACTGATAAAATCCGGCTTTAAACAGCAAAGCACCTCTAACGTTTCATCAATTTCCTTTAATGTAGTATCCCGCTTCGGCGGGAATATTTCAAATGACAGCACCGGTGTCTTATTTTGCTTTTCTTTATATATTTCACTGATTTTCATAGAAAAACTCCTCCTATCGCTCCGCGGGATGCGCACGATTCGCTTTTGTATCTGTCC
>CAZAUP010000007.1:0-32547 GCA_964488415.1 uncultured Lachnospiraceae bacterium
AGCTCGTTCTTAAAGGAGGCAAGCAGGGAAATCAGACGGAACTGTGCCGTGTTGGTATCCTGATATTCGTCCACCATGATGTAGCGGAAGCGGCGGCGGTAGTAATCCAAAACCTCCGGATTTGTTTGAAACAGCTCTATGGTTTTAAAGATTAAATCGTCAAAATCCAACGCATTGCTTGCCTTTAAACGTTTTTGATACTCGGTATAAACTCTGGAAAAATTACGTTTGGAAAAATCTGCGCTTGCTTTCAGTGCATATTCCTCCGGAGAAATCAATTCGTCCTTGGCGGAGGAAATGGCAGAAAGGTAAGCGCGCTCCTTTACCTGCTTGGTATCTATATTTAAGGCCTTACAGATGTCGCGGATTAAGGTTTTCTGGTCGTCTGCGTCATAGATGGTAAAATTTCTGCTGTAGCCAAGTGATTCGATAAAACGGCGCAGAATGCGCACGCAGGTGGAGTGGAAGGTGCTGACCCAGACATTTTCGGCACCGTAGCTTACGATTTTATCCACACGCTCCCGCATTTCCTTTGCCGCCTTATTTGTGAAGGTGATGGCAAGAATCTGAAAGGGGCTGATACCCCGCTCCTCGATTAAATAGGCAATGCGGTGGGTTAATACTCTTGTCTTGCCGGAGCCTGCGCCTGCCAAAATAAGAAGCGGTCCGCGGTCAAAAAAAACAGCCTGCTGCTGCATAGGGTTTAATGTATCGTATATACTCATGATAGCCTCTTTTCTTATAGCTTGTGTGAAGTAAAAATGAAAAACAGAATGCCGGATATGCGGCATTTGTCCGATAGGAACTATTATAGCACAGGGAGGGAAAAAAAGAAAGTACTTGCAACGTGGTTTCGAATACTATATAATAGAATAAATAAGAAAAGATAGCATCGATAAAGCCGGTGGGAGGGAGCCTGAACAGAGGAAGGAAGGGTAGCGGTATGGAACGGGAAGACAGCGAGGAGCTGCGTGAATTGCTGGAGAGACTGAAGACAATTTCTTATGTAAAGCCGGAGGAATTGCCGAATATTGATTTATATATGGACCAGGTAACGACCTTTATGGATTTCCATTTGGAAGCCTCGAAGCGTTACAGTGAGGATAAGCTTTTAACGAAAACAATGATTAATAATTATACCAAAAATGAGCTTCTTCCTCCGCCGAATAAAAAGAAGTATTCCAAGGATCATATGTATCTTTTGATTTTAATTTATTATTTAAAGAGTGTGTTGTCCATTACGGATATTCAGGCAGTGTTAAAGCCATTGAACGGAAAGTTTTTTGGTGGGGCGGGAGAGGTGCCGTTTGAAAAGGTTTACGAAGAAATTTTTAATATTCAGAAGGCACAGTCCGATGTGGTGGCGAAGGATGTGGCAAGAAAGTGGAAGGCAGTGCAGGGAACCTATACGGAGGTAAAGGATGGGGAGCAGAGGGAGTTTTTGCGTAAGCTTTCTTTGATTTGTATGCTGAGCTTTGATGTTTATATGAAAAAGCAGCTAATCGAGCAGATGATTGATAAGGAGTTTGCACCGCACGAAGCAAAACCGGAGGAAAAGCCAAAGGAAGCGGAGAAGGCAAAGAAAAAGGAGGAAAAGAAGAAGGACGAAAGAAAATCGGAAGAAACCAAGAAGGAAAAGAAGAAAAAGGCAGAATAGCATAGAAAAGGATGGAAGCATTGCGAATATAAACCGTAATGCTTCCATTCTTTTTTATCGTATCAGGCACATGGAGCTGTCTTACTTATCATACGGAAGAAGCCCGGTGCGCTCGAAGGTCATATCATAACCGTCATTACCGTAGTTTAAGGAACGGTTGACACGACTGATGGTAGCGGTGGAAGCACCTGTCTTTTCTGCAATTTCAAGATAGGTTTTGTGGGAACGGAGCATGGCTGCCACCTCAAAACGCTGGGAAAGAGAAAGAATTTCGTTGATGGTGCAGACATCCTCGAAGAAAGTATAGCATTCTTCACGATCCTTTAAGGATAATACAGCATCAAATAAGGCATCCACTGCCGGTGTTTTTATGTTCTTGCTCATTATGCAAAGCCTCCTTGTGGAAAATATGAGTTTAATATCTCTACTGTAAGATTTTACCACAACAAAGAAGTAAAGTAAAGGGGAAAATTGCTTTTTTTTGAAAAAAATTTATTTTAGGAGTAGGATTATTGAAAAAAGTGTGTTATGATATAGCATGGTATTTTTTTAGGGTGGCAAACGGAAGGAGAAAAAGGCTGAGTTATGTATGAAATTCTCAATAAAAAACAGTTAAGCGACAGTATCGTTCAAATGGAGGTAAAGGCGGAGCGTGTTGCAAAGTCCTGTCTTCCAGGACAGTTTGTAATTGTAAAAATAGATGAAATTGGAGAGCGTATCCCGCTTACCATTTGTGATTATTCCAGAGAGAAAAAGACCGTAACCATTGTTTTTCAGGTGGTGGGAGCGTCCACGCACCGTATGGCAAAGCTTGAGACGGGGGACTCCTTCCGGGATTTTGTGGGACCGTTAGGACGGCATTGTGACTGGATTGACGAGCCGCTTTCTGAGCTTAAGCAGAAGCGTGTATTGTTTGTTGCAGGCGGTGTGGGAGCAGCTCCGGTGTATCCGCAGGTAAAGTGGATGAGGGAGCATGGCATTTTTGCAGATTGTATTATCGGTGCAAGAAATAAGGATTTGATTATTTTAGAGGAACAGATGCGGGAGGTGGCTGCGAACCTCTACATAACTACCGATGACGGTTCCTGCGGCTTGAAAGGAAATGTAAATGACTGTATCAGGATGCTGGTGCAGGAGCAGAATGCGGCCTATGATCTGGTAGTAGCCATTGGACCGATGATTATGATGAAGTTTGTATGTATTTTGACCAAAGAGCTTGAGATTCCTACGATTGTCAGTATGAACCCGGTCATGGTGGACGGCACCGGCATGTGTGGTGCCTGTCGTGTCAGTGTAGGCGGAGAAGTAAAGTTTGCCTGCGTAGACGGACCGGAGTTTGACGGTCATTTGGTAGACTTTGATCAGGCGATGAAGCGCCAGCAGATGTATAAGACTGTGGAGGGCCGTAAATATCTGGAAGAGCAGGAGGGTGCAACGCATCATGGCGGTTGCGGTCACTGTGAATAGAGCGAGGCAGGAGGAGAAAAATGGATGTATTAAATCGAGTTCCGGTGCGGGAACAGGACCCGGCGGAGCGTGCACATAATTTTGAAGAGGTTTGTCTCGGATATTCCTTTGAAGAGGCTAAGGCAGAGGCGGATCGCTGCCTGAAATGTAAAAATCCGAAATGTCAGACCGGTTGCCCGGTGAACATTGACATTCCCCGTTTTATTGCAAAAATCGGTGAAGGTGATGTGGAAGGGGCTTACCATGTAATATCTGAATATTCCGCTTTGCCGGCGGTGTGCGGTCGTGTCTGTCCGCAGGAGTCCCAGTGTGAGTCAAAATGTGTCCGTGGTCTGAAGGGAGATGCCATTTCTATCGGTAAGCTGGAGCGTTTTACGGCAGATTATGCAAGGGAGCATGGCATCCGTCCGACGGCTTTTGCCGAGAAGAAGGGAAAGAAGGTGGCAGTTATCGGATCCGGTCCTGCCGGGCTTACCTGTGCCGGAGATTTGGCAAAGCTTGGCTATGATGTGACGATTTTTGAAGCTCTTCACGAGCCGGGCGGCGTATTGGTTTACGGTATTCCGGAGTTTCGACTGCCGAAGAGTACCGTGGTCAGAAATGAGGTTGAAAATGTAAAGGCACTTGGCGTTACAATCGAAACGAATGTAGTGGTAGGCAAGTCCGTCACGATTGATGAGCTGTTGAATGATGAAGGCTTTGACGCAGTGTTTGTTGGTTCCGGTGCCGGACTTCCGAAATTTATGGGAATTCCGGGAGAAAATGCAAACGGTGTTTTTTCAGCAAATGAGTATCTGACCAGAAATAATCTGATGAAGGCATTTACAGACGGCTATGATACGCCGATTGCTGCAGGACGCAGGGTGGCAGTCGTTGGTGGCGGCAATGTGGCAATGGATGCCGCAAGAACAGCGCTTCGTCTGGGTGCCACGGTGTATATTGTATACCGCCGCGGGGAAGAAGAGCTTCCGGCAAGAGCGGAAGAGGTGCTGCATGCGAAGGAAGAGGGTGTAATTTTTAAGCTTCTTACCAATCCGAAGGAAATTCTTGTGGATGAGAACGGTTGGGTAAAGGGGATGCGTTGTGTAGAGATGGAGCTTGGTGAACCGGATGCCTCCGGCAGAAGAAGTCCGGTGGAAAAGCCGGATTCCGAATTCACATTAGAGCTGGATACCGTGATTATGTCTCTTGGCACGAGCCCGAATCCGCTGATTTCTTCTACGACGGATGGACTTGAAGTCAACAGGAGAGGCTGCATTGTGGCAACAGAGGCTGATGGTTGCACCAGCAAAAGGGCAGTGTTTGCCGGAGGCGATGCAGTGACCGGGGCAGCTACCGTGATTCTTGCGATGGGTGCAGGTAAGGCGGCGGCTAAGGGAATTGATGCTTATCTTTCTGAAAATTAATTTAAAAGAAGAGACTGCAAAAAGTGAGTCAGAACCTTGAAAACAGGGCGCTTGGCTCACTTTTTCTGAACTTTTTTTCTCGGCAGATTGCATAAAAACTGTATGAAAAGTTTGTGCGAGTTTACGGGATTGTCTGTACTCTTTTTTTCTGTTACAATATGGATACAGCTGATGAATCAAAGATTCTATTATTCTTACTCCGTTTCGGAGCGATTTCCATGGAAATGAGAAGGGACAAAGAAGTACTTTCCTGACAGGGAGGGTCAAATTATGGGAGAGGAGAAGCAAGAAATGCAAAATGAAAAAAAGGAAAGGGTGTCCTTTGATGTGTTTAGCCAGTCATTAAAGGAACTGGTAGAGAACAGTCTGGGAAATGGCTTTCAGGTGGTACAGACGAGAACACAGAAAAACAATGGTGTATGGAAGCAGATATTACTGGTCAGGGAGGAAAGCAAAGAGTGTGCGCCAAGCTTTTATCTGGAGGGGATGTATGATTCTTATTGTATGGGGCAGCCAATCGAAGCCCTGGCGGAAGATATTACGGATACGATAAGGAATGGCAGATACAATGCAATGTGTGATGTAAAGCAGGTGCTTTCCGGAGACTGGTTTGAGGAACGGCTGTTTTTGCGATTAGTCCATTTTGAGAAAAATAAAGACCAGCTGGAGGATGCCGTATATGTGAGAGTGCTGGACCTGGCAGCGGTGTTTTATGTGCTGGCAGAAAAAGCAGAGGATGGAATAAAAAGCTTCCGGCTGCCAAGAAAGGTATGGGAGCAGGCGTGTCTTGGTCAACCGGAGGAGTATTATGCCACGATTCTGCAGAATACAGAGAGGCTGTTTCCTGTACAGCTGATGCAAATTGAAGAAGGAATTTTAAACAGCATAAAAGAAAACGGGGAAGAAATACCGGAATGGCTGTTATCGGAGCTTTTGGAGAGGCAGCGGAAAAAAAGACCTCCGATGTTTTTTGTGCTGACCAATACGGCTAAGTTGAACGGGGCTGCCACCGTACTTTATAAAGGGGAGCTGGAACGTTTGCGGGAGCAGTTTGGCAAAGGCTTTTATATTATTCCGAGCAGTGTGCATGAGGTGCTTTTGCTGACGGAGACAAGCGAGACGGAAGAGGCGCTGAACCGTATGGTGCGGGAGGTAAATGAAATACAGCTGCCGGCCGAGGATGTGCTGTCAGATCATGTATACTATTACGATACGGAGCAGGGCTTTTGCAGCAGTTCGGAATAACGGCATGCTTTGTTAAGAAAAAAAGGGACCGCTGCACAGCTTTGTGCAACGGTCCCTGACTGTTTCCGGAATTTTACCGGCTATTGGAAAGATGAGTATAAAAATCCTTTAAATCGTCGTCTGCTACCAGAGCCTCTGTCATGGCGCGATTGGTTGCGTCTGCGATAGACTGGATTTCGGAGCTTTGTGTGACAGCGGCACAGTAGGCATCCGTATCCAGGGAAGTGATACCAAGATAAATATAAGGTTCGCCGGTTTCAGGGTCTATGTAAATATAGAAGCATTCCATACAAGGTGCCGAAGTATCAATTAATACGATTTTTTCTTTGTAGGTTACATATACGATGTAATCAAATTCGTTGATGCCCGGGCGAATATAAAAATTATAATCGGAAAAATACTCCGTATAGGTAAAGCGCGTTGCAAAATAATCCATGTTCAGATAGTCGGAATCCGTAACATATTGTTTCAAAAGCTGCTCATTCCCGGTCAGACATGCATTGTTATAGCTGCGTATCAGTGCGGATACTGTCATTTTTAAAACAGCTTCGGATTCTCTTGCCTGAACCATAACCTTTTGGGTATCCTCCGGAAGAGTCTCGGTGAGGATACGGTAGCTGCCGTCGCTGTTGCGTTTAATATATAGCTCTGAAAACTGTGGCATACTTAACTTAGAATTTCCATAATCTAAAGAGTAGGTGGCGTATACAACGGAAAAAATACCATTGATGCCCGGCTTTGCATACAGTTTAAGGTCATTTACGGATTTTACTCCCTTTGCGGCGGCTTCCATGTCGGAGACATCAATCAACGCTGCGTCTGTTACAAGCGAGGAAATGGTTTCCGTGTCATTGTCGTAATAAGCTTCCAAATAGGCTGTAACAAGGTCTGTTACGGTGGTGCCAGGAGTGGTCAGCTCGTTTGTATATAATGGATGCACATAAGCCGGTGAATCGGTTGGAGTAGCAGCCGGCTCTGAAGTCAGTGCCGGAAAGAGCGTAGGCTCAGTTATGGCAACAGTAGGCGTGATATCTGCCGCCGGGGTAACGGTAGGAACCGATTTATTTGCAGTTGCAGCCGTAGATTGTGGATACAGCAAAAAAGTCAGCCCTAAAACAAGTGCGGAACTGTAAATTGCTGATAGGGTTCTTTTGAATTTCATAAGCTACCCTCCTTGTCTTTTTTTTACAGCTAATATTTACTATATCAAAAATTTTGAAGAAAATCAACTATTTCTACTTGACCAAATGTTGTTAATTGGATATAATAACAGTATTGCATCTGTAGCTCAGTGGATAGAGCAATGGTTTCCGGAACCATGTTAGCGGGGGTTCGAGTCCCTTCAGATGCATTATAGGTACAGGTAGCGTTTTGCCGGGAGGGCACTGCGCCTGGAAGCTTTCCTGCCGGGTAGAATGCAGGAAAGCTTTTTCTTTTGCTTTATGGAAAATACAGTACAGACAGGAAAGGAAACAGTGATGAGAACGAAAAAATTTGCAGCAGAGGAAGCGGCAGCGGGGGTAAGAATTAATAAATATCTGGCGGATGCCGGCGTGTGTTCCAGACGTGCTGCGGACGGCTTTATTGAAGACGGAAAGGTGTTTATTGACGGAGAGCGTGCCGTTATGGGAAGCCGGGTGCTTCCGGGGCAGAGTGTTGTGTTTAACGGGAAGGAGTTAAAGAAGGAAGAGGAACTTGTGCTGCTTGCACTGAACAAGCCAAGAGGGATTGTCTGTACCAGTGACAAGAGAGAGCCGGAGAATGTAGTAGATTTTGTAAACTATGGAAAGCGCATTTATCCGGTTGGCCGTCTGGACAAGGATTCTGAGGGTCTGCTGCTGCTCACCAATGACGGCGATATTGTAAATAAGATTTTACGTGCAGGTAATTATCATGAAAAAGAATATATCGTAAAGGTAAATAAGATGATTACCAAGGAGTTTTTACAGGGTATGGCAGGTGGTGTGCCGATTTTGGATACCGTGACCAGACCGTGTAAAATCGAGGCACTGGATAAATATCGTTTTAAGGTGATTTTAACCCAGGGACTTAACCGGCAGATTCGGCGTATGTGTGAGTATTTCGGTTATCGTGTCGTACATTTACAAAGAGTGCGTATTATGAATATTCGTCTTGGTCATTTGAAGGTGGGTGATTATCGGAAACTGACACCTCAGGAGCTTTCGGAGCTTCAGGAGATGATTCGGAAGTCCTCTAACACACCGGTATTACATGATTTGAACAGAAACGACGGCAGTGTGACGTATGCTAAGCCGCGGGAAACGGAGAAGGAGAGGACCGGACCGGAGAAAAAGCATCGGGAGGGTTACCGGAAGGTGTAGGAAGCCCGCTTTGAGCGTGAAACAGAGTACAGAGGCGGCTGCAGGGAAGAGGCGGACAGGCCGGAGGAGGTTTCAGGGTATGGAAGAAGTAAAAAAAACGGAACGTATGCGGGAACTGCACCGGATTTTAAAAGAGGCGGCAAAGGCATATTATCAGGACAGTTCCGAAATCATGAGTAATTATGAATATGATGCTTTGTATGATGAGCTAGTGGCACTGGAGAAGGAAACCGGCATAGTGCTGGCAGACAGCCCGACGGTAAGGGTGGGCTATGAAATTGTCAGTGAGCTTCCAAAAGAAGCACATGCTGTACCGATGCTGTCTTTGGATAAGACAAAGGACAGGACGGCACTTGCAGAATGGTTACAGGGAAAAAACGGTGTGCTTTCCTGGAAGCTGGATGGTCTGACAAATGTGCTGACCTATGAGGAAGGGGTTCTGGTTAAGGGAGTGACCCGTGGAAATGGTGAAATCGGTGAAATCATTACAAATAATGTAAGGGTATATAAAAATGTGCCGCTTACAATACCGTACCGGGGGAGCCTCACGGTACGGGGTGAGGCAATTATTACGTATTCCGAATTTGAGCGTATCAATGGGGAGCTTGCGGAAGCGGAAGCAAAGTATAAGAATCCGCGAAATTTGTGCAGTGGTACAGTGCGCCAGTTAAACAATGAGATTACGGCGCAGCGAAATGTATTGTTTTATGCATATACGCTGGTGGCGGCAGAGGAGGAGCTGGTCTTTTCTACACGCTGTGAGCAGATGGAGTTTTTAAAAAAACAGGGCTTTACCTGCGTGGAATATCGGCCTGTTACACCGGAGACAGTTGTAGAATGTGTTGATGAAATGGAAGAAAGGCTGCCTTACAACGATTTTCCTTCAGATGGTTTGGTACTGACCTTTGATGACATTGCATTTGCGAAAAGTCTTGGCAGGACTGCAAAATTTCCGAGGGATTCCATTGCGCTTAAATGGGCGGATGAAATTGCGGAGACGGAGCTTTTGGGGATTGAGTGGAGTGCATCCCGCACCGGACTGATTAATCCGGTGGCGGTTTTTACACCTGTAGAATTAGAAGGAACTACAGTTTCCCGCGCCAGCATTCACAATGTCAGCATTATGGAGAGTCTCGCACTTGGAATTGGCGATACGGTGCAGGTATATAAGGCAAATATGATTATTCCGCAGATTGCGGCAAACCTGACAAAAAGCGGGACGGCAAAACCGCCGGTCTGCTGTCCGGTGTGCGGAGAGATGACCCGGCTGAAGGTGGAAAATGAGGTTAAGTCCCTATTCTGCAGCAATGCGGAATGTCCGGCAAAAAGGGTGAAGTCCATTGCTCATTTTGTGACGAGAGATGCCATGAATATCGAGGGACTCTCGGAGGCTACCATTGAGAAGCTTTTAAATGAAAAGGTGATTACAGATGCAGCGGATTTGTTCCGTATGGAGGAGCACAGGGAGACTATCATTGCGATGGAGGGCTTTGGTGAAAAGTCTTATCTGAATCTGCTTGCTTCCGTGGAAGCGGCAAAAACGGTAACTCCGGCACGCTTCTTATATGCGCTTGGTGTGCCGGGCATCGGCGTATCCAACGCAAGGATGATTTGCAGAGCCTTTGATGAGAATATTGAGCAGGTAATGAATGCTGCTGCAGAGGAGTTAATGACGGTGGAGGGCATCGGGGAGGTTATTGCAGATGCGTTTGTGGCATACTTTGCGGAGGAAAAGAACCGGAATGAGGCCGAGGAGCTTCTTTCCCTGCTGACCCTGGAGCCGCCGATGGCGGTGACGGAATCCACTATTGCGGGAAAGACCTTTGTTATTACAGGAAAGGTTTTCCGGTTTGCGGGACGTTCTGAATTAAAGAGCTTTATCGAGGAGCGTGGGGGAAAGGTAACCGGCAGTGTAACGGCAAAAACGGATTATCTGATTAACAATGACTCCACATCCCGTTCCGCCAAAAATAAAACAGCAAAGGAATTAAATGTACCGGTTATTACGGAGGAGGAGTTCCTCGAAATAACGGGTGGAAAGGAAGAATAGCATGCCGGTTAAAGTAAATAACAATTTGCCAACCAAGAAAATATTAGAAGCGGAGAATATTTTTGTTATGGACGAAAGCCGTGCCATGACACAGGATATTCGTCCGCTGCGTATTGCCATTTTGAATCTAATGCCGTTAAAGGAAGATACGGAGCTTCAGCTTCTGCGCAGCTTTTCCAATACGCCGCTGCAGGTGGAGGTAACCTTCCTGATGACGGCAAGCTATGTGGGAAAAAATACACCGCAGAGCCATCTGAAGCAGTTTTATATGACCTTTGGGGATGTGAAGGATAAAAAGTTTGACGGACTTATTATCACCGGTGCGCCGGTGGAGCAAATGGAGTTTGAGGAGGTGGCGTACTGGGACGAGCTGAAGGAAATTATGGATTGGTCTGAGACGAACGTAACCTCTACACTTCATATTTGCTGGGGGGCGCAGGCAGGACTTTATTATCATTATGGTGTGCGTAAGGAGCTGCTTCCTGCAAAGCTGTCCGGCGTATATCGTCACCGTGTCTTAAATCGGAAGGAACCGCTGGTTCGCGGCTTTGATGACGAGTTTCTGGCTCCGCATTCCCGTTACACCGGCATTTCAAGGGAGGATGTGGAAAAGAGCGGTAAATTTATGATTTTAGCGGAAAGCGACGAGGCTGGTTATTTTATTTTGCTTGCGGAAAACGGAAAGAATATTTTTGTTCTTGGACATCCGGAGTATGACCGCCTGACACTTGACAAGGAATACAAGCGTGATTTGGAAAAAGGCATTCATCCTGCAATTCCGGTGAATTATTATCCGGAGGATGACCCGGAGCGGAGACCGCTTTTGCAGTGGCGTTCCCATGCCAATGCCTTGTATAGCAACTGGCTGAATTATTACGTTTATCAGGGCACACCGTATGAGTGGTAGGAATGGTTCGGTATATGCAGGGAGACTGAGGCAGGAACTCTCGTTCTTTACGGGCGGGGTTCTTGCTATTTTTTTTGAAACATGGTATACTAAATTGATACCGTCTGTACAGGCGGCAGAGTGCCGGATAATTGTCGGAAAACCGTGGGACGGAGAAAGGTTTGAGTGCATGGAGTGTAAGCGAGCGCAGGAATTGATTACCGCGTTTATCAATGAACAATTGAAGGACGATGATGAGAGAAAGGCCTTTCTGGAGCATATAGACGAGTGTGCGGAATGCAGGGAAGAGCTGGAAGTGACGTATTCGCTGCTTACTGCAATGAAGCAGCTGGATGAGGATACGGATTTATCGGATAATTATATTGCGGAGTTAAATCGCAAAATTGAAACCTGCTACATTGACGGATTAAAGAAAAAGCGTTCCGCAGCCCGCAGAAAAGCGGTGATTGCAGTGCTTATTGCCTTTCTTTTGCTGATGAACGGAATTACGGTCGTGGAAGAACGTGAGGAGTTAGACCGGCGCTTTTTAAGAGAGGTAGTAGGTGTGGACTTGCCGGAGACCGGAGAGGAGCAGGGAGAAGAAAGCGGAGTCATGGCAGCAGAGTATCCGGATGAGGATACGGCCGGGGCGGAGAACGAAGCGAAGGAGTAAGGAAGATGCAGGGAAAGTTAGTCGTAATTGACGGAAACAGCATTGTAAACCGTGCCTTTTACGGTTTGCCGGACTTGACTACCACGGATGGCAGACATACGAATGGGGTGCTTGGTTTTTTAAATATATTGATTAAAATCGCGGAGGAGGAGAAGCCGGAGTATCTGGCGGTGGCCTTTGATGTAAAGCATCCGACCTTTCGTCACGAAATGTATGCAGAGTATAAGGGGACGAGAAAGGGGATGCCGGAGGAGTTAAAGACCCAGATGCCGCTCTTAAAGCAGATGCTTGCCGCAATGGGGGTGCTTACCATTGAGTGTCCTGGCTTTGAGGCAGATGATATTTTGGGTGCGCTGTCGGTTAAAGGGGCAAGGGACGGTTTGCAGGTATCGCTGGTGTCCGGTGACCGTGACTTATTACAGCTTGCAACAGAGAAGGTGCTGGTACGGATTCCGAAAACGAAACGGACCGGTACGGAAGTGGAGGATTATACACCGGCGCAGGTAAAGGAAAAGTATGGTGTTTCTCCTGCGCAGATTGTGGATTTAAAGGGGCTTATGGGAGATACCTCCGATAACATTCCGGGAGTGCCCGGCATCGGCGAGAAGACGGCTGTGAAGATTCTGACTGCATTCCCGACGGTAGAGGAAGCCATTGCCCATGTGGACGAGGTGGAGCCTAAAAAAGCGAGAGAGTCACTCAGAGAGCATGCGGAGCTGGCAAGACTCAGCAAGAAGCTTGCCGCCATTAAGACGGATTGGGAACCGGAGTTCACATATGAAGCGGCGCGGTTTGGTAACATTTTTACTGATGCGGCGTACAGGCTTTGCAAAGAATTGGAATTTAAGTCTTTGCTTTCCCGTCATTTTTCGCCGGAGCAGGGCTTAAAGAGTGAAGACAAGTCTTTTGCTGCAGAGCCGAGCATTCTTGCTTCTGTGAAGGAAGCGAGAGAACTGATAAAGAAAATTGTACCGGATGAGGCTGTAGGGTTTTCCGTATGCGGCGGCGAACTGGTGCTTTCCGTAAAGGGGAGCTGTTACCTTGCTACGGAGCGTCTTTTGGAGCAGTTTAAGGATGCGGCGGGCGGCAGCGCAGGTCTGCTCCACGAGATTTGCGAAAAGAGAGCGGTACTTGTGACGGTGGATTTAAAGGAGCAGTTCGGAAGTGTCATGGCAGAGGATGCAGTCTGCTGCGGAGATGCCGCGCTTTGTGCTTATTTGCTGAATCCGCTGAAAAGCAGCTATACCTATGACGATATTGCAAGGGACTATTTAAAGCTTGCCCTGCCTTCGGCGGAGGCACTTACAAAGGCAGAGGAGCCGAAACAGTTAAGCTTGTTTGAAGAGCCTGAGGATGCCGCAGAAAAAAAGGCCTGCAGACAGGCAGCAGTGTATACTGCCACGGTGGCACAGGAAGCATATCCGGTGTTACTTGCACAGCTGAAGGAGACCGGAATGGAGGAGCTGTACCGTGTAGTAGAGCTTCCGCTTGTCCGGGTGCTGTATGAAATGGAGCAGGTGGGGATGGTGGTAAGCCCTGTGTTTTTAACAGAGTATTCCAAACAGCTTGGAGAGAGTATTTCGAACCTGGAAAAGGAGGTTTACCAGCTGGCGGGAGAGGTGTTTAACATTAACTCGCCAAAGCAGCTTGGCGTGATTTTATTTGAAAAGCTGAAGCTTCCTTATGGAAAAAAGACAAAGACGGGGTATTCGACTTCGGCAGACATATTGGAAAAGCTTCGAAGTGAGGATCCGATTGTTGAAAAGATTTTAGAATACAGACAGCTTGCAAAGCTAAAGTCCACCTATGCGGACGGCTTAACGGCGTTTGTGGCGAAGGATGGCAGGATTCATTCTAAGTTTAATCAGATGATTACGGCGACCGGACGTTTAAGCAGCGCAGAGCCGAATCTGCAAAATATCCCGGTGCGGATGGAGCTTGGAAGAAAAATCCGAAAGGCCTTTGTGCCGGCAGAGGGGTGTGTATTTGTGGATGCGGATTATTCGCAGATAGAGCTTCGGATTTTGGCACATCTATCAGGGGACGAGCAGCTGATTCGAGCCTATAACGAGGCGGAGGATATCCACCGTCTGACGGCATCCCAGGTGTTCCATACTCCGTATGAGGAGGTAACTCCTGCGCAGCGGAGCAGTGCAAAGGCGGTAAATTTTGGAATTGTGTACGGAATCAGTTCCTTCGGACTCGGACAGGATTTAAATATTTCAAGGAAAGAGGCGGAGGAGTATATTAACCGGTATTTTGAAACGTATCCGAAGATTAAGCAGTATTTGGATGCTTTGGTAGAGCAGGCGAAGAGGGAGGGGTATGTGACAACCATGTTCGGCAGACGGCGGCCGGTGCCGGAAATTGCAGCCTCCAATTTTGTGCAGCGCTCCTTCGGTGAGCGTATTGCCATGAACTCTCCGGTGCAGGGAACGGCGGCGGACATCATGAAAATTGCCATGATTCGTGTGGCGAATCGTCTGAAAAGGGACGGCAGTGCGGCAAAGGTAGTTTTGCAGGTACACGATGAATTGTTAGTGGAGACACCGTTAAAGGAAACAGAGTATGTAAAGCAGATTTTGCGGGAAGAGATGGAGGCGGCGGCTGATATTTCCGTGCCGCTTGAGGTTAGTGTCAGTGCGGGAGAGGATTGGTACGAAACGAAGTAGAGGTAGTGTTATGAAGATAATCGGAATCACAGGCGGCGTAGGCGCAGGAAAGTCTACGGTTGTTGATATTTTAAGCAGACATTATACTATCGAATATTTGCACTGCGATGTGATTGCCCATGCGTTAATGGAGCCGGGCGGAGCCGCTTACGGAGAGCTGATCCGGCTGTTCGGGGACGGCATAGTACAGGAGGACGGCACTATCCACCGGGGCAGACTTTATGAGGCGGCCTTTGTAAGGGCGGACCGCGTAGAGGAGTTAAATGCTTGTATTCATCCAAGGGTCAGACAGGCAGTGGAGGAGCGGATTGCGGTTCTCTGGGCGGAGGGCTTTCAGGGACTTGTGCTCATTGAGGCTGCGCTTTTGATAGAAGCCGGATACAGGGATATATGCGATGAGCTTTGGTATGTATATGCACCGGAGGAGGTGCGCCGGGTGCGACTGAAGGAAAATCGTGGCTATACGGATGAAAAAGCGGCATCTATTATGGCGGAACAGGCATCAGAGGAGTTGTTTTTCAGAGAAAGCGATTTTGTGATATATAACGATTCGGAGAAAGCGGCCTGTGAAGCAAATGTAATGCGGCAGGTAGAAGAACACTTAAACGGGAGGTAGCACAGTGAGCAGTTACAGACAGCCGGGAAAGCTGGTATTCGGACTGGATATCGGTACAAGAAGCATTGTAGGTACGGTGGGCTATAAGACCGCAGGGCAGGGGTTTACGGTGGTGGCCCAGTGTACAAGACTGCATGAAACCAGAGCCATGATGGACGGTCAGATTCATGACATCGGAGCAGTGGCAGAGACTATCAGCGTGGTAAAAAAAGAGCTGGAGCAGCAGACCGGCAGAGAATTAAGCGAGGTTTGTATTGCGGCGGCAGGGCGTGTGTTAAATACAGCAAGAGCCTATGCAGAGGTTGTCTTTGATGAGGATGTGGTAATCGATGATGAAATGATTCATTCTCTGGAAATGCTTGGTGTAGAAAATGCCCATAAGAAGATGAAGGAAGAAAATAAGGATACGGAACACAATTTTTTCTGTGTTGCCTATACGGTGGTGCATTATTATTTAAATGATTATATTATTACAAATTTGGAGGAGCACAAGGCTTCTAAAATCGGAGTGGAGGTATTGGCTACTTTCTTGCCGGATGAGGTAATCGACGGCTTGTATTCCGCAGTGCAGAAGGCGGGACTGCAGGTGGAAAATCTGACGCTGGAGCCGATTGCGGCTATGCAGGTAGCAATTCCGGAAAATTTCCGACTGCTGAACATTGCTTTGGTGGATGTGGGTGCCGGAACCTCCGATATTTGTATTACCAGGGATGGAAGTGTGGTTGCCTACGGCATGATTCCGATGGCCGGCGACAGGCTGACGGAGGAGATTGCAAGAAAGCGTCTGGTGGATTTTAAAACTGCGGAGCAGATTAAGCTGGATTCTTCCACTAAGAAGAAGACGATTACATATAAGGACGTTATGGGGCTGAAACAAAAGGCGGACCGTGAGGAGATTATTGCAGATGTGGAAGATATGGTAGAACACATCACAAAAGCCGTGGCAGAGCAGATTATAAGCTTAAACGGCGGCAAGCCGGTGAGTGCGGTGTTTGTTGTAGGCGGCGGCGGAAAAATTTCCGGGTTTACAGAGCGGCTTGCGGGGCATCTGGAGCTGGCGAAGGAGCGGGTGGCACTGCGGGGAGCAGAGGTGCTGTCGGCAGTTACCTTTCTGCAGGATGGGGTCAAGAAGGATCCGCTTCTGGTAACTCCGATTGGTATCTGCCTGAACTTTTACGAACAGAAGAACAATTTCATTTTTGTCCGTGTCAATGATGAGCGGATTAAGCTGTATGATAACGGTAAGCTGACGATTGTGGATGCAGCATTACAGTTCGGTTATCCGAATGAAAAGCTTTTTCCGGCAAGAGGAAGGGAGCTGACCTTTACCGTCAATGGTGAGAAACGTATGGTGCGCGGCGAGCTTGGTGAGGCTGCGGAAATTCTGTTAAACGGCAGGAATGCCGGTATTAATGCCCCGATTGAGCAAAACGATGTGATTACAATCAAAGCATCCACGGAGGGCGCTCCGGCTGCCTGTACGATAGGCAGACTTCCGGAGTTTAAGCAGTCCTTAAGCTTTACGGTAAACGGAAATGCAGTAACCTGTCCGCGGTTTATGCAGGTGAACGGGGAGCTTGTTTCCGAGTATTATGAAATCAGGGAGGGGGATGAGATTTCTTCTCTGGAGTACTATACGGTGGAGCAGACGCTGGCATTTCTTGATATTGTGCCGCAGGGCAGAGTATATGTAAATCATGTACCTGCCGGTCCGGAGGAACGTGTATATGAGAACTTTGCTATTAATATCGACATTGAAGAAATGGCGTATGATATTGAGGCTATTCCGGAGGAGGCTTACCGGGAAGCTCAGGCAGAGCCTTTCTCGGAGAAGGCGGCGGCAGAAGGTGTTGCAACGGTGCCAAAGCAGCCGGAAGAAACCACTGCGGTGGCAGCCGGGGCTGCAGATGCGGCACAGGATACGGTGGAAATTATGGTTTTGGTAAATAAGCAGCCTAAGCTGTTAAAAGGAAAGAAATCTTATCTTTTAGCGGATGTTTTGGATGTGTTTCCGTTTGATTTGGCGGATGCAAAGGGCAGGGAGGCTGTAGTGCGTGTGAATGAAATTTCGACAAATTTCATGCAACCTCTTGCAGAAGGGGACCGGATTGAGTTATATTGGAAAGAGTAATGCCTGTGAAGGCACGGTGCAGGAAGGAAGGTTTTTACGTTGAGAGTATGTGCGATTGCCAGTGGAAGCAGTGGGAATTGCGTCTATGTAGGGCACGGAGACACCCACCTTTTGGTGGATGCGGGGATTAGCGGTAAGAAGGTGGAGCAGGGCCTTATGTCGATTGGTGTGGCACCGGAGGCATTGCAGGGAATTTTGATTACCCATGAGCATTCCGACCATATTCAGGGGATTGGCGTGCTGGCAAGGCGGTATGGGATTCCGCTTTATGCCACGGCAGAGACTTTTTGCAGTATGCTGAGGGGGCGTACCAATATTGGCAGGATTCCGGAGGAGCTGTTTCATGAGGTCATACCGGGAGAGCCGGTTTGGTTTGACGGAGTGGAGGGAATCCCTTATTCCGTCTCTCATGACGCTTCAAATCCGGTTTGCCACACCTTTGAAGCAGATGGCTGCAAGGCAGCGCTGGTAACAGACCTTGGTGTGTATGACGAGAGCATCGTTTCTGCAATTTCGAAGGCACAGATTTTGTATCTGGAATCCAATCATGATGTCAATATGCTAATGGTAGGGGGATATCCTTATTATTTGAAGCAGCGTATTTTGGGAGAACGGGGACATTTATCCAATGATTTGGCAGCAGAGCTGGTGTGCAGGGTACTGCATCCGGGACTTTGCCATGTGATACTGGCTCATCTGAGTAAAGAAAACAATTTACCGGAACTCGCCTATGAGACGGTCCGGATTGAATTGCAGTCCGCTTCCAAAGCAAAGGGGCTTCCGATGCCGGAGCTGTTTGTGGCAAATCGGGACACACCATCAAGAATGGTGGAAGTCGGAGAAATAGAAAATAAAAAATTCGCATAAGCGAAAATAGCAGGAGGAAATGAAAATGAAAAAGACAATTATTACAGTAGTAGGGAAGGATTGTGTGGGGATTATTGCAAAGGTTTGCACGTACCTCGCAGAAAGCGGTGTAAATATTTTGGATATTTCCCAGACGATTGTGCAGAATTATTTCAATATGATGATGGTAGTGGATGCAAATAATTCTCCGAAGGAGTTTCATCAGATTGCAGAGGAGCTTGAGGGCATCGGCAAGGAAATCGGTGTTATCATTAAGGCACAGCATGAGGACATTTTTGATATGATGCACCGTATCTAAGGCGGGCGAGGCACTTTGCATACATTGGTTGAAAAGGAAAGAGAGGAATAATACGTGATTAATATTCATGAAGTCATAGAGACAAATCAGATGATTGAGAAGGAGAATCTGGATGTGCGTACCATTACCATGGGAATCAGTCTTTTGGATTGCGCAGACAGCAGCCTGGATGAATTAAATCGTAAGATTTATGAAAAAATAACAACTATGGCGAAGGATTTGGTTGCCACCGGAGAGAAGCTTGGGAAAAAGTTTGGTATTCCGATTGTAAACAAGAGAATCTCCATTACTCCGATTGCGCTGGTGGGGGCAAATGCCTGCAGGAAGCCGGAGGATTATGTGGAAATCGCAAAGACTCTTGACCGTGCTGCAAAAACGGTAGGGGTAAACTTTATTGGTGGTTACTCGGCACTGGTATGTAAGGGAATGACTACTTCCGACAGACTCTTAATTGAGTCTATTCCGCAGGCACTTGCACAGACGGACAGAGTTTGTTCTTCTGTGAATGTCGGCTCCACACGTACCGGTATCAATATGGATGCAGTACGCTTGATGGGCGAAATTGTGTTAAAGACGGCGGAAGCCACGAAGGAGAAGGATTCTCTCGGCTGTGCAAAGCTTGTTGTTTTCTGTAATGCACCGGACGATAATCCGTTTATGGCAGGTGCTTTCCATGGCGTGACCGAAGCAGACGCAATCATCAATGTAGGTGTCAGCGGACCGGGAGTTGTAAAGACAGCACTGGAAGAGGTGCGTGGTGCGGATTTCGGTACACTTTGTGAAACCATTAAGAAGACAGCGTTTAAGATTACCCGTGTGGGTCAGCTGGTAGCGACCGAGGCATCCAAAGCACTTGGTGTTCCGTTTGGTATCGTAGACCTTTCTCTGGCACCGACTCCGGCAGTTGGTGATTCCGTTGCGGAGATTTTGCAGGAAATTGGTCTGGAGTATCCGGGAGCACCGGGTACTACGGCAGCACTTGCACTGTTAAATGACCAGGTAAAGAAGGGCGGCGTTATGGCATCCTCTTATGTGGGCGGCTTAAGCGGTGCTTTTATTCCGGTAAGTGAGGACCAGGGGATGATTGATGCAGTACAGGCGGGTTCTCTTACCCTGGAAAAGCTGGAAGCAATGACCTGTGTATGCTCTGTAGGTCTTGACATGATTGCAATTCCGGGGGATACAAAGGCATCCACGATTTCCGGCATCATTGCGGATGAAATGGCAATCGGTATGATTAATGCAAAAACCACGGCAGTCCGCCTGATTCCGGTTATTGGCAAAAAGGTGGGTGATATTGTGGAATTTGGCGGACTTCTCGGTTATGCACCGGTTATGCCGGTAAATACGTTCTCCTGTGATGCGTTTGTTGCGCGTGGCGGACGAATTCCTGCGCCGATTCACAGCTTTAAGAACTAGGAGGAGACGGAATGTTAGAGGCATTAAAGGCCATTGACTACAAAAAGGTGTTGTATTATTTTTCAGAGCTGGCGGCAATTCCTCATGGCTCTGGCAATACCAAGGAAATAGCGGATTATCTGGAAAATTTTGCAAAAGAGCGAAAACTCCGGTATATTCGCGACAATGCGGATAATATTATATTCTATAAAGCAGCGGCTGCGGGATATGAAATGCTTCCGGCGATTATTTTGCAGGGGCATATGGATATGGTGTGTGAGAAGGAAGCGGATTCCGGTCATGACTTTACAAAGGATGGTCTGTCCCTGCAGTTTGACGGAGAATGGCTTTCGGCGGATAAAACAACACTCGGCGGTGATGACGGCATTGCAGTAGCGTATTGTCTGGCTTTATTGGACGATACTACGGCAAAGCATCCGGCATTAGAGATGATTATTACGACCGAGGAGGAAGTGGGGATGGATGGTGCCAAGGCACTGGATACCTCGGTGCTTTCCGGTAAATATATGATAAACATTGACTCGGAAGAGGAGGATGTTGTACTTTGTGGCTGTGCCGGAGGGATGCGTGTTTGCGGAGAGCTTCCGATTGAGCGTCTGCCGATGCAGGGGACGAGAATACAGGTAAGTGTGCGCGGTTTACAGGGCGGTCATTCCGGTGTGGAAATTGATAAGAACCGTACCAATGCGGTATTGTGGCTGGCCAGATATTTGTTTTCCTTACGAGAGCAGGTGACCTTCGTGGTAGAGGAGTTTTCCGGCGGGCAGAAGGATAATGCCATTCCGCGGGAGGCGGATGCAGTACTTTTGGTAGATGAGGACTCCGTGGAAGAAGCCGTGGTATGCGCAAGGAAGCTTGCAGAGCAGATGATGGAAGAAATCCGTGGGGCAGAAGCAAGGGCTGAGATTTTGGTGGAAGCCGGGGATACGGTAGAGGACGGAGCTGCAATTCACCCACGTAGCTTTGAAAAGTTTTTATTCTTATTGTTGCAATGCCCGAACGGAGTACAGAAAATGAATGCTGAGATTCCGGGTCTTGTGGAAAGCTCTCTTAATCTCGGAATTTGCCGCATTGAACCGCAGAAGGCAGTATGTCTGTGGTCTTTGCGCAGCAGTAAGAAGAGTTATCTTAATTTTCTGAGGGAAAAATTATGCTATTTAATCGGCTTTTTAGGCGGTGATTATACACCATCTGGTGAATATCCGGCATGGGAATACAAGTCTGAGTCCAAGTTTAGAGAGATTTATGCAAAGGAGTATGAGGAGATTTTCGGGAAGCGTCCGGTGTTCGCCACGATACACGCCGGTCTTGAGTGTGGTATTTTGAGTGAAAAGCTTCCGGGGCTTGATATCATTTCCATTGGTCCGGATATGAAGGATATTCATACACCGGCGGAGCGGCTTCATGTGGAATCAGCACTTCGTATGTACCGGTTACTGGAAAAAATACTTGCAGATAATAAGATATCATGATATTCTTGGGAGAGAGTCTATGGAGGATAAGAAAAAACGAGGTATTGTCGGTAATGCCATTCTCGTTTTGGCAACGGTGGTTGCGGTAGCGGCAGCCGCATTATTATTTGTTTTTTACACCTCTGCAGGTAGAAAGCTTACCGCAAAGGTAGTGGCAGGCTATCTGCACGGTTCTGTTACCTATGTTTCCGAAGAGGAGAAGACTTCTTCGGAAACAGGGAATGCGGAGAAGAGCGAAAAAGCAGCTGCAAAAGAGGTATATCACGTTTTGATGTTAGGGGAGGAAGCAATCGGAGGAAGTGCCGGAAAGGGCAGAACCGATGCAATTTTATTGGTAACGATACATACGGAAAGTAAAAAGCTTGTTGTAACCTCAGTGCTCCGGGATATTTATGTGGAACCGGAAGGGATGAATCCATGTAAAATAAATGCCGTGTATGCAAGGCAGGGAGTGCAGGGCTTATACCGGATTTTTGAGGAAAAGCTCGGTATCCGGCCGGATGGTTATGTAAAGGTCGGATTTGAAGATTTTGAAAAAATTGTCGATAAATTAGACGGAGTTGAGGTGACGTTGACCGCAGAAGAGGCGGAGTATCTGAATACACACAATTACATCTCGAAGGAAGAATATCGAAATGTAACGCAGGGAGTACAGGTGTTAAACGGAAATCAGGCGCTTGGATACTGCAGAGTGCGCTATGTGGCGAATTGTAACGGGACGAGGTATGATTACGGACGAACCGAACGGCAAAGAATGGTGTTGTCCAACCTGTTTGAACGGTATAAAGAAGCTGGCATAATGAACTGGACAAAACTACTGAAAGAAGTATTGGGATATATAGAAACCGACATTAGCGAAGCAACATTGGAGCAGTTGATTTTTGCTGTATATGATAATAAAATAACAACGATGGAACAGCAGCAGTTTCCGGCAAAAGGGACCTATGAAAGTCCGGGCGCAGTCGGGGCTGTAACCAGCCCGCTTGTAGTGGATTGGGAGAAGAACAGAGAGCTGTTTCGGAATAGTACCGATTGAGGATAGAAAAAGGAAAAGGTGAGGAAATTATGAAGGACGAAGTACACTCCATATTTGATGAGTTTGAAACAGATGAGGAAACAGGAGAGGTTCTGGTTCCGCGTGCGACGGTAGGTATGACCGCAGAGGAGGAAGCTTATGGAGGGGCAGAAGACGAAGAGCTTCCGGTACTGCAGTTTGATTTTAAGTTTGAGGACGAAGAATTTGCAGGCACGGAGGAAATGAAAGAGGAGGACGAGGAAGCTGTTTTAAGGAGCATTGATGATGCGCTTGCGGCACAGATGGCAGTTACCCTCGGACCGGTAGATACAGAGCCGGAGGAAGGAAAACAAGCGCAAAAGGGCAAGAAGAAGCAGAAGAATCTCTGGCTTCGTTTTCCGATGTGGTGTCGTGTATTGATGATTGTGCTTCTGGTGCTTTGTCTTGGCCTTGGATTTTTGGCAGGAACAAACACGGGACGCAGTCTGCTGATTAAAATTGCTGTAGAATACATGGGAGGGCGGATGAATATTGAGGAGCTGACTCCGACACCGATGCTGACGCAGGAAGCAACTCCGATGCCGACGCAGACGGAGAATCCGAATCTGACACCGACTGTAACGCCGGTGCCGACGGTAGAGCCACGTCAGGAGGATTATTGCTTTAACGTACTGTTAATTGGTGTAGAAGCATTGCCGCAGCTCGGCGGAGGCGGACGTTCTGATTCCATGATTTTAGTATCCGTTAATTCGAAGGATAAGAAGATTCACATGGTATCCCTGATGCGTGATATGTATGTACAGATTCCGGGACATGCGGACAATAAGCTAAATGCGGCGTATGCCTATGGCGGAGCACCGCTTTTGGTAGATACCATTGAGCTGAATTTTCAGATTAAGATTGACGGTTATGTTAAGGTAGGATTTGACAGCTTTGAATGGATTATAGACCGTTTGGGCGGTGTGGAAATTAATCTGACGGCGACCGAGGCAGAGTATTTAAGGACGCATGATTATATTTCCAATCCGGCAAATCGTAATGTGGTGGCGGGAAGCCAGCTTATGAACGGTAATCAGGTTCTGGGTTATTGCCGCGTGCGTTATGTACCGACTGCAAACGGTACGGACAGTGATTTCGGACGTACCGAGCGTCAGAGAACGGTATTAAATAAGATTTTTAACAAGTACAAAAACAGCAGTATTTTTACGATGCTTGACATATTTAACGATTGTCTGCCACAGGTAACCACAAACCTTTCCAAGGAAGATATGCAGGAGGTTTTGGAGATGGTAGTGGAAGAAGGAATTTTGTCTATGGATACCATGCGGATCCCGGTAGCGGGTGGTTATAGTAATGCAAACGTAATACTGGATAATAATACGAAACCGTCTCAGGTGCTTGCAGTGCAGTGGTCAAAGAATATTAATGCATTGCAGGAGTTTATCTTTGGACCGGAGGAATAAGCGGTACGGATCAGACATTGTTTTGAGAGGAGAGCACATGGAAATTCAGCTTTGGAGAGAACTGTTGGAACCTTATTCCCTTGCGGTGGATGAGATGGTAGTAAAGTTTGAACATCTCATCGGAGCGTATCGGAAAAGCGGAAACTATTCTCCTATTGAACAGGTGAAGGGAAGGGTAAAGTCCATTTCCAGTATTTTGGAAAAATGCCAAAAGAAGAATATTGAGTTTGATGAGTTTGAGGAATATCTGGACGATATTGCCGGTATCCGTATTATCTGCCAGTTTATGGAGGATATCTACAAAGTGGTGGATATCATTAAGAACCGGGCTGATATGCAGATAAAGGAAGAGAAGGACTACCTTACAAACATAAAAAAGAGCGGTTACCGCAGCTATCATATGGTTGTTTACTATACGGTGGAAACCTTAAAGGGACCGAAGCGTTTGAAGGTGGAAATCCAGATTCGTACCCTTGCCATGAATTTCTGGGCAACGGTGGAGCATTCCCTGCAGTATAAATACAAAAAGAATATGCCGGAGAATTTAAGACAGCGTCTGCATAATGCAGCAGAGGCAATTGTGGTGCTGGATCAGGAGATGTCCTCCGTGCGGGATGAGATAATGGACTCCCAGAATTCCTTTAACCGTAAGGCAAATTTAGTCTCGGATATATTAACGAATATCCAGAACTTATATAAGCTTGCCAATAAGAAGGAAGTCGTGAAAATTCAGGATGAATTTTTCCGTGTATATCAGGACGGCGACCTTGCTCAGCTGGAGCATTTCAGTAAGGAGCTTGATATTATTGCCGAGGGATATCGGGCACAAAGCCTTCGGTAGGGGAGAAGGCGCGGAAGGGCGGCAGGTGTCTGCCGAAAAATAAGCAGGAGGACGGTATGGCAATACAATTACCGGAAAAGTTTGAAAAAAGAATGCGGGAGCTGCTGGGCGCAGAATACGAAGGCTTTGTAAAGGGCTATGATGCAGAGCATGCGGCAGGTTTGCGTGTCAATACCATGAAGCTTTCAACGGAGGAGTTTCGGAGGAGGTCTCCGGTGGAGGTGCGTCCTATCCCATGGATTTCCAACGGCTTTTATTATGATGCGGATGTGGCGCAGCCTGCAAAGCATCCGTATTATTTTGCGGGACTGTATTATATTCAGGAGCCGAGTGCCATGACACCGGCGGCAGTGCTTCCGGTGGAACCGGGCGAGCGGGTATTGGATTTATGTGCGGCACCGGGCGGGAAAAGCACAGAGCTTGCCGCAAAGCTTTGCGGGGAAGGTGTACTTGTTTCCAATGATATCAGCAATTCAAGAGCAAAGGCATTGCTTAAAAATCTTGAACTGTTCGGGACAAAAAATGCGGTTATTGTCAGTGAACCGCCTGCAAAGCTGGCAGAGCGTTTTGTGGGCTATTTTGATAAAATTCTTGTGGATGCGCCGTGCTCCGGAGAGGGAATGTTCCGGAAAAGTCCCGCCATAATGAAAAATTGGGAGCAGTACGGCGTAGAGTATTACCAAAAGCTGCAACGGGAAATTTTGCCGTCGGCAGTAAAGATGCTTCGTCCGGGCGGAATGCTGCTGTATTCTACCTGTACCTTCTCTCCAGAGGAGGATGAAGATACGCTTGCCTTTTTAATGAGGGAATATCCGGAGCTTTCCATGGAGGACGTGCCGCTTTTCTATGAAGGCTTTGCGCCGGGCAGACCGGAGTGGGCGGACGGTACGGAGGAGATAAAAAAAGCAATTCGGATTTGGCCGCACCGGATGGAGGGCGAGGGGCATTTTGTGGCACTTTTAAAGAAGTCTGAGTCGGCAAGGACGGAGACAACGGTATATGAGCAGAGAAAGCCGGCAAAGCTTTCTGCGGAGGCAAAAATGTTTTTGGAATGTCTTGGACTTCCTTTGGTGTATGACCGAATTGTAGTAAGAGAGGACAGGCTGTATTATTTGCCGGAGAATTTACCGAGTCTTTCCGGACTTCGGATTCTTCGTTCCGGTCTGCTTTTGGGAGAAATGAAAAAGAACCGGTTTGAGCCGAGCCAGGCACTGGCATGTGCCCTAAAAGCATCGGAGTATGAAAATTGTTACGACCTTGAAGCGACAGACGAGGATGTGATTCGTTATTTAAAGTGTGAAACCATTACTGCAAAAACAGAAATAAAAGACGGTTTTGTGCTTGTCTGTGTGGATGGTTACCCACTCGGCTGGGGAAAGGCAGCAAAGGGTGTTATTAAGAATAAGTATCTTGCAGGATGGCGGATGATGTAAGGAGGAGCTATGCGGTTAGACAAGCTGGTGGCAGAGCTTACCGGTATGACCCGTTCACAGGCGAGGGCCGTGATTGCGGGGGGCAGAGTTTGCGTGAACGGCGAGGTAAAAAAGGTAATCGCAGAACAGGTAAAGGAAGAAACGGATGCGGTTACGTTGGATGAAAGACCGCTCTTGTTTCAAAAATTTGTGTATTATATGTTAAATAAACCGGCAGGAACCGTGTCAGCAACAAGGGATTCTGATACAAGGACCGTGCTTGGTCTGCTTTCCGCGGAGGACAAAAAAAGAAGGAATCTGTTCCCGGTCGGACGGCTGGATAAGGACACGGAGGGTCTTTTACTGCTGACGGATGACGGGATGCTGTCCCATCGTTTGATTTCACCGAAAAAGCATGCGGATAAGCTTTATTTCGCAAGGCTTGCCAGAGAGATTACCGAGGAAGATATTACGCTTTTTGCCTCCGGAATGAAGGTGGATGAGGAGCTGACGGCCATGCCTGCCGTACTCCGGAGACTGACGGATGCGGAGGCGGCTGATTTTGTGCCTGATGGCAGTGCAGCGGCAGCAGTGACGCTGCAGGAAGGAAAGTTTCATCAGGTGAAGCGGATGTTTGCGGCTACCGGAAACGGGGTGCTGTATTTAAAGCGTATGGCAATGGGCGGTGTGATGCTGGATGCGTCTTTACAGCCGGGAGAGTACAGGAGCTTAACGGAGGCAGAGCTTTCCTGCCTGAGAGATTGTGTTTCGGAGAAATGAGCGATAACGCGAGAGATTTCGGAAGGAAAGGGAGCGTCGGAAGGAGGACCGGATATGCTGACAGATAAGAAAGCAGTCATTTTTGATTTGGACGGTACGGTGGTAGATTCTATGTGGATGTGGGAAGCCATTGATATTGAATATTTGGCGCGGTTCGGTATTGCTCTGCCGCCGGATTTACAGAAAAAAATTTCCGGTATGAGTTTTTCGGAAACTGCCGTGTATTTTAAAGAAGAATTTTCGCTTCCGGACAGTCTGGAGAAAATTAAGGCTGACTGGAACGATATGGCAATGGAAAAATATTTGCGTGAGGTGACGTTGAAGCCGGGCGTTCTTTCCTTTCTGAGGGAATTAAAACGAAAGGGGACGAAGACCGGAATTGCTACCAGCAATTCGAGGGAGCTTGCTATGGCGGTGCTGGAAAAGCGAGGACTTTTGATGTACTTTGATGAGGTACATATGTCCTGTGAGGCAGAGAAAGGAAAGCCTTCACCGGATATTTATCTTCTGGTGGCAAGGTATCTTGGTGTGGAACCTGAGGAATGCCTTGTGTTTGAAGATATTCCGGAAGGAATTTTGGCGGGAAAGGCAGCCGGTATGACGGTATGCGCTGTTGAGGATGAATTTTCAGCAGCGTACCGGGAGGAAAAAAAGAGACTGGCAGATTATTACATTGAAAGCTACGACGAAGTTGTGCGGTAAGGAGAAAGAAAATGAAGTGGATAAAAAGATGCGAATATGGTCATATAAATTCGGAGAAAAGAAAGCAGCTTTTAGGAACTCTTTTGATGATCGCAATCGGTGTAGCACTTTTTGTGGCAGGACTTCTTCTGAATAAGAATGATTACAAGAATATTTTTACGGTAGCTGCGGTGTGTATGGCATTGCCAATGGCCAGATATCTGACAACGCTTATTATCCTGCTTCCGTATCGGACACCGGAGAAGGCATTGCATGAGCGTGTAAAGGAGCAGATGCCGGAGGGAGCGGTGCTGTTTTCCGACTATGTGTTTACTTCAGGAGAGCGTGTGATGGGGTTATCCTTTTTTGTCCTGACAGAGCATGAGTACATCGGGCTTATGGCAGGTAAAAAGGAAAAGGCTGCAAAGATACAGGAATATTTGACAGAAGCCTTAAAAAAGCGCGGAATGTCCGGGAAGGTGACGTTATGTATGAGTCAGGAAGAGTTTTTGGATAAGCTAAAGAAATGTGAAAAGGTTACAAAAAAAGAGGAGGAGCGTCAGGAACTGCTTGATTTTTTGCGCTCCTTAGCGGTATAAATGCAGCAGGGAGGACGGAATGCAAAAAATTGTGGTATCCAAAAATGAGGCGGGACAGAAGCTGTTAAAGCTTCTGTCAAAGTATTTAAATGCAGCACCTCAGGGCTTTTTGCATAAGATGCTGCGAAAAAAGAATATTACCCTGAACGGAAAAAAGGCAGACGGCTCGGAGCTTCTTTGTGATGCAGACGAGGTCTGTCTGTTTTTGTCGGATGAGACGATTGCAGGCTTTCGAAGTGACGGAATGTCTTTTGGCGGGAACCGCATGAATCCTGCAGAGGCAGGACAAAGGAACAGGCTGCCTTCTTTGACAGAGCTACAAAAAAAAGAGAAAGGTCTCGCACAGCTTCAGGTAATATATGAAGACGGAGATGTGCTTGTTTTAAATAAACCGGCAGGTGTGCTGTCACAAAAGGCGGAAGCAGAGGATGTATCGGTCAACGAATGGGTAATTGCTTATTTGCTGGATTCAGGTGCATTGACGGAGCGGGAGCTGCAAACCTTTCGCCCGGGTGTATGTAACCGTCTGGACCGGAACACCAGCGGTCTGATTCTTGCAGGAAAAAGTCTTGCAGGTCTGCAGCAGCTTTCAGCGTTACTTAAGGAGCGGACGGTGCATAAGGATTATTTTTGTATTGTACGCGGCAGAGTGGAAAGGGCGAGCCATCTGAAGGGGTATCTTACAAAAAATGAAAAAAGCAATCAGGTAACGGTAACGCAGACAAATAAATCCGGAGCTGCTTCCTATATTGAAACGGAGTATACTCCGCTTGTCCTTTCCGGAGAGTATACGTTATTGAAGGTACGGCTGATAACCGGAAAAACACATCAGATCCGTGCACATTTGGCATCCGTTGGACATCCGATTTTGGGTGACCGAAAGTATGAGGGGCAAAAAGGAAAGACCTCAGGAACGGAGCGGTTCGGATTGAAAAACCAGCTGCTTCATGCAGCCTATTTAACATTCCCGGAAGAAACGGAACGTTGTCCGGAACTGTCCGGGAAACAGATGTTTGCACCGGTGCCGAAGCAGTTTGCGAAAATTGCGGCGGAGGCAGGAGTGTATACCGTGGAACTGGAGCAGGGAAGCCGTAATTAGTGTGACGGTAAAAACGATAGGAACGGAAGAGAAAGGAGCAGCTCATGGGAGAATGGAATTCGAGAGGATTACGTGGCTCTGCGTTTGAAGAACTGGTTAATTTAACCAACGAACGGTATCGGGAGACGGGACTTGCCTTGATTCAAAAGGTGCCGACACCGATTACGCCGATTCAAATCGAACAGGAAACAAGACATATTACACTTGCCTATTTTGAACGGAAAAGTACGGTGGACTATATCGGTGCGGTACAGGGAATTCCGGTGTGCTTTGATGCAAAGGAATGTGCGGAGGACACATTTCCGCTGCAGAATGTGCATGAGCATCAGTATGCGTTTATGGAAGAGTTCGAGCGACAGCAGGGAGTGGCTTTTTTGCTGATTTATTATACCGCGAGGGAGCGGCTGTATTATCTGCGTTTTAAAAAGCTGAAGGAGTTTTACGAGCGTATGCGTCAGGGCGGAAGGAAGAGCTTTCGTTTGGAAGAAACAGAACCGGAGTTTTTTTTGCAGCAGGGAAATGTACCGGTTCCATATTTAAACGGGATACAGAAAGATTTGGAACTGCGGGAGGAGGAGATACCGGAAATAAAACCGTGCAAATCTTGACAGAAGAGGTCAAATAGAGTAGAATAAACTTGGTTTTAATTTCGTAAGGGGGACGTACATCCCGATAAGACAGGCTGAAGATACAGCGGAGATGGAGGAAGACAATGATTTGCAGTAAATGTGGACAGGAATGTACAGATGCTGATAAATTCTGTACAAACTGCGGCGCAGAATTTGCTGAAGAAGTGAATGAGCCTGCAGAAGAAAATACTGTGACCGGAAAGGCAACAGAAGGGGAGCCGGCAGAGAGTGCAAAGGAGCCGGAAGCAGCGGCAGAAGACAGGTTGGAAAAAACAGAAGCAGAGGCAACAAAGGAAAAGAAAGAAAAGAAGCCGGTGAATAAAAAGGTTGTAGTTGCAGTCGCAGCCGTGTTTGCTTTGTTTCTTCTTGTTTTGCTTATAGCGGGCGTATGTGCCGGCGGGACAGCGTATGTAACAGCCGGGAAATATGCCATTGTAGAGATTGGAGAAGTAGAGGATAAGGTGCTTGTGCTTTATGCCAGTGGCAAGATAGATGAGCTGAATTATGAGGAAGGGAATAACATTGTTTACAGTCAGGACTATTCTACTGCTGTTTTTGTCAATGAGGATGAAGAGCTTATTTTAATCAGAAACGGAAAGGTAATTGAAACCGGTATCGAGGATGCAGAGAATGTTACTGTTTCGGTTTACGGTGATACCATTGCCTATTTGTCTGATGTTGAATTAGATACGGATGTTTATGAATCTGTTGGTATCCTGAATCTTTATTACACCAAAAGCGGAAAAACGAAGAAGATTGCAGAGGATGTTTTAGACGGAAGCATTGTTCTTTCTCCGAATGGTCAGACGGTAGCCTTTGTTTCGGATTACGATGCAAAGGATGATTTCAGAGGCTACTATTCCGTCAAGGGAAAGGAACCGGTTTCCGTAGGAAAGGAAAACTATGTAATTGCAATCGCAGATAAGGCGGCATATATCTACTATAGGGATGACGACCGTCTTTACGCACAGAAGAAGAAAAAAGAAGCAGAGAAGCTTGTGAGCGGTCTGAGTGGTGTGAGCGTGCTGGTCAATGCGGACTGTACGGAGCTGATGTATACAGTAGACGGTAAGACTTATCTTTCCGTAAAGGCAGGAGAAAAGGAAAAGATTTCGAGTGACAGTGTTACGTCTATCGTTCTTCCGGAGAAAGCCTTACAGGAATATCAGTATTATTACACACCGGGCGGAAGAGTTTATGTATCTTATACCGGTGTTGAAACACTGGAGGAGCAGCTTTACTGGACAGAAGGCGATATTTCCTTTTTAAATGGCAGGAAGGAGATGAAGACCGTAGCCTCCTCGGTAGAGGATTGTGTAGTGGCTGAGGACGGCGAAAGCCTGGTTTACATTGATCGAAGCGGTGATGTCAATCGTGTAACGAAGTTTGCTAAGGGCGGCGAAACAAAGAAAATCAAGGATGATGCAGAAGCTGTTGCTGTCTACGCAGCAGGGGATTTAAAGTACGTTTATTATGTTAATGAGGATGACGAGCTGTTCTGTATCAAGGGGACAAAAGCCAAGAAGCTTGCAGATGATGTAACCGATGTGGCAGTTTCCGGGGATGGAACGCGGTGCTATTATGTTATTGAGCGTGAGCAGCTTTGCTACTCGAAAAAGAATGGAAAGAAAAAGAACATTCTGTCTGAGGAGGATGGCAGTATTTCGCTTTATACCGGTATAGGTTTTGTAAGTGTCAATGTAAGAAATGAGGATGATGACAGGACAATATATCACATGGATGGTACAAAGCTGAATGAAATTTATCATATCGAAGATTGATTCATAAGAAAGAGAGGATGTGAGCCGCTGCCGGTGTATCGGCAGTGGCTCTTCTCTATCAAAGAAGATTTCATTTCTTTGAAATTTCTGCAGGTTTCCTATTGACAAGTTTGAGTTCTTATCGTAAAATAAGTACACTGTTTTAGTAGTGAATTATCACTCTAACACAACAAAGCGTTGCTGCAGGCTACCTGTGGCAGTAAGGAGGATGTATGGAGAAATTATTACATACCCCGGAAGGAGTCCGGGATTTGCACGATTCGGAGTGCGATAAGAAGCAGCAGCTGGAGGGAAAGCTAAGGCATTGTCTGCATCGTTTCGGTTTTCGGGATATTGTAACTCCGACATTCGAGTATTTTGATATTTTCCGGAAAGAGCGTGGGACCGTTCCGTCGAAGGATATGTATAAGTTTATTGACAGAGAAGGAAATACCTTGGTTCTTCGTCCGGATATGACGCCGCCGATTGCCAGATGCGTGGCAAAGTACTATAAAGAAGAGACAAATCCGCTTCGTCTCTCCTACAGAGGAAATACCTTTGTCGATAACAGCGGTTACCAGGGAAAGCTAAAGGAAACCACCCAGATTGGTGCAGAACTGATTCATGACGGCTCCGTGGTAGCGGATGCGGAGATGGTTGCACTGATGGCGGAGTGCTTAAAGGCAGGCGGATTAAAAAAATTTCAGATTGAAATCGGGCATGTGGGATTTTTTACGGCGTTAGCAAAGGAAGCCGGTTTTTCTGCGGAGGAAGCGGCAGAGGTCAGAGAATTGATTGAAAGCAAAAATTTGTTTTCCGTAGAACAGGTGCTTTCCGGAAAACAGCTAAAGCCGGAGTTAAAGGAGCTTCTGCTAAAGCTGCCGGAGCTGTTTGGCAGTGTGGAGCGGCTTTCTGAAATCCGCAGTATGACGGAGAATGCGGAGGCATGTGCGGCAATAGACCATCTGATGCAGCTGCATCGCTTCCTGGAAGGCTACGGTGTGGCAGATTCTATTTCGTATGACCTTGGAATGCTTGGAAAATACGGATACTATACCGGCATCAAT
>CAZAUP010000008.1:0-234 GCA_964488415.1 uncultured Lachnospiraceae bacterium
AATGGAACGGTCTACATTGCTCTCTGCCGCAAAATTCACCACAACCTCCGGATTTTCTTCCTCAAACAGCCGGTACACCGCTTCCCTGTCACAAATATCCGCTTTTACAAAACGAAACCCCGGATTTTCCATAACCGGCTCCAGCGTAGACAAATTTCCCGCATAGGTCAGCTTATCCAGACAAACAATCCGGTAGGCCGGATACTTCTCCAGCATATGAAATACAAAATTGGA
>CAZAUP010000008.1:244-31775 GCA_964488415.1 uncultured Lachnospiraceae bacterium
TCCGCCTGTTACAATAATTGTCATCCTTTGCTCCCCTTTCTATGTATGCTAATACTGAATCTTTCCTCCGGCCACTCTTCTTAAATGCTCACCATACGGAGACTTTCCGTATTCCTCCGCTGCCGAAAGCAGTATTTTCTTCGAAATCCAGCCGTTCACATAAGCAATCTCCTCCGGAGCGGAGATTTCAATCCCCTGCCGCTTCTGAATCATCTGTACGAAATCGGAAGCCTCCAAAAGACTGTCCATCGTACCGGTATCCAGCCATGCAAAGCCTCGTCCCAGAAGCTTGACATTTAAATTTCCCTTTTCAAGATAAATTCTGTTTAAGTCGGTAATCTCCAGCTCACCGCGCGCCGACGGTGTAATTGTCTTTGCATACTCTACCACACGCTTGTCGTAAAAATACAAACCGGTAATACAATAATTGGACTTCGGCTGCTTTGGCTTTTCCTCCACGGAAATGACCTTTCCGTTCTCATCAAACTCCACAATGCCGAAACGCTCCGGGTCATTGACATAATAACCAAAAATCGTCGCGCTTCCTTCCTCCCCATTTTGCACTGCCTGCCGTAACAGGCTGCGGAATCCGTTTCCGTAAAAAATATTATCTCCAAGTACCATGGCACACGGCTCATCTCCAATAAACTCTTCACCCAGCAGAAACGCCTGCGCCAATCCGTCCGGAGACGGCTGCACCTTATAGGACAAGGACACTCCGTATCTGCTGCCGTCTCCAAGCAGACGCTCAAAATTTGGCAAATCCTGCGGCGTGGAAATAATCAGAATTTCTTTGATTCCGGCTAACATCAGTGTTGATAGCGGATAATAAATCATCGGCTTATCATATACCGGAAGAAGCTGCTTTGATGTTACCATGGTAAGCGGATATAATCTCGTTCCGGAACCGCCCGCTAAAATAATCCCTTTCATAATGCCTCCTTACTTCCCTAATCGCTCCCGCAGCTCCCAAAAAGCGTGATTTTTCTGATCCTTTTCTGCCAGTATTAACGCCCCTTCCTCCACCGGCCAGGAAATCGCAAGCTCTTTATCGTTCCACATCACGCCAAACTCATCGCCCGGTGCATACAGACGGGTACACTTATATGCAAATACTGCCGTCTCTGAAAGCACGACAAAGCCATGCAGAAAGCCCTCCGGCACCAACAGCTGCTTTTTATTTTCCTCCGATAAAGCTACGCCAAAATGCTTTCCAAAGGTAGGGCTTCCCTTTCTGACATCGACCGCCACATCATACACCTCGCCCTGCAGCACACGCACCAGCTTTCCCTGCGGCTGCTCCCACTGCATATGCAGCCCGCGCAGCACACCTCTCCGGGACCGGCTCTCATTATCCTGCACATAAGCACAAGGTGTTCCGTCAAGATGCCTGACATACGGTGCAAACTCATCATTATAGGTTTCCATGAAATATCCCCTCTGATCTGTCTTCACCGTCGGCTCGACCACATAAAGGTCTTTAATCAATGTCTCGTGAAATATAAACTTTCCCATGATATCCTCCAAGCTCCTCCTTCTAATAGGCACCCTTATGATTTAAAAGAACACCTACGGTCTTAAAAATAATCTTAATATCCTCGGCAATTGTCCAATTATCTATATACTCTACATCCATCTCCACAATGTCTTCAAAATCCAAAACATTACTGCGGCCGCTCACCTGCCACAGCCCGGTGATTCCAGGCTTAATACTAATCCGCCGCCACTGGTGTCTTTTATACAGTTTTACCTCATCCAGTGTCGGCGGTCTGGTTCCCACCAGACTCATGGTACCCTGAATTACGTTAAAAAACTGCGGCAGCTCATCAATACTCAGCTTCCGGATAATCCTTCCGACTCTGGTTACACGCGGGTCATCCTTCATCTTGAACATGACACCACCCTGCATTTCATTCTGTGCCATCAGCTCCTTCTTTCGCTCCTCCGCATCAATATACATACTGCGGAACTTATAAATCTTAAAATATCTTCCGTTTTGCCCGACACGCACCTGATGAAACATAACCGGTCCCGGAGAATCCACCTTAATCGCAATCGCCGTAACCAGCATAATCGGAGAAAATACAACCGCACCGATAATACCGCCAACCAAATCCATGGTTCTTTTCAGCAGCTGCTCCGTCGTATTTAACGAAATCGTATGATAGGTTATAATCGGATACGTACCTACCGTACTGACATAGCTGTCTGCCCTTCTCTTTTTATAGAAATTCACAACCAGCCGAACCGTCACCCCCATTGCAATACACAAATCTACATACTCCTGTGTATATTTCAGCTGCTCTCCCTCTTTCTGCATTATATACACCTGGTCAATGTTGTAGGTTTTAATCAGCTCCTCCAAATCCTCAAGGCATCCGAGATATTCCGCATTATCGTCCATATCCGCCCTGTCCATCGCAATATATCCTACAAAATCCAAACGGATACTTGTCTTATCCAGAAAGTAACGAAACTTATCAAAGGCTCCCATCTTTCCCGCAAAAACCGTGCGCGGCGCATGATAATGGCTCAGTCTGCGGTTCAACGGCCGGTATAAAAACACATTAATCACAACGGTAACAAAGGTAATCGCAACAAACAGAATATAAAAATATCTGCCCTTCACGTCCTCTGCCACAAAAAACATAAATGCCGCCGTAGAAATCGCTGCAATAAAAAACGACTTCATAACCTTTTTAAATACACGATCCAAATAGAAAAACGTGGTAACATCGTATAAACAGGACTCCTTGTTAGACAACAAATAGATTACAAGAAACACACCGCTTAAGCTCGTAAATTCCAGCAGCTCTCTCTGATTCAGATTATCCCCTATCAGGGCAAGTGTAATAGAATATGCTGCAATTACCAGCAGGGCATCTATAATAATCTGGACAGAGTTTGTATTTGCACCGACATTGCTTCGATTCATACCCTTTCTCCTTTACACAGACTAAAGACCATTTTATATTATACTCTCGCCTGCTTCATCTTGCAAGCTCTTATTTTTCATAGAATTTCAGCATAATTTCCAAAAAAAGCAGCGGTCAGATAAAAAATGTGGTTGTTGAATCAGCTCATCTGTGATAAAGTAAGCATAGAAACACTTTCCTTTACGACATTTGGTTTGTATGGCAATATACCACTGCAGCATAAATAAAAAATTCGGAGGAGGCTCCCTATGGCTGTTTTACTCTTAATTGATGATGACGCTGATGTTTTGGAAATCAATTCTAAATACATGACCGGAGAAGGGTTTACCGTATATACTGCATCTGCCCCGCAAAAAGGAATTGACCTTGCACGCAAAACAAAGCCGGACTGCATTATCCTGGATATTATGATGCCGGACATGGATGGCTATCAGGTATGCAGGACCATACGTACCTTCTCCTCCTCCCCTATTATCTTCCTGACCGGAAAAAACACCGAGGACGACAAAATCAACGGAATCCTTACCGGCGCAGATGACTACATCGTAAAGCCCTACAGTCTGCGTGAGCTAAAGGTGCGCATCTTTGCACTGCTGCGACGCTCCGGCATGAACAAAGAGGTTTCCGCCAGCCGCCTGACCCTCGGCGACTTATCCATTGACCGTCTGACACATAAAGCCTTTTTCAGGGATACGGATTTATGTCTTGCCAACCGGGAGTACGAGGTACTTCTCTATCTGGCTTCCAATCCAAACCGTGACATCAGCTTTGAAGAGCTTGGAACCGCACTGTTCGGCATCTATACCGAAGCGGATCGACGTTCCGTTATGGTCAATGTCAGCCGGCTTCGCAAAAAAATGGGAATTGATTTTACTCTTGAAAACATGATTGAAACCGTATGGTCCAAGGGCTACCGTTTTGTATCCAAATAGCATATAAGGAGCTTCTATGAAAAAAAACACCTTTACATCCCCCGGTATCGAAAGCCAATCCATCGAGGAGCTGTCAAAACAGCTGCTCGAAACTACCGCACAGCTTTATGCCGTCAATGAAGAGCTGAAAAAAGAACAGGCACAGCACCGAGAGCTGTTAGCCAATATTTCCCATGATTTGCGCGCTCCCATTACTGCCATCCGCAGCAGTATCGACTATCTGACCAGCGGACGGATTACCACCAGAGAGGAGCTCGATTCCTCCCTGCAATTGATTCACCGCCGCACCCTTACCTTAGAAAACCTGATTCAGGATATGTATTTTCTTTTTTGTGTCGAAGACACCTCCAGAGAGCTTCATTTTGAAACAGTAGACGCAGCTCCTTTTTTTGAAGGGTACTTTTACGATGCCATCTGCGATAAGAAATACGAAGAAAAAAATATGCTTTTAGACGTTCCGGCTGATTTAAACCGCACGCTCTTTATTGATGTCCAAAAGATTGTCCGGGTTTTGGATAATCTTTTCGGTAATGCCGCCAAATACTCCTCTGCGGGTGCTTCTATCACCTTAAGGGTTACCCCTCTGACCTCCTCCGATGCGCTTTCCATAGCAGTAATTGATACCGGCATCGGCATCCCAAAGGATGCACTGGAGCATATTTTCAGCCGAACCTATACCGTATCCTCTGCACGGACTCCGAATTCCGCTACCGGCAGCGGGCTTGGTCTGTCTATCGTAAAAGCGATTGTGGAACGGCATCAGGGAACCGTTTTTTGCGAAAGCGAGGAGGGTAAGGGAAGCTGTTTCTCCTTTACCCTCCCATGCACAGTTTCACACTAATTCTGCCGCTTATGCTTCCTCTCCCGCTCCGTTAGCTTCTGCCGGACATTTTTGAAGCTCCATGGAATGAAGATGATACTCCAGCTTTTTAACAAAATCCGCCCACGTCATATCTTTCCATGTTGTTAAGCACGTAGACAGTCCCACATACCTTGTAGCAGCATTCATCGTATGACTTTCTCCCGACTGAAGCACCGTCCCTTCGAGAAATCCGTGCGTCTCATCAAACTCATAGACAATCACTTCAAAACGGGTATCCTGCAGCGTCAGCACATAGTCCGCACCTCCCTCTGCCGCATAGCATACCTTTGTGCTGAAATAGCCGGTACACGGCTCTGTTCCGGCCTGCTCATTATACTTTCCGTCACACCAGTATGCGTAATCGTTCAGATTTACCTCATGAAGCCACATTTGCTGCTCTTCCCCCGCCGGTGCCTCCTCACGACCGTAAAGCGCCATCTCAAAGGTTTCTCCGGCTTCGGTATAAGTCAGCACTCCGTTTTCTGCGGCTACTACCGTAAATGCTTCTCCGGTATACGCAATTACCGTTTCATAGGAGCTTCCGTCCGCATCCGCACACACAATACTTTTCGTTCTCGGATCAACAAAATACCACAGACCGTCCTCAAATGCCATGGTCCCCACTACATCATGCACAAACCAGTCCTCATATTTTGTGGACAGCGACACCGGGCTCCCGCCGTCATGCTCAATATCCGTTTCGTGGCTGTTCTTTCCTTCCGCCATAAATTCGGCTTCATTCCGCAGCAAAAACTGCCGGGATGTCTGCCCCTTGACCGGGCTTTGCGTATCATCCCAGGTGGCATCAATATGATACCATTCCCCATCTAACTTCACATAGCTCCAGCCGTGATTCAGTGTTGCATTTCTGATATAATCCGTTTCAAAGCCTGCCTCCTGCAGCAAACGGTTCAGTGCCAGTGCATATCCTTTGCATACCGCATTTTTATCTCCCAGCGCGCCTCCCAGGGTATATGCCTGGTTTCCTGTTTTGTTATAAGAAACCAGCTCTACCAGTGCATCATGCAGATAAATTATTTTATCCAAATCATCCATCTCCGGCTCTATCCCCGCAAGAATGGCATCCGCATTTTCGTTTACCCGTATATATCTGTTCAGTGCATCCGTATCCTCATTCACCAGCTTCACCCGGTATACATACTTTCCAAATGCATACTCCTTCAAATACGTATCGGCTCCATATGCACCCAGCATTCTTCCGTGTTCTCCGGTTTTTAACTCCTCATATATCTCTTCAAACTCGCTTACCGTTAACAGATATTTCCAAAAACTGTGCTCGGAGGTATCTGCCGAATAAAAAATATCAATCATCTCCTGCTTTGCCTGCTCTTTTTTCTGTTCTGTCGCTGCCTCAGCTTTTACCTCTGTCGCAGACAGCGAAGCACCGGCAAAAAACAGTACCAGCGCAGCTACTGCTTTTATAAACCGCCTTTTTTTGTTTTTTTCCATCACCATATCTCCTTCCATTGTCCGGAAATATCTTGAGGCAGAAAAAAATCGCCTGTGACAAAAGCACAAGCGAGAGCATCCCAAAATATTTCGGTAACCAGACTGCCATAGCAAAATGCCTTAGGCCCTCAGCTTTGCGTCCTTGTCTTTAAACAAGTTTGCCGTTTCGTGTAATTTAATTTTACTACTTTTTCCCAAAAAAGTATATAGGACCTTTCTACTATTTTCGACATTTTTCTTTGCTTCCCGCAGCTCCGGATGCTGCTGTTTTTCTTTTTTTGCCGCATTTTTTAAAAAGACTTGTTTTCGCATTTCAAATGTATTATACTGATTCTAATGGTATTCGAATCACAGTTATTGCAGGAGGCATATATGAATCCGCTTTATCAAACCGTTTTCAGCCTGACAAGGTCAGCAATTACCGGACAGCCGCCGGAGCAGCCACCGGGAGCTCCGGACTGGACGAAGCTGCACTTCCTCTTCTGTCTTGGAAAGCTTCACGGAATTGTATATAAAACGGTTGCCCGGCTTCCCAAAGAGGCACAGCCGCCGACAGAGCTTCTTGAGTACTGGAAATCAACTGTATTTCAAAGAGGCTTCCGGCAGCTGGCTTCCACGCAGGAGCTCCGACAGCTTTTGCAGGCTGCCGCCAGACAGCAGCTTTTTCCTGTCGTCTTTAAAGGACTTCCTCTTGCGCTCCTTTATCCTGAGCCTTCCATGCGCTTTTCCAGCGATACCGATTTATTTATTACGCCCGATCAGCGTTCCTCCATGGAACAGCTCCTTACTGACCTGGGCTATACAAAGGTTCCGGAAGCATCTAAGGAGCATGTACCGGTCTACAGCATCAATACCGGCAGCCGTTCTCTGACCGTTGAGCTGCATGATTGTCTCTGGGAGGATTACACCGGCATTCAGGCTGATCTTCTGCAGGCTCTGGATCTGACAAGACCGGACACCCTGCTTACAATTTCTCCGTTTGGTTTTCCCATTCGGACACTTGGTTACGAGGAGCATTTAATCTACCAGATTTTCCACATCGCAAAGCACTTTTCTTTTGAAGGATTGAATTTGCGTTTTTTAACCGACCTTACCCTGTTTGTAAATGCGTATAAGGAACAGATTGACTTTACACATTTCTGGGACATCATGGAACGTCTTAACTATTCTGTCTTTTGTGGTTCCCTGTTTAAGCTGTGCTGTGACTATCTCGGAATGTCCGACTCTGTTTTAGCCCCGGAGCATGCCGGGCTCAGAATCAGCGAGCCGTTGCTGGAGGACATTTTACTGGCCGGAAAGGTAAATTCCTACCGCGTTAACCATTGGGCATCGACCGATACACTCGCTGCCTATTTCATGCGAAATACTAAGGTTTCCTCCGGGGTACAGCACAAACTGGAAATCTTTTTTCCAATGCCGGCCTCTTTAAAGGATAAATTTTCTTACGCAAAAAAATGTCCTCTTCTGCTGCCGATTGCCTGGATTCACCGTTTTTTCAGTGCAATCCGCTACTCCATCGACTGCAAAAAGAAAAAGATTGTCGCCTCCGATGTATTGTCCAACACGGAATACCGTCTGTCTCTTATGAAATCCGTCGGACTGGTAGAAACAAAATAAACACTCCTTTCCGGGTACTCTGCCCCATACCCGGAAAGGAGTTTCCTTTTTATAACAGCTCCACCAATTTGTGATACAGTGGCAGACTTACTGCCGCTACAAAATTTTTTACACGTCTCCCGAAGGACAGCCTTGTAGTATAGCTCCCCTTTACATAATAACCACGAAGCTTTCTCTGAATCTGTCTCCTCGTTTGTTTTGTCTGCTTTTGCAGATAGTCCTGTGTCCAATACAGATGAATCTGATGCAGCACCTTCAATTCCTTTATTCCGGTTTTCTCATAAAACCTTTCTCGCTCCGTCATCATTTCAAGAAACACATGTGCATAACGCTCCTTCTGCTCTGCCGTAATACTGCCTTCGCGTTTTCTGTACCAATACAGACACTGCTTCAACAATACGACCTTTTGACAGGAATAAAACAATGACGGCATTACAAACGCATCCTCATATACCTTTCCCTTCGGAAAACGTATCTGCTCCCACAGCTCCCGGCGATATATTTTATTCCAGACCACGGTATAGGCATCCCGTACAGAACCGCCGCCCTCCAGCAAAAGCATGGCTCCGACACCATCTACAGTCTCCTGCTCTGCTGTCGCCACCTCCATCGTCGTGCAGCTGCCGTCCGCATTCAGATAGGAAACACCGGAAACCGCCATATCCGCCTTGCTTTGCACTACCGCATGATAGAGTGTCTCCACATAGGCAGGCTCCACAAAATCGTCACTGTCTACAAACATCAGATAGGCTCCCCTGCTGCTTTCTATCCCAGCATTTCTCGCCATGGAAAGTCCGGCATTTTCCTGATGAATCACACGGACACGACAATCCCTCTTTGCCCATTCGTCACACATCCTTCCGCAATTATCCGGAGAACCATCATCTACCAGAATAATCTCAATGTGGGAATAGGTCTGTTTGATTAACGACTCCACTGCCTGATTCAAAAACAGCTCCACCTTGTAAACAGGTACAATAATCGAAATCAGTTCCTGCATCCTTCTAACCTCCGTTTCCTTCTCTCCATCGTACCTCTGCTATGCTTTATATTTTGCAACCACCGCATAGCCTTCACCGTCTCCTCCGGTCACATACAGCCTTCCGGTTCTCAGCCATGCATGTGCTAACATCTTACCTTCCTCCGTTTTCACACCAAGGTACAGGGTTGTCGGTATCTTCTTCTTTCTTAACAGGCATTGCGCCGTCAACGCGCGTACCAGACATTTGCTTTCCCACGGTGTATGGTCCGCAGAACGATTCACATGTCCGGCAATCAGCTTTGCGTAACGGTATTGCTCGGCAGTCCCCTCTAAGGAGGACTCTTCCCCCTCTGCGCCAAAATGCTTCCGCAAATATTTCATTGGAACAAAACGGATGCAAAACCGATACCATGCCGCATAAAACCATACCGCAAATGTTATGCCTTTGTTGCGGTTTTCTTTCAAAAATCCTTTTACATTTATCATTTCTATTCCTTCCCACGCTCCCTGCCGGCCTATTCGGTTCCGAATGCCACCATACCGAGCTTCTGTAACAAAACGCTGCGTGCCGCTTCCCTATCTTCGGCAGCATCCGTTCCCTTTATGACACATAACGAAGCATTGTGCTCCTCCGGTTCTTTTTTCAAAATTCTCCTGTTCTGTACGTCCGTATAACGAAAAACGAAGGCCTCTGACGGAAGCTCCGCATAAAATATATTATTCTCTAAAACAAAACCAAGCCGATTTTCCTTTGTCATTTTCAGCAACGTCAGAAAACGATTAGTTCCCCAAAACAAATTGTCGGAAATTCTAAGAGCTTCTTTTGTTTTTGCATTTGCTGCATTTAATAATGCCATTTGGTTATACGGATAGTCAGAAGCACTTCCCCGGTATGTGTGATACGCCGGATAGTCCGAATAATAATCCCCGTTTTCATCCATTGTCTCTTCCTTTTCATTGACATATACCGCCTGATCTGCATTCGTGACATCACAGGCAAACATTAAAATATTATCTGCATAAACCACATCTGCAAACTCATTCACGGAATTACCGTCTCCCCATGTCTCGATTCCCCAAAAGCTATAGCGTCCCAGATTTTTTGCAAAGGTCACCGCCTGCTGCAGCATACCGGTGTCACTGCCCTGATTGGTAAAGCAGGCATCAAAAATCCATTCTGCCATATTGTACATTACCGTTACTTCCTTACCTGTGTTCCAGAGCTCCACTGCATTTCCGTAACGCACACTGCCGTTACTTAAAATTCCGCCACCGATATGATGAATATAGCAATTGCAAATCGTAAGCTCCGAAACCTCACTTAAAGAAATACCATGAAAACCGCTCCCCCGGATTTCTATCCCCAGAACCTCCGAGCCTCTGGCATTTTCTATACTTAGTGCATGCTGCGGAAGGGCATAGTAAATCTCCAAGCGGTTCGGATTTTCTTCCGAATACAGATACAGCTTTGCCTCCGTCCACTCCACGGCAAATCCGCCATCCTTCCTCTCCGCCAGACACTCCGGATAACTGTACCGTTCTTCGCTTCCTCTCACAAGCCGCTTCCAGTTACATTCCCCATCTATCAGCAGCTGCCCGATATTGCAGTCCTTAATGTCTCCCTTACCAAGGTACAGGCCTGTAACTCCGGTTAAATCCGCTACCCATACATTCTCTGCACTGTTTACCTGCGTCCATACCGCTTTTAACGGCTGATAATAATCCAACACCGGTCTGGGACCTTCTCCGTAGGCTGCCAAAATCACATTACTCCCCACCCGGAACGTATCCGTCATGGAAAAGGTATCGCCGCATTTCAGCAGAACATTTACATTCGATATCCCGCTAAAGGCGGCAAGTGTCTTTTTGGGCTGCTCCGGTGTCTTTCCACTGTTTTTATCATCTCCCTCACTGGAGGAAACATAATAGGTCAGCATATTCTTCTCTTCCAGCTTTTCTGCCGAACAATCATATAGCCCTGCTTCTCTTTGGCTTTCCCAAAGCATATCAGCTAACCTTCTTCCATCCGGATTCTCTGATGCCGCATACAGCTCCTCTAACGAATAAAAAGACTCCGGCTTCGGTGTCGGCGTGCTGCTTACCGCTACTGTCGGTGTAGCCTCCGGTATCCATTCCTCCGGCTTTGGTGTCGGTGTGCTGCTTATCACGACTGTCGGCGTAGTCTCCGGTATCCATTCCTCCGGCTTTGGTGTCGGTGTGCTGCTTATCACGACTGTCGGCGTAGTCTCCGGTATCCATTCCTCCGGCTTCGGTGTCGGCGTACTGCTTATCCTCAGTGTCGGAGAAGTCTCCGGCACCCAGTCCGGCACCTCCGGCAATGCTGCCCCGCCACATCCTGCCAGCCAAAGCACACCTAACAGAACTCCCGTCAGGCTGTTTTTTCTTTTCATAGAACTCCCTCCTCTAAAAGAATCCCTTCTTCTTTACAATCCAGCTCCGTATCCGGCGACTCCGGAAAAAGTGAGGGATATACTGAATTACTCCAAACTGTTTCAAATTGTGCAGACTTCTTTGCAAATCACTCTTTTTAATTTTCCTTTGGTACCGTTCCTTCTCGTCCTCCGTATACAATGCCTGCTGTGGCATTTCAAGCTGAAACCGGTTCGGTACAATCCACATACTTTTTTGCTTTAAAAACGCTTCCTTTGAAAACGCAATGTCCATCTTCCGCTTCTGAATATGCACCAGCAGCAGCTCCTTCGGCGGTATCTGCAGTATCCTCCCTGTTTCATCGCACTGATAGCGGTACAGCTTTCCCTTTTCCCAATAAAAAACAAAGGACTCCTCTACAATATAGGAACAAAACTCCAGCCTCTGCCATCCGAAATCCTGTACCATTGTTTCCTTATCCTGGTCTCTGAAAACACGAATTTTGTATTCCCAGTCCAAAATATTCATTCCCATATATTCATCAAAATAGCAGGCATATCGGCACCGGAACGCCTTCCGGTACGGATATGCCATATTATCCTTATTCATACTACGTTTGTACAGATTCCGCATTTCTTCCGTATTCCGGTATAAAATAAAGCAGCCGGCTTCAAAGAGCTTGTCATACTGTCCGAGCAATTCATCCGTCAAAAAGCTCCGGATATCACCTAAAATGAGGTCAATATCTATGTGACCCCAAAATTCATACTGACTTGTTATATCACGGAAGGCCTCTCCGAAAAGAGGCTTATAATCGCATATCTTATATGGCGTTTCCAAAAAAATCGGGAAATCCAAAATCGCCTGAAATTTCTGCTTTACTTCCGCCAGTGTCATATAAATAAATTTTAGATTTCTTTCATCCTTCTGTCCCGCATTATCCGTAATCACATAAAAATCAACCGTCGTATTTTGCAGCACCGACTGCTTCCACAATTCAAATGTGTCCGGGAGCTTTCCCATCCATACCGCCAGCAAACATATTTTTGTCATATGTCATACTCCTCTTACCGCTTCAATAATTTCTTTTTCACCACTGCGCAAAACCAGCTGATACGCTTTTTCCTCAACCGCCTCCGGTAACCGTTTCCCGGCTCTCCCGTAAACTCCTTCAGAATACGGTACCAGCCTCTTACATCTCCTGCGATATCGGTATGCTTTCTCGGCGCAAAGCGCCGCAGACTTCTTATTTTTACCTGCTCCTCTTCCAACCGGCACAGCTCCGGTGTCAGTGCTTCCCTCTCTACCACAACCACCAGAGTGAAGCTACCGGAAGTATATGCTTTTCTCAAAGCCTTTACTACGTCCTTTACATACTTTACGTTAGAAGCATCTCCTTTATTTTCTACCTTCATAAGGAATAGTGTCCGCTTCCCGCTGCCGATTAACTCCATATACTTTTCTTTCAGATGTGTTACACGGGACAAAAGCTCTTCCGTTGCCGCCTCCAGACTTTCTTTTGTAACACTTCCGTCCTTCCGTAAAAGCTCATAGCGCGGATGAAACTTAATCTTTGTATTCTCGCACAAAATCATATGATCTTCCAATAAGCGCAGCTCCCCTGCAAGCAAAGTCTCCACATGCTCCAAAACCTGTGGAAAACGCTCACGCTCCAGCACATACGCCCATGAAAACGGCAATGCATAAATCTCTCCAAAAAAATTTTCCAGCCGGAACGAAATCTCGCAATTGTATCCCAGACTTGTAACAACATCATATTTCATAATCAATCCCCTTTACCGCCGAGCCAGAATCTTATGATACAGCTCCGTTACCTTTTTGCTCCAAACCTCTAATACATAATGCCCCCGAATCGTCTCCTTTACGGCTGCCCAGTTCGTTACCTTCTCTGCATGCTCTCGCTCTGCCTTTACAATCTGCTTTGCAAACGCATCCACATTCTCACTTTCAAACCAATATCCATAAGGAATCTTCATATATTTCTGTGCAGAAATATCGCTTAATACCACGGAGCATTTCGAATATCCCGCCTCAATTACAGAATACGGCAGCCCCTCTTCCCTGGACGGCGACAAAAACAAATCTGCATAGTTATACAGGGTCGCCACATCATTTCTCGCCGGAATTATTTTCACCCAGTCCGGCATTTCCCCCAGAATAGCAGCAATATTGTTTTCCACTTCCTCGAAATTCGTTGACAGGGATATCAGAAGGGAATAGGAATAGCCCTCCTTCCGAAGCTTATTCAGGGCCTGCACCGCCAGGTCAACACCCTTTCTGAAAAAGTCAAAGCCAAAAATCAAAAACGCCTTTTCCCCCTCCGGCAGCCCGAAATCCTTATGACTAACCGGGACATACGTTTCCAGCCGGCTGAAATTTACACCGTTATCAATGGCATACTTCTCATTTCCCGGATAATCTCTTTCCAGACTGTGAAATACCGACTCACTGCATGCTACCATAATACATCTGGAATATAATCTGCGGCGGAGCATATTTTTTACCGGGTTTCCTGCCCTTTTAGAATGATTGTGCATATGCATCACCACCGGAAGCCTTGTACCAAGCACAGCTTGATAGACCGCAAGATACTGCTGCATCGTAATGAAATGCGTATGAATCAGAACAACCCCGTACTCCTTTACCATACGCTTTATCAGCTTTGCATCCTGTCCTCGATTTCCGGACAAAAACGCTACGGTCTGTCCGTTCTTCTGCATCTCACGAATCCAGCTCATAGCCCCTTCAGACTTTGCAGTCTGAGTAAACAAATAGATATTTCTTTTTCCTTCCTTCCTAAGCTCCGCATCCAGACTGGACAGGGAATCCATAAAATTTCCTCTGTATGATGCCGCATAATTCATGATATGTAATACTGTCTCTGCCATTATCTCATCCGCCTTTACTTTTTTGCTCTTTTCGTTACCATACTTTTGACAAGTCCCAAATAATAAGAAAACGCTTCCGTCCTAAAGGTCACGAAAAGAATGCTTCCTCCGGTTACCGCCACACTGATTACACCACGCAATAAAAATTCTGCCACGCAGGATTCCGTCCTCACCAGACTGCATAGCCGGTAAGAAACCGCCATCTGCAGCAGCATCCCCGCAAACATTCCGGCAGTTACCAGATAATACCTCCACGGGCTTCTCCCAAACCGTTTCTCATACAGCAGCTTTGCCTTCAAAACCGCCTGAATTACATAGGTCAAAAAGGTTCCGATAAAAATGCCCGTCATTCCGATTTTCAATCCGAGAGCAATGGAGACAATCAGATTTACTATGGAACCGGTAATCGAAACATATTTATCCTGCCGGAACAGTCCGGAAACCTCCATAATCGCCCATAAGGGCCGATGTACAATTTCCATGAACAGGTTCAGACAGCAGACAAATACCACACCTGTACCAAGCACATACTCTTCCTGTTTAATCCATAATTCCTCTACAAACAAATCAATACAGCAGACTGTACCGACAGCGGCTATTGCCGCAATAATATAAAACAGATACAGCAGCCGCCGAAATACGGTTACACATTTTTCTTCCTTCTCTGTTACCAGAAGGTTTCCGAGGCTTGCAGTCAGGCCGCCATAAGCAATCTGATTCGCCACCTGACGAAAAATACCGATAATCAAAGAATAGTTTGAATATATTCCGACCTGAAGTGTATTTACCAGCGCAGAAATCAACATATTATCGGTGGAATTTGTAATTTTTCCGGACAGGGTCTTTATAAACAGATTTTTTATATTTGCAAAAACCTCTTTTCGCTCCTCTGCCGGAAGCCTTTCATGCGATTCCTTTAACCATGGATAATAGCGGTCCACGGTCACGGAGCCGATTATATTTCCGATTAAGGTGATTGTAATTGAGACAATCAAAAAAGCAATGAACTCTTTTGCTAAAATCAATACGGCAATTTTAGCACCCGCACCGACAAGCTTCATCCACATATTAATTCTGGAGGTTACATAATTCTTCTGGTCCGCATTCAGCAGGGACAGCTTATAAGAAAACAAATACGATACCGATAAATCCGCTACAAACAGCAAGTAAACCACCCTGACATACTCCATGGAATAATCCAAAGAATTCACCAGCAGATGAAGAAACGGGCAGACTGCAACTCCAAGTACGAAGGTTGCCCCCGCTATCACACGGTATGCGGTTTTAAACAAACCCATTAACTGGCGTACCTTCTCCCGATCATCGTTTGCCAACGGTTTATATAAATTATAAATAATTGCGGAACCCACACCTAGCTCCGTCAACGACAATACGGAAAGAACCTCGGTAAACAATCCGTTCAGACTGACTGCCTGATTTCCGAGATACCTTATCATAATCGTGCGGATTACAAAATTTGTCAAAATAGAAATTGCCTGAGCACCAAACGCAAATATAATATTTCTTATGCTGTTATTTGTTCGTGCCATATCCTTACATCCCTCTTAATTTCCGAATTCTTTACCACACCGCATCATACAGCGTTTTGTAGGTAACTGTCTCCACGGCATCCTCCGGCAATGACTTAATGTACCGTAAAATCTCCCGCAGCGTTTCACTTTCAACCTCCTTTAAATCATGAAGATAAAAAACAACCCATTCCTTTTTTTCCACGGCATTCGCAATTACCTCGTCATAGGTGTCCAGACAATTTCCCAGCCAGAATCTCCTATGATAATACGGTTCCCCGTACTTTTCTTCACCGTACAAATCACTGTATCGATAAAATGCCCTTGCAAAAATATCCGTAACCTCATGTCCGACCAGCTGACCGCTTCCGCCGGCCAGCACAATACCATTGACCTCAAAGCCCATCTGTGTCAGCATCTGCCGGTCAACATAAAAATGCTCTATCAGCTTGTTATAATCGCCAATGCTTTCCTCGGTGATAACCTCTGCATCGTGTGCAAGAATTTCTCCCCCCTGTGCCACCACACGTTCACATACCTCACGTCTGGTTTCCGTACCGTCAGCCGTACCAAACAATAGGTTTTCATAAATTGCAGCAATGCATAGCGGCACCTCGTACTCCTCAAAAATATCCGCAATCTGATTCATATCCGTTCTGCAATCATCCAATACAAATGTTACATATGCTTTATCTAACGTATATTGCTCCGTTCCCTGCTTCGGCACCGCATACATCGTCTGCAGAGACTGCAAAACGTAATCCTCCTCCGACAGACTGCTTAAATCCGCCCCCACAAGCTCTACCTGACGTTCCAGGCGGTAGCTTTGATTTATAAACAGGGACAGATGCATCTTTTCCGCTCCCTCCGGAACCGTTATGACACGGTCCTTTACACGGGTAGAGGAATTAAAGCTGTATGCCGTCACCAGACGGTCAGACTTGTCCAAAAAAACTATGCCTCCCACTTCCGGAAACCATGAAAAATAGAACTCAAGCCTAAAACTTTCTCCGGCTTTCACCGGAATGTAGCTTTCCTTCTTTGTGCAGACAAATTTGGTGCTGTACTCTTCACCTAACAGCCCTCCCGCATCTGTCAGGGTTCCGCCCGCCGTCCAGACAAAACCGCTGACCGTTTCGTACACAACCGGCTCATATGCAACGGTAGTATGGGTCTCGTTCACAACCTTTCCCTCAAAAACCCGAAGTGCCTCTGTTCCGGACACGGTTTCTTTCTCACGGTATGTCTGTTCATTCGGAAGATAATAGCGTTTCTCTATTTCACAAATGTCTGCTGCTTCGTCGTATACCGCCTTAAAACCAACGCAGCAAAGACCGTTTTCATCAAAAAAACAGGTGGCTGCTTCATACACCTTTCTTCCCTCTGTATCCATATAGGGCTCTACTCCAAGCCGTTCCGGCTGAAACTCCTCTTGTTTCACCGGAGACTCCGTTACTGCCACTTCCGTTGGTGTTGGAGATGCCATGGGCGGTAGCGTCGGCATTACCGGCAGCGTAGCCTCTGCCGCTCCGGTCGGTGTTATCACCGGTATCACGGTAATTTCCGGTAATTGCGGAGTCACTGCTTCGCTTATCTGCGCAGACTCCGTCGGCGTAAGCACAGGGCTATGCTCCTCCACAACGTGCGTCGGTGTTACCGTCTTTTCCGGACGATTTTCTTCTTTGTTGTTTGAACAGCCTCCATTCAAAATACAAGAAAATAACAAAATACATAGACCAAGTCTTTTCATACGGCTCCTATCTAAGCTTATGCTTCCACCGATGCAGCCTGTTCTTCGTAAAAAAGAACAGCGCCGCTACCGGATTCATTCTCCACATCTTTTTTTTCTGCGCTTTGATTTCCTCCCGCTGGTAATTCCGCTTGCTGCTATACAGCAGGTAAAGACGCTTTGCAAAGGAAAACTCAATACGATTAATCTGTTTCGGCGTAAATCTATCATAGTTTCTTTTGCAAAGCTCAAAGAACATCAGCTCTCCCTGTATTTTTTTCGGTCCGAAGCTGATGCGCACACCATCTGTATAGTTCCGGTAAAGACAAAGGATTTCCGGCACATAATCTGCTTCATAGCCCGCCTCCAGAAGCTTTACAATCACCGTAGAGTCCTGCTTGCACGGCACAATCGAAAAATTTCCTACTGCATTTAAACAGGCTTTTTTTACAAGCCACATAGAAGTAGATGCCAGACAATCATCTACAATAGCTTCATACAAACAGTTCCCCCTGTGACGCTTTTTTATCACACACTGAACCTCCGTCCCGCTTCTTCCCACATGTGCCACATCACAATATACCAGTGCCAATTTGTCCGACCTGCTGTTTAAAAAAACGTCCAGCTGCTTTTCGATTTTCTCCGGATAATATTCATCATCATCATCCAAAAACGCAATATAGTCCCCCTGTGCGGCCTCAATACCCACATTTCGCGCACCGGAGCCTCCAAGATTCTTTTCATTCTGAATATAGCGTACTCTTCCGTCCTTCTCATACTGCTTCATTAACCGCTCCGTAGACGCACGGTACTCACTCTCCGGAGGATTATCATCCACCACAATAATATCAAGCTTCTTATGGGTCTGCGTCAAAACGCAGTCTACGGCACGTGTCAACATATCGTTTCGTGAATAAGTTGGAATTACCACACTTACTAAAATCTCTTCTGCACTATGCACCTTTCTTCCCCCTTCTCTGCTTCCATACATTCCATACCAGGTCAAATAAATATGCACCGGCTACCGACAGTACAAAAATCCAAATCGGCTTCGTATAATTATAAAGCGTGCGAAGCATACCGTCCGGCAAAAGCTTGTATGCAAAACGATCTGATACACTAATCAGACTGTAATGTACGATATAAACAAACAATGAGTACTTTTCTCCGATTACGGTAAAAAGTGCCCTCTGCCTTGCCTCCGGCCTATGCAGCGCATATGCAAAGCCGCCCACCGCAAACAGAATACTTCCGATAAACATTTCCTGACGGCCAAATACAAACCATTCCCCCACACTTAACACTGCTCCTGTCAGCATACAGCCGGCTGCCCTGCCAGCTGACAGCTTCTGCAGCAATTTCTCCTGATTTCTCCGTATCCACACACCCAGCAATACAAACGGAAGTCCGAAGAACAGAAAATTACGATAATACAGCTTCTCCGGTGCCCTTTCAAACAGGGAAAGCACATTCCCCAGGAACATATGCCCCCCGATTAACAGCGGGATAAGAAAAAATGCCTTCTTATACCAGTCAAACCGATTGATTACCCAGAGTAAAAGATAACAATACAGCAGGGCAAAGGTAAACCACATGATATTTACAAACGGATCCTGATTAAATACCACCCACGCAAGCAGCGCTTTGCCGTTAAAGCAGCCGCGGAGCCGCTCCGCAACAGCCGCAGCACTTCCGTGAGAATCTCCGAAGAGTCCGATTAATATCTGAAACAAAAAATAATATCCGCAGCCTATGAGGCTGATTCCCAAAATATGCTTACATTTTGCAGGCAAACGCTTCGCAAGCTTCTCCCTGTCCAATGTATCGCAAAAATAGCCGGAAATCATAAAAAACAACGGAATGGCAAAACGAAATACCGACTGAATCACACCATCCAGAACATAATGCGGAAACCGTACATGACAGATTACAACACCCAGACAGGCCAGGCCCTTCAAATAATTTAAAAATGCATTTTTCTTTTTCTCTGCCATGCTTATCTCCTTTTCAGCTGAATCAGATAGGTATCCTTTTCTTCCCTGATGCGAAGCAAAAAGCCAAACAGCAGTATCATATGCAGCAATCCGGTCCAGTACCGGTAGTTCATGTAATTCACCTGCCATATTGCATAAAACGCCATCATCAAAAACAGACTGAGTGCCATATCTCTTCCTTCCGTTTCAGAATAACGGCATAAGCAAAACAACAGATACAGCATCTGCCCGAAAATCAAAACAGAACCTACAATACCCGTACTAAAGAAAACAAAAAGGTAATAGATATCCATTGCCGTTGTTTCATAGCCGTATGCCTGATTCAAAAAGCCGGAATTGTCCATATACCCCATACCGTGTGCATAATTTCCATGTGTCTTAAAGTACGGAAGATTCACCGAAATATTGCCCTCACGATTGGACTCCTCCCAAATTTCAGACAGCATTCCGGTAGAAATCATAACTGCCAGCACAGCCACTGCCAAAACACCTGCCGTACATGTAAGCAGCTTCCAATGTTTTCGCAAAAAGGCACGGTATTTCAACACTGCCGCTGCCAAAAAGAACAAAACAATACTGAGAATGGCCGAACGGGATGCCGTGGACAACAGCATATAACACGCAACAAGCCCCGTAAACAGCAACGCCGCGCGCACGCGGATATCCACGTCCTTCTTCCGTCGTTTCCACTCCTCCCGCAAAAAGACTGCCAGCACAATCATATATACACAGTAATTTCCACAATAGTTCACATCACCCATACCAAAGTGTGCGCGAAAACGTTCCGTTCTGGAAAAAATATTTACAAAGTAAACCGGATTAATAAAATCCTGCACATGGGTAAACGCGCTCCATAAAATCATTATTCCGAGTGCCAGCGTGCTCATTTCCAAAAACAACGTATCACACTTTCTTTTATAAACATACAATGCCGTAAAAAATACCATCAGATAACAGGTCAGCAGCTGTTCAAAATGAACCCGCGTCTGCTCTGCGATTACAGGATTGGTAAATACAAGACAGTATAACACCGTGTGCAGTGCCAGCAATCCAAATGCAAGCATAAATCTGCGGTTCCATACCAGTACGCCGTCGTATAAGAAAAAGAACGCAATTACGATTATATACAGGTATCTTACTTTATACAAAACGCCGGTTATCGGTACATTATCCACTACGGTCAATAACGAAGCCAACAGCGTAATAAAATATAGACCCATGACAATCTTTCTTTCTTCTGCTACTATTTTCACTGCTGCTTCACCTTCCAATCTTATTATTTTCCCCAAAAATAATCTATCATTCCTTTGATTCCATCTTCTTTTTTAATCATAGTCGCCAAGGAGACTTTGCGCTTCTCGGCAAAGTCCTCAAACCTGCCGATCGGCTTTGCCGGCACTCCACCGACTACCATTCCCGACGGAACATCCTTCGTTACCACACTGCCCGCCGCAATCACGCAATCATTACCAATTTTCACATTATACATAATAATACAATCTGCGCCGATCATTACATTATTTCCCACTTCAATCTTCCCCATATAATACGGACTGTACATTTTCGCAAAATCCGCCTTATACTCCGGATGATTCTTTAACATATCTCCGGACATATCATGTGTCACAAAACGCACACCGGACGCAACCCATACATTATCTCCGAGAGACACCAGAACCGGCTCTGTCGGAAGCTTCCTCGGATGATAAAAGCAGCCCTCGCCCATATGATAAAAAATCTTCTTTTTCCGTATATACTCTGCATTTTTATACGCATTTCCCCTGGAATATAAAAACATTTTCAAGGCACTCCATCTTACCTGTCTTCCCGTTAATACCATCTTTATTTCTTACCTTTCAGTGTACGGCGCAGTTTGTCGTAATTTTTGTAACCGATTACGGTCTGCACCAGTTTAATCAGCTTCTTTTTCAGATTGCCGCTTCCGCCCACCCAGCTTCCTGCCATATGGTGAACGGTATGGGTCTTATCGGTCACGGCTTCATGCCAGTTACTGATATCGAAGCCGCAGAAATACTCAATCGGATATACCTCTATCTCCCCTGCAGCCTTCTGATATTCATTCCGGTCTAAATCAACTCCCTTAGACTCCATTAGCTCGGAAAAGCCTTTGTTAATCACGGTCAAATCATAGCTTCCATCCTCGTTCCGGAACGTCCGGGTTTGGTACGCAGCTAAAAACTCCCTGATATACGGATGTTCTTTTTCCGTCGCTATGAATGCAGTCAGCAGGCTTCGCTCGCTTTCAAACCCAAGCAGCATGGAATTGTCTTCCAAATACTCCTCAAACGGCTTCAGCACCTCCACATCCGTATCAAAATACACACCGCCGAAACGGTATAGTGCCTGAATTCTTACATAATCACTGACAAACGCATATTTTTTTGCTTCGTATGCCTGCCTCACATACGGAATTGCTTCCGAAACATCAAAATTCGATTCATTCCACTCCATAAATTCATAGTCCGGCATCTTTTCCTTCCAGGATGCAATACAATTCCTGACCTCCTGCGGTTTTTCACCGCCCCCGAACCAACAATAATGAATTATTTTTGGAATTCTTCTCATGCCTGTCTCCTTTAGTTCTTCTTTATAAGTGCTTCATATACCGGAAGCAGCTTTTCATAGTGTCCCTCTGCCATATAATTCTTTGCAAACAACTCTTTGGAACGCTTTCGGCAGGCTTCGTACTGCTCTGTTCCGGGCTGCGGAAATGTAGTCAGGCATTTTCGCAATTCCTCGACATTTCCATGCTGAAACGTACATCCGTTGCCGTCCACCAGCTCCGGGATTCCTCCGATTTCAGAGCCGATAATCGGTCTGCCTAACTGTAATGCCTCAATCGCCGAATACGGTCCGTTTTCATACCATTCGGACGGCAGCACTACCGCTCTCGCATTACCCACCACATCAATTAAGGCCTGCCCGGACTGAAAACCCAAAAGCTTTACGTTTTTCAGCCCATGCTCTGCGATATATGCTTCGATTTCTTCCCTGCACGGTCCGCCTCCTACAATGGAGAGCTTCATATCCGTGCCCTCCACTGCCTTTATGAGCGTCAGAATCCCTTTCTCTCTTGAAAGCCGTCCGAAATACAGGAAATACTCCAGCGAATCCTCTGACTTGTTTACCACCGGACATTCTCTGCCCAAAAAATTCGGCAAATGCATCACACGTTCCTTTGCCACTCCGAACTCCACAAACTTATCTGCATAAAACTTACTCGGCGTAATGATTTTATCCACAACGTCATAGCTCTTTCTCCACTTATGCAGATAGCCCTCTGCAACATTTATGGCACTTTTTAACGCGGAATCCTTTACACACCTCTGCTTCAGACAGTTAAGATAGCGGCCTCCCTTACATTTTTCACAAACCTCTCCTCCGGTCATCATCACATAATTCAAGCACAGCATCTTTAAATCGTGCGCGGTATACACTACCGGGATTTTATACTTTTTCAACACATCCAGAATCGACGGTGACAGCTGATGCTGAAAAATGTGTAAATGTGCCACATCCGGCTTTGTTTTTTGAATCAGCTGCTCCAGCTTTCTCTTTGCCTCGGTGGAATAAATAATATTGGCAGCTGCCTTTATTTGCTGTCTGATTCCCATTGTTCCGTTGTAGTCCACTCCGCTTACAAAGTACTCGGCATACGGAGACTCAAAGTTTTTTTCATCCTGCATGGAAAAATCAATAACCTCATGCCCTTTCGACTCCAAAAGCGTTTTCAACGCAAAATAATATGTCTCGCTTCCGCCCTTGATGTAAAAAAACTTATTTACCATTAAGATTTTCATGAAACTTTCTCCTATTGCCTACGCCAAAAATGTCTGTTCATAGCGGTCTACGATATACGCCCAGCTATAGCATTCTGCAATCCGTGCCTTAGCCTTTTCGCCATAACCGGATATCTCCTCCGGTGAAAGAGCGTCTGCCATATGAATCATTTTTGCTAAATTTCCCTCTTCCTTATTCCAGTAAAGTGCACTGTCCGCACCCACCTCTTTGTTAAAGCCAACCTCCAGAAGCAGATTCAAATCGGTGCTGCTTAAAGATTCCAGAAGACTCGGATTCGTCCCCCCCACTTCATGACCATGAAAATATGCATACGCATTTTCGCGAATTTTCTTTAACAGCTCCTTATCATATACCGTACCCACAAACTTTACCCGGCTGTCCTTATCAAACTGTGTCTGCACCTTTAACTCTTCATAAAAACGGTTGCTTTCCACATTGGTAATCAGCACAAAATCCTTTTCGGTATCAGATTTTACAAACTCCCTCATCATTGTTTCGAAATTATTTTCCGGCACAAAGCGACCCACTGACAAATAGTATTCCCTCGGAGTTACTCCTTTTTCCTTACACCAGTCCACATAGACCGGTGCATCATCTGAAAGGGTCGAACGCTCCATCTCCGCACCGTAAGCAATAAAGGTAGTATTTGGCTTGTAGCTCTCATAATCCTTACGGATATATTTTTCAATTTCCACACTGTCGCAAATCAAAAGATCCGCATACTTTACCATCAGTCTCTCGGAAATTTTCCAATAGGCACGCACCGGCGCACTCCACTTGGCACGTTTCCATTCGTGCCCATCCGGATTCACATATACACGTCCGCCCAGCTTATGAATTTTTTTTACATACTTTTTTACAAACGGCCCGATTCGGCATGCCAGAATATAAACAATTGGATGTTCAATCTGCTTTTCCTCTATGTACCGGATACATTCCCTGAGGGCATCCAAATCATAAAATATAGCCCGCGCCGGACCAAGCTTTTTCCACTTGATATAGAAGCATCTGGCGTTGTTGTAAGTAAATTCTTTCTTTTCCGGACACTGCTTTCCATCAATGGCGCAGGAAACATGATACTGAAGCCGGTCCTCCTTTTTATAATAGGTCAGACGGTCTACAAAAGACTCAAAGCCTCCGTATGCTGCCGGAATTCCCTTGGAACCGATAATAAAAACATGCTGCGTATTTTTCATACTGATTCATCTCCCGCTTTACTTTCTGTACAGACCCACATAGGTTCCGTATTTTCTTTTAAAGAAGCAGCCGCCGCGGCTGACGGACACCTCCGTCAAAACTAAGCCATCCGCGGTAATCCCCTTCGCTTCCAGCTTTTTCTTCATATCCTTTGCCACATATGTTTTTGTCTTTTTTGCAGAAACCGCCCATACCGTCAAATCAGAAAACGGTATTACTGCCAACGCATCCACACCATACTGTACCGGAGGCACATCCATAAAAATGTAGTCATACTCGCCCTTCAGCTGCTCCTGCAACTCAGAAAACGCCTTTCCTGTCAACAATTCACCGGAATTTATTGCCTTACTTCCGCAAGAAATGTAGTCCGGCTCTCCCTCTTTTTTTCGGATTACGGTCTTTCTATCCGCTCCATCCGTCAGATAATCGCACAGCCCCTTACCGTCCGGCTCTCCCTGCAGCATTGCGCTCCACATCGGATTCCCGAGATTCGTATCCATCAGAAGCACCCTTTTTCCTGCTTTCTGTAATTCAGATGCCACCTGCCGCATTACCTCATAGCTGCTCTCTTCTGCCGTTGCCCGGATAAAAGAAAGCACCTTTGCCTCTCTTGCCTCATAAAGCAATCTGGAAGCCAGCGCTTCACACGCCCCCTGCTTAAATTTATTTTCCTTCGGAAGCAGCCCCCAGACCGGTATGCCAAGCTTATCCTCTGTCCTTCCCGGCGTAGTAAACCTTGTATTTACAAAATATGCAAGCAGTACAAGCACACCTGCCAATACAACTCCGGCAAATGCTCCAAGCACTGTATAACGCAGCACCGGTCCCCTTGTCACATTATACGGTGCTGTCGGCACTCCTGCTTCTTCATATACCGTCGGAGGTGTACAGCCCATGATTTCCAATGCATAATCTGCGGAAACCACAACCAGCTCATCCGCTACTGCCTTCGCCCACTGAGCATCGGTAAAGGAAACCGTTACCTCCAGCATACAGGTATCTGCCGGAACAGAGTGAGAAATACAGTTTCTCAGCTGCTGCGGGCTCATATTAAGACCAAGATTCTCAATTACCTCTTCCAGTACAGGACGGCTTTTCATAATCTCAATATAATTACTGATTACCTGTTTCCCGAGAGAATAGCTGCCCGCGGACGGCACCACTGTATAAACTCCTGTCACATACAGCTTCGTTGTCGTTCGATACATGGGAGCAGCCGTCATGGCAGACGCATACGCCCCGCCTGCAGCAGCAAACAATACGCCGCTCAACAGAATCCAGAGAATTCTCCTCATGACCCAATGAATTGCTTCATCCATACGCACAATAATAATGTTATTGCTTTTTTGTGTACCTTCCATTAAAACTCTCCTTTTACAATTATCAAAAATTTCTAACACTCTAAAACAGGCTTTTCCCGTCTATTATAGCATAAAACACTCTTTATTTCCACCCCCATGCACAAAGCCCCGCTATTTTATCATAGTTACAATATCATATTTCATGCCTCACAGATAAAATCTTTCAAAAATGTTACATTTATGTCTCGCAGGAAACAAAGCATTTTATGCGATACGTAATTTCACAATTCCTGCCACAGAAAAAAAGAGACATCGTTCCATTGATATGGCTGATGTCTCCTGGTTTTTCACTTATCTCTGATAGAAGAAGTTATCCTCCGGTAATGCACCGCCGACTGCAGCCGGGTTTTGTTCAAACAAAATCTGCAGATATGCGGTTGCTTTTGTTTTCATTTCCTCGCCTTCCAGCATAACAATATTACAATACGGAATCGCCTTCTTCGCAATGGCTGCCTTAAAAATATCAAACTTCTCCGACAGGGCCGCTGCCTCCTCCACATTTTCTACGGTATAGGCCGCAGAAGCCGCATATTCTTCCATAAACACATTCACAATCTCCGGGTTTTCGTTTAAGAACTTCGTGTTTGCCACTACCACACCGGTTACAACGGTAGATCCCTCATTTAAGGTCTCCCATTCCTTCGTAACATCAAGAGCAATGCGTGCCTTTTCGTTATTGTTCAGAACCGTGGTAACATACGGCTGCGGAAGCATTGCCACGGCATTCTCGGTCTGCGACAGCACTGCTGCCACCTCCGTCGCCTCGGATTTATACTCTATGGTCACGTCCTTTTCCGGGTTGATTCCCGCAGACCTTAACAGCTGATTTAATGTATACTCCGGCGTAGTACCCTTACCGGTGGAATAAATGGTTTTCCCCTTCAAATCTGCAACACTCTGCACGCTGTCACCGGTTTCTACAATATATAATACCCCAAGTGTATTAATGCCAAGCATCGTTACGCCGCCCTGGGACTTGTTATACAACACGGATGCCAGATTACACGGCACTGCTGCAATCGAAATGTCCCCTTTTATCAGACTTGCAGTAATCTCATCTGCTGCGCCTGCAATCGTGAACGTATAGTTGTTTGCAGTGTTTCCTGCCTCGGCATCCTCCATGATTTTCAGCATACCAAGTGCCGTCGGTCCCTTCATTGCGGCAATACTTACATTTACCTTTTCCTTCGGCAGCGCGGTCGGCTCTGACGCATCCTCCTCTGCACCCGGCTCTGCCGTTACCTCCGGAGCCTTCGTCGGCTCACCGTCACCAGCCTGCTTTCCACATCCTGCAAATGCAGACACTAGCAGCATCGCAGTCAATAACATTGCCAATTTTTTCTTCATTACTATCCTCGCTTTCTTCTTACGGAGAACGTATCCCCAGTTTTCAGAAATATTTTCTTCTGCCTTTTCCTCGGAGCTTCCTCAAAATCGGCTTACGGCAATATTATACGAGCTAGTTAAGAAAATGTCAATCGTTATTCCGTCTTCATCTCTACCCTCACTCCGGACAGAATACTCTGAACCGTCAGATGAAGTACCGGAAGCTTTTCGTTCTCATACTCCGGTACCAGATTGACAAACCCGCTTAATACACTGCTATTCTCTACTTCTACACGCACCATGGACGGCACCTTTATCACCACGCCGCTGCCCAGTGCGCGAACACAAGCTCTTGCATCCCCGGTCAGCTCCGCTTCCGTCAAATCCACTTCCAGACCGGCTGCCACTGCATAGGCTTCCATATCAGAAAGCTTCTCTTCCCGAACTCTGAGCTTTCTTCCATTCATAAAGCTTAGGTATCTTTTTTTCTCGTTCCCTTCGTTGTCCTCCTCCAAACGATTCGTCAACTGCCCCATTACCCTTGTAAGTGCCTTAATCGCGCCATATACCGTAACGGCAAACAGCACCATGCGAGCCAGGCATCCGATGAGAGTCCTGCTCTTCTTCTCCTCTTTTCCCGTTGCAGCTCTTTCTTGACTCATCTGCAAACTCCTTTCTTTTTGTCTGCATATTTTAAATACTGCCTCCGTTCCCTTCCGTATACAGCTCACGTCGGGAAGCCCTATGCGGCAGCCTTGTTCCCTCTTATGCCTTAAACCGGTATCCCACACCCCATATGGTTTCAATATACTGCGGGTTTGAGGTATCTGCTTCGATTTTTTCCCGCACCTTCTTAATATGCACCGTTACTGTGGCAATATCTCCCACTGAGTCCATATCCCAAATGGCACGAAATAATTCTTCCTTGGAGAATACCCTGTTTGGATTCTCCGCAAGGTAGGTCAATAGATCAAACTCTTTTGTCGTAAACGGCTTCTCTTCCCCGTTTACAAATACTCTTCTGGCAGTCTTATCAATACGGAGACCTCTCGTCTCCACCACCTTATTTTCTCTGGCACCGCTACCGACCAAGCGTTCATAACGCTGTAGATGTGCCTTCACTCTTGCCACCAGTTCACTCGGACTAAACGGTTTTGTCATATAGTCATCAGCGCCAAGACCCAGCCCTCTGATTTTATCTACCTCATCCTTTTTTGCAGAAACCATCAGTACCGGAATATCTTTTGCTTCCCTGATGACCTTGCATATTTCGAAGCCGTCGCAGCCCGGAAGCATCAAATCCAAAATAACCAGATTGAACTCCTCCTCCAGTGCCGCACGTTTTCCCTTCAAACCGTCCTCCGCAATGGTTACTTCATAGCCGGAAAGCTCCAAATAGTCCCGCTCCAGCTCGGCAATTGCCGTTTCATCCTCAATAATCAAAATCCTCGCCATACTTCCTCCTTTTGTGCAATGCCCCCGGCGCGTACTGAAATCTTTCTGATTCCGTTACTCCTTAATCCCCTTAAGCTCCCGGTGAACCTGTGGGACCTCCTGCATCTCCCCATTCTGCCGCACCTTAAGAAGCGTAAAGGAAATCGTTGTCCCTTCCCCTTCCCTGCTGGCAGCACAAATGGTTCCGCCATGATCCTCCACAATCTGTTTCACAATTGCAAGCCCTAGTCCCGAACCGCCTTTCCCCGAATTTCTGGAAGTATCCCCCCGATAAAACCGTTCAAACACATGAGGCAAATCCGCCTCTGCAATTCCCGCTCCGGTATCGCTTATTTCCGTGCGGATATATTTCCCCTCGTCTAAAAGTGTAATTGTTATGCTGCCGCTTTCTTTGGATAAGTATTTTACCGCATTCCCAAGAATATTCATGGTAACACGTTTTAACTGTTCACGGTCCGCATAAACCTCTTCCTCCTCCAAAAGTCTGTTGTTCAATGAAATAGAAATCTGCTTTGCTTCAAGCTCCGGCTTATCCTCCTCGATACAATCTGCAAAAAAATCCGAAAGCCGAACCTTTTCAAAATAATACGGATAAGATTTGCAATCAATCTGTGTATACAAGGCCAGCTCCTCTACCAGCCGCGTCATATCCTCTGCCTTGCTCCGAATTGTTTTTAAATACTTTTCCTGCTTTTCCGGAGTATCCGCCACACCGTCCATCATCCCCTCCGCATAGCCTTTTATGGCAGTGAGCGGCGTTTTCAGGTCATGGGAAATATTTCCGATTAAATTCCGTAAATCCTGCTCATACTGAATTCTCGCATCAATCTCACTTTTCAAATGCGCCCTCATATTTTCAAAATCGGTACTGAGCTCCCCGATTTCATCCTCGCCGGTTTTTTCCAGCCGGAAATTTAAATCCCCCTCCTTCACCCGCCTTGTTGCCGCCTTTAATTTATTAATTGGTTTCAGAATGCCGGCATACAGCCAGATAATCAAAAACATACCGGTTAAGAATAATACGATTAAAATGGAGCCTACCGCCTGCAGAATCGTATTCTTTGTCTGTGGCATCAGCGTGCTGACATCAGAAATAATATAAACACTGCCCGGCTCCCCATCTGAAAATACAAAATCATGTTGTTTTAACAAATACGGAATCTTTCCGTTAATGTACATACCACCGTCAATATTGGCGGTATACGTCCCATAAGCCGTCAGTGAATCCTCCACCTTCTCATAGACCTCAGCATCTCCGCAATACACTACTTCACCATTTTTATGAACGACCAAAAAAGCCTGTCTCTCACCCAGACTTTTATTCAGCTCCTGCAAATAGGATATTTCCAGCATACGCTCCGGATTTTTTCCCGATACGGTTTTAATCTCATTGAATGCACTTCTGGTCAGACGATTTAGCACCTGCACCGGATTCTGCAATGCCTGCAAAGCATCCACCTCGGTATTATAGCTCTGCGCCATGACTGCGCCCTGATATTTGATAATAACAAAGCCTAGACTCACCAGCAACAGCATCGGAAACAGCGTCATTATCATAAAAGCCACAACCAGCCGTTTTCTAAAATCCATATATGGCCTCCCATCTTCCCCTCAGAGCCCCTGATTCAGCATACCGTTAAAAGTTCTGTGCCCTAAACTCGTTCGGCGTAATACCTTCCAGCTTCTTAAAATTATAGCAATAGTAGCTGACATCGCGAATACCAACCATCTGCCCCACTGCCGCAATCTTCATGGTCCGATCCGCCAGATAACGCTTGGAAATCTGAATCCGCCGTCTCGTAATGTACTCAAACGGACGCATGGAAAGTGCCTCTTTAAAGGTACGGCATAAATGCTGTGGTGTCACGTTCATAACATTGGCCAAATCCGCCAGTGTCATCTGCTCCGTAATATGCTCATCGATATAGTCTAAAAGCGGCAGCAGCCTCTGCATCCCCTTGCTCGGCGGCTGTGTTTGTTCATGCTGCAGCATATAAAACTCCATCACCAGCTCGTACAGATGCACAGAACAGCGCTCCATACCGTGCAGGCGGTCATTCTTTAACTCCGTCAGAATCTGACGCATAATACGGTCGCAGCGGGATGTATCCATGTTGTTTATCACAATGGCATCCTTTAAGCCGAGACACTCCAGTGTCTGCTGCATACCGTCACCCGCCAAATGTATCCAGCTGGTTATCCATTTCCCTTTTCCATGATACCGATGCTCTCTGCCTTCCGGGAGGAAAAAAATCCCTCCCTCGGCTATCTCAAACAGCTTACCCTCTGTCTCTAAAATCCCTTCCCCTTCTACACCAAAAATCAACTGCGGAACCATATATCCGTTTTCGCGTACAATCGGACACTGTTCTTTATTTAATCCAACAGCAGGGGTTACATACGGAAGTTTCGTGTTACCTATATTGGGAAATATCGCTTCCGGCTTCATAAACGCCTCCTTTTCTGCTATTTACAAATCACAGGTTCCTACGGTTCTTGGGAACGGAACCACATCACGGATGTTACCGATACCCGTCAGGTACATTACACAGCGCTCAAAGCCAAGACCAAATCCCGCATGTCTTGCAGAACCATATTTCCGCAAATCCAAATAAAACTCATAATCCTCCGGATTTAACTTCAGCTCTTCCATTCGCCTGTATAACTTGTCATAATCATCCTCTCTCTGACTTCCGCCGATGATTTCACCAATGCCCGGAACAAGCAGATCCATTGCTGCAACGGTCTTATTATCCGGATTCATCTTCATATAAAACGCCTTGATATCCTTCGGATAGTCCGTTACAAATACCGGCTTTTTAAAAATTTCCTCCGTCAGATAACGCTCATGCTCTGTCTGCAGGTCACAGCCCCAGCTTACCTTATAGTCAAATTTGTCATTGTTTTTCTCTAAGAGCTCGACCGCCTCCGTATAGGTCACATGACCGAACTCGGAATGAAGCACATGATTCAGACGCTCGATTAATCCCTTGTCCACAAAGCTGTTAAAGAAGTTCAT